>JASHRU010000044.1 GCA_030037225.1 Candidatus Acidiferrales bacterium | reverse complement strand
CACGCAGATATTTCATTTCGCCCCGCATCGATCATCTGTCGCACCCTCGTCCCATCCTCACGCCCGCCGAGCAGGCCGCTCTCGAACCAACGACCACCGCACCCCAGCTTCCCCCGTTACCATCCCACCCTTCCTCCACATCCCCAGCTCCTACTGCTGCGGTCGCCTCCTCCAATTCCTCTCTCTCCTCCATCCCTGCTTCCTTGCCTCTTTCTGACCACGCTTCGGCGGTTTCCCCCACTAACCACCAGCCACTAACCACTAGCCACTGCCTCTATCGCACTTCCGACGGCCGCCATTGCCGCATGTTCCGTTCTCCCGACCACCCCGAACTCTGCGACCACCACGCCCAGCAGGAACTCCGCGACCTCGATCACGCCCCGGTCCTGCCGCTCGCCGCGGAACTCCTCGGCCCGCTCACGGATCTCCGCAGCGCCGCCGCCATCAACGCCACCGTCGCCAACGCTTACGTCCAGCTTGCCGATGGCCGTCTCGATCCGCGTCGCGCCGCGATCCTCACCTACATGTCCCAAATCCTCTTGCAGACGCTTAGCAAAATCGGCTGGGAAGAGACCCGCCGTTCGCCCGCTCCCAATCTCGAAAAAGCGCTCAAAGTCACGGTCAAAGCCTCCGTCTCCAAATCCGGCGCCGAAAAACTCATCCGCCGGTTCTACGCCGCGGCCCTCGAAGAAGCTGGCCCTGCGGTTCTTAAGAAGGACGAGAAGAATGCCCCAGCAAACTAATGCCCGGCGGGACGCACCCCCCGCCTTGTCACCAATGGGCGATTCCGCTAGGCTTCGTCAACCCAAAGACTGGAGACTTCGCCATGAGCCTCAGCGTCGCCGTCGTGACCCCCGAAGGGATTATTGTGGCCGGTGAGAGCCGGCAAACGCAGGTGGTTGGAGGCGTGAACCGGGTCGCGTCCGAAAGCGGGAACAAAGTGTTTGTGCTCACGGATACCGTGCTGGCCGTCACGGCGGGATGGGCCTACTTACAACCGCAGGGGACTTTGATGATGCGCAATATCGCAAGCCTGATGGACGACTTTAAACCGAGCATTCCTCCTGGCGCGGGCGTGCAGGGGATTGCGGGGCTGCTCTGGAGCCACTTCAATGCCGCTTATCAATACCAAATTTCGCAAGCTCCTGCCTCTGCGGTGCCCGCGGGGATGGCAGCCTTGAACTTCATAGTGGCCGGTTACGATCCCGGCTCCCGGGTGGGACTTCTGTTCCAGGTGGACGTGCCCTCGGCCTCGGCGCCGATGGCTCCCGGCCGCACCACAAACACACCCGGGCCGTGGTGGATCGGGCAGGCGGACGTGGTCGCCAGAATCATCAACGGCTACGACCCGCGAACCCTGAATCTGCCTTTCGTCAAGGGAGCAAATCAGGCGGGCGCCGCAAAGAAGGAACTCGATGGCCTCACCTACGTGGTCGCCTGGAACATGATGAACCTGCAAGACGCGATTGACTTCGCGGTGGGCATGATTCAGGTCACCACTACGATCCAGAAATTTACCGCCGGCATCGCGATGCAACTAGGCGCCGTGGCTGGCGTGGGAGGACCGATTGATGTAGCCGTGGCCCGGCCGGGGTCCGGCGTGCAGTGGATTCATCGCAAGGAACTGCACGCGTAGGCAGGCGGGAAAACCGGACATGAAAAACCTGTGCCTGCCCGATGCACACGTCACTCGCGGACGGAGCCATGCTCGGAGCGCCATGAGATGAGCCGCAGCAAATCGCTCTCGCGCCGTTGGCTCGCTTACGCGGCAGCGCTGTCCGCGTTTGCCTCCATTGCTGCCGCGCAATCCAACACCGAAATCGCAGAGCCTGACGAGGTCACATTTCCCAGCGGCAAGCTCGAGCTGCACGGCTTCTTATGGAAGCCGCAAGGCACAGGCCCGTTTCCCGCGATTGTTTGGAATCACGGAAGCGAGAGGCTGCCGGGCTCCCAGCCTGCTCTGGCCGCTTTCTATACCGCGCACAACTACGTGTTTTTTGTGCCGCACCGCCGGGGCCAGGGCCGTTCCCCCGGCGATTACATCCAGAACCTGATCGAATCGGAACCTCTGCGCCACCGGGCGTACCGCATGGTCAAGGTGCTGGAGGACGAAACCGGCGATGTGATTGCCGCGCTCGATTATCTGCGGGCGCAGCCGTTCGTCGCCTCCGGGCGCATCGCCATTTCCGGATGCTCCTACGGCGGGATCGAAACACTGCTGACGGGAGAACGAGTCGAGGGCGTGAAGGCGCTGGTTCCCTTCGCCCCGGGAGCAATGTGGTGGGGCCGCAATGCGATTCTCGTGGACCACTTAAGGCGCGCGGTCGAACAGGCCAGGGCGCCCATTTTCCTGTTGCAAGCCGAGAACGATTACAGTCTGGGTCCCAGTCATGATCTGAGCAAGGAAGCGAAAAAGAAGCACGTGGATTTAGAGTCGAAGATTTATCCGGCCTGGGGACAAACGCACCAGGATGGGCACTGGGGGTTTTGCACCACTCCGGGTGCTTGGGCAGACGATGTGCTGGCATTTCTCGAAGCGCACATGGGTAAAGCCCAATGACGGAGTCGAATCTAGAGAATTGAAACAGATGTTCACGTCCTTGTGCGGCATCGACGCGCTTTTCGACACCGGCGCCTGCTCCGCCGGATTGGCGAAATGAATGCGCGTGCGGAGCGTGAAATCAGGCGGCCGCGGCGAGCGAGTGCTAGGAAACGGCGCGAGTATGCAGCGTCTCGACGATCACGTGATACAAGCGCGAACGGGTCTGGAACCGTTCGTTCGCGCGCGTCACGTAGCGAATGCTGCCGGTGATTCCGGAGCCGGAGGGGCGCACATTCAATACCGGCGCGGCGGAGACGGCGGGCGCGCCTCCGCCGGCCGCCGAATCGGATTTGGGAGCCAGCGCGCTCCACTCCTGCGCAGCCAGATGGGCGTTGGCCGCGGTCTCGGCGGTCACCTTTTGCAGGACGGAGTCGGCCACGCTATCGGGATGCTCGCCGGACGGGACGAGGAATTCGATTTCGTCCCAGAGCCACTGGCCGGAGGTGGTGAAATTGAAGTAATGGCCTTCGATAGCATAGGCGTTGTTGAAGGTTACCTTGCGGCCAGTGGGATGCCCGGGATCGGTCCAGGCGCCCGTTTCGAGCACAACGGTGTGAAAGACGGTTATTTCCAACACCTCTCCACAGACACCGTTGATCTCGACCCAGTCGCCGGCGTGCACCCCGTGTTTTCCCATCAGCATGAACCAGCCGATGAAGCTGACGATGAAATCCTTGAGCGCGACCGTCAGGCCGGCGCCCGCGAACGCCACCAGCGTAGCCAACTGGCTGGGCGGACCGAGCACGACGAGAAGAATCAGGGCCAGGCAAACGGCCTGCACGCCGAAACGGGAAAGCGTGCGAAGCGTGTGCAGGCGACGGCGGTCTTCGGTCATGCGCTCGAACAGGCGGTGCAGGATGCGGCTGGAAATGATGCCGACGAGAACGATAAGCGCGATCCAGAGCGCGGAAAAAATGAGGCTGCGCGTGGCTTCCCTCTGGCGGGAGGATTCCAGCGCGTCCCATTTGCCGTACGTGGCTGCAAGCTCGGACATATCGCGGATGCGCAGTTTGTCGCTGGCCAGATTTTTCTGAATGCGCGATTGGCGCTGGAGCATTTCAAGCGTGATGGAGCCGGGCGGAGCGGCGGCCTGGGCCGTGCTTTCTTTTTCCGCGGCTTCAAGCGGCTGGCGCAGGGTTTCGACGGCGTCGAGCGCGTCGGATTGCGCCGCTTCCAATTGCTTGCGGAGCGAGTGCAGCGTCATCCACAGGCTGAGATGGCCCAAAAGCGTGTCGGAGGGGGCTGCAAAGGAAGCGGCGGGGGCGGAGGAGGCGTTCGAAGCTGCGGCAGACTGCTCGGCGGCAGTGTGCTCGGCTTGCAGGCGCTCGATTTGGCTTTTCAGATCGCCGCCGGCATCGGTCAGATCTTCGTGTGCGTCGGCGAGCTCGTCGGTGGCGAGATCGAGTTTGGCCTGCTCCATTTCGAGCTGTGCCTCGACGGCTTCTTTGCGTCGGCCGCGCGTGCGGGCCAGTTTTTTCTTGAGGCCGTCGACGGCGGTCTGATCATCGTCCACTTCGCCCTGCAGCTTTTTGACCGCGGCATCGAGCTCAGCAAGTTGCGGAGTGGGCGAGGGAGGGTTGTCGGCTGCGCGGCGGAGAGCTACGAGGAAGGCGAGCTCGAGTTGGTGATCCGCGAGGCGGACAGTTTTCTGGGCGAGCTGGCGCTCCTCGGGAGTGACGGCGAGCGAAGCAAGTCGGCGCGCGTTGTCGAGCCGGGCTTCGTCTTCGAGGATACGCGCGACCAGATCGGAAACGGGAGCGCGCGGGAGTTCTGTAGATTTGACGGGCTTGGCCGGAGCGGACTGCTGTGGGAACGCCGAAAGCGCAGCGAGCAGAGCAGCCGCGAGCGGCACGAGAGCGAACTTGAAGCTTCGAGCCATGAAGGTCCCGCGATTCTATTACAGCCCGGGATAGGAGTGCAGCCCGGTTATGGGGAGGACTGAGAAGTTTGGATAGCGCAGCCGCCGGTGCTGGCCGAAGTCGTGCAGAGCTGATTGGCCAGCGGCGTGAAGTAAATATTGGAGCCCGCGACGGCGATGTTGTCGATGATGATGCCGCTCGCACCGCCCGCTTCGGTGCTGGCGCCGATGGGTGTGGTGGAGGGGGAAATCGTGCCGCTGGTGACGTTGAAGCCCATCACGCAGCCGTCCGCCAGACTGCTGGTGCAGGCCGGGGGCGCAGCGAAGATCAGCGCGCTCGTGAAAATGTAGTCGTCGGTGCCGTTGAAGATTTCGGTGAGCCCCATGCCTGCAGACATGTAGCCGTTGGTGTAATTGGCGCTGATGGCGGGACCTGTGACCGGCGTGCCCATCACGTTGGAGGCGATGGGAATCTGGTAGAGCGTGTTGTTCGCGCTGCCGGTATCGCCGATGACGTAGAGATTCCCGGTGGGACTCGATGGATTTGCCGACGTAAAAAGTTGGTTGTCGAAGGTACCGGAGAGCATGAACTCGTACCCCATGCCGGTACGAGCCTCCGTGCCCGACGCTCCCGAAGAAAACGAAGTGGAGAATTGGAAGACGCCACTGCAGGGAACGCGAGAACCGCATGGGGAGGAGGAGGACTCGAAGCCGCTGTCGGCGCCCACGAACACGTAGGCTGTCGCGGCGTTGGCGTCCACGAGCGGCCCATCCACGAGGCCATAGACGTAATCGAGGCGCGCGGAACGAACCACAGTCGCTGTGGATGGATTTACGTTATAGAAATAGCCGCAGCCTGCGGTGGCGCAATTGGGCGAGCTGCTGATCAGATAGTCGCCCACCAGAATGTTTCCGGTGGAGGGATCAACGACCGCCGAGGAAAGACCTTCGCCACCCGTGCTGACGCTCACCGGCCAGGGCGAGCCGGCTTCGGCAGGAGTCCCACCGAAAACGCCGATGAATTTGTGCAAGTAGCCCGTGTCGTCACCCACGTAAAGCACGTCGGCGGCGTAGTTCTCGTACACAGAAGAGCCGGTGTCGTTGGCGCCGTTGCTGAACGAGATCACGGTCATGCAGGGGGCCATACAGGAGCGATACGAAGTCGCGGCAGTGTTCAATAGTACGTCCGGAGAGCTGGCCGAGTACAGCGAAGAAGCGGCCCATTTGAGAATCACCAGGCTTGCCGTGGTGCCGGAGGATTGCACGAAGGCGACTTGCGTTCCATCGAGAGAAAACGTGGCCGAGGTAACGATCTTGCCGCCAGCGGTGTCGTAGGCCCAGTACACGGAGGGGACGGTGCCGGTGCAGCTGGAGTAGAGGTTGTCGTAGGCGACGATGCTGGCCTGAGTGCTGCCCACCGTGCCGGTGCCAGCCAGGCCGGTGTTGTAGACGACGAAGTCGGGGGAAGGGTCGCTGGCGCAGTTGGCGGCAGAGACGCCGAACGAGTATTTCGTGGCGAACATTCCCATTCCGACCGTCGCGCCGGAGCCCATGTTTTCGCTCCAGTCCAACAGAAGGTCGCTCGCCGCGTGCTGGCGGTGGTGGCGTCCGTGGTGCACGTGTCGAGGCGGTTTCTTAGTCTCGCCGCCGACGGGAAAGGCCGGAAAGATGCCTCGGGCGAGACGTGGATCCGTGCCAGTGGCCTCTGGCTCCGGCGAAGCGGCCGCAGGCTCATCATTCTCGATTTCTTCCGGAATAGGCGCGGCGAAACGCGCATTCGCGCCTGCGGCCGCGGCGGCTGCGCGCTTTCTCTGCTGCAGCTGGTATCGCGGATCGCTCACGATCGCGGTCCAACGCGCGTACATACCGTTGCGAAGGGCTTCAGCCGCGCTCCCTGCAGCGGAGAACACCACGTGGTGGTGCGACCAGTCGTCGGGGATGCCGATGGGAGCGGCCTGCGGTCTCAGCGGCGTCACGACAACGGTCGTGGCGATGACGCCGAGAGGAAGCAGCCGGATGCACCAGCAGAATTTAGAGTGGGTGGAAAGGTTCATGACGTTCATCGCGGAATGTGACGGCGCGAAGCCTCTAGGGGCCCTGCGCCCAAACGGTGCTGAATACCAGGTTGTAGGCGTTCACCGTACCGATTCCGGTCGCGAAATCCCAGCCCGAAGTGGCGGGGAAGGAAGGCTGAAAGGCCGCATCGGTCACGCCGTTCACCGTGCACGCTGCGCCGGTTCCGCCGCCGCCGGAAAACGTGCACGTGGGATTGGGCGCGTAACCGGCCCCGGCATTCGTGAGCGTGACGCCGGTGACTGCTCCGCCGCTAATTGTTGCGGTGCACGTGGCCTGCACCCCTCCGGAATAGCCATCGTAGGCGGCGGAGTTCTGCGGAGCGGAGATGGTGCAGGACGGAGCGGTGGTGTAGCCCGAGCCGCCGGTGGAAACGGTCAGCCCGGAGACGGTTCCGGTGGCCAGAACTCCCTGGAGGGTGGCAGCGCCCGGAGCGTAGCAGTTCGCCGATCCGGAAGTACAGTTGAGGTCGATGTCGCCCTGTGTAACGTCATAGAAGACGCAGTCCGTCGCCACTCCGCGGCGCGGCAGCGGAATCGCGCTGGAATTGCAATTCGTATTGCCGGAGGTGCCGTACTCGGCCTGGGCAATGGCATACAAAACGGGATTGGGATTTCCCTGCCCGGGGATGGGCGAGATGGTAAGCGCGGCGGTCCTTTGGTTCACCAGCGCCTGGATGCCAGCCATGATGGGAGTGGCGAAGGATGTGCCGCCGGCGGCGAACCAGGTGGGGTTGGAGGGTGCGGTGGGGTCGGGCGTGCCGGTACAGGGATTGCCACCGAAATCAACGCCGGTGTGGCTGTAGCAAAAGATGTAGAAGTGCGCCCAAACGCCGTTGGCGGCAAAGAGCGAGACGTCGGGCAGATCACGGACACCGTCCATGGGATTTCCGAACAGGCCCGACTGCCAGGAAGGCTTCGGATTGCCGGCGCATGTACCGCTCACTTCTTCGGAGACGCTCGCCGTTCCGGTAGCGCAGCCGCTGGGCCCGCCGCTGCCAGACGCGGTGGTGCGGTAGTCGGTTTCGCCGGTTCCGTTGTTGCAATAGCCGCTGGAGCCGTAGCCCTCGCTGTAGCCCTTGTAAGTGAACAGGAGAACGCCGGCGCAGGAATCGTTCCACGGGATTTCCGGAATGTAGCCAATGGCGGACTGAAGCACTGTGCTGTTGGTGGCGCTCCAATAGGTGGAATTGGCGCCGGCAACCGTGTCGCCGAAATCGGTGCCTCCGACGGCCACGTTGTACGGTGTGGAGGCCCAGCCGCTCACGTTGATTCCGTGAGAAGCCACCGACTCGTCGGCGTCGCAACTGGCGGGGCCTTCGTCGCCGGTGGAGACGAACACGGAGATGCCCTCCGACACGGCAGTTTCATAGGCCGACGAAAAAGCGGCGTTCGAAGTGGAACCATTCCTGGGTTCGCATTCGCCGTAGCTGATGCTGAGGATGTACGGGTGCGGGCTGGCGGCGACGATGTTTTCGAGGGCAAAGAGCACGCCGTCGGTGGTCCTGCTGCTGCTGCATGTGACCACCTGGATGGCGGCGCCGGGCGCGGCGGCCGAGGAGTATTGCATGTCGAGCTCGACCTCGACGTCGTCGGAGTTATCCCCGGGGTCGGTGCAGTTGCCGGCGGAGTCCGGATGGATGATGGAAACGCTGCCGCCATATTGGGTGAGCTTGAATTCCGTTTCGAAGGTGGTCCAGTCGGCGGTATCGACGCCGCCGGTCGGCGTGTAGGGATCGCTATCTTCGAGCACGGCGATCGTCTGGCCGGCGCCGGTGATGCCCTGCGTAAAGAGCGGATTGAAATTGTAGATCGCGGCGAGGTCCGCGGGCGTCACGGCATACCAGGTGCCCTTTGCGTCGGTGTAGGTGTACTGCGCGCGCGGCTTGACCGCGGGGTGCGGCCGGAAATCGTGAATGGAAACGATGCCGGCGATGGCGGGAGCGAGCGCAGCGGGGATTTCGGGATCGTTCCAGTTGGCGATGTGCGCCACGCCTTTGACGTCGAGGAAGTGCACGTCGGTGTGGAAGGCCTCGCGCAGTTGCTCCGCAGTTCCGGAAATATCCATGACCACGCGGTTGGGATAGATGTAATTCACCCGGATGCCGTGCGACTCCAGCCAGCGCTCAATCTTGCGCAGGTCGGAATCGGACAGGCCGTAGCTGGTACCGACCTCGGCGGGGGCCAGCCACTGGTGGAAGTTGGGCGAGCCGCCGCTGGTGAGGCTCTCCACGAACGTGTCGTAGGACTGCTGGAGCTCGGGCGGGCGGCGCAACTGCAGAAGCATGTGATCGAGCTCGAAGCCGGAGGGAACCGGCCCACGATCGTTTTGCGGGCGGGCTTCGGGGCGGGTATTGCCGCGCAGAACGACGAGTTTGGATTCGTCTATTGGCTGCGTGATCAGGTCGCGCGCGGCACCCGGGCTGCCGGAGGCTTGCGAATAGACTCCAAAGTGGAAGACGGCGGCGAAAGCCCAAGCAGCCGCCAGAATTCCGAATCGGCGAAGCACAAACTCCTCCGTTCCGCGGCGCGCCTGCAGGGCAGGGAAGGGGACAGACGCTCCCGCTCGACGAAGCCGGGAGAATTATCAGGACTCTTAGACGATGAGTCGAGGGTGCGGGCAAGTCAAGTAAAAATCTGTGTAGTGGAAGGGTGGTGTGCTGTGACCGAGGACGAGTGCGGTGCCTCGTCCCGAGAGTGGCGTGCGGAATCGGAGGGCGGTGGCACGGCAGCCGAGTTGTACGCTGGCCGCCTCGGCTCGGAGCAACCAGCGAATCGGGCCCGATTCTCGCGGGGGTTTCGGCCCGGGAACGGGGACGCAAACCGGAAGGGCGCGCGGGGCGGCGGCAGATTAGAATCGCCGCATGTTCGAAGAATGGAATGCGGTGGAGTGGAAGCCGGTGTCGCGCGGGGCGCTCGTCGCCTGGCTCGTGGCCTACGGACTGTTCCTGTGGTATGCGGCGCGGGATACGGAAGGCTTCCTGGCAATCGACCATGTGAACCTGGTATTCCACGAGGCGGGGCACATGTTCTTCACGTGGTTCGGCCACACGATCATGATGCTCGGCGGGACGCTGGGAGAATTGCTGGTGCCGCTGGGAGTGGGGATTTACTTCGCGCTCCGCGGGGAGACGGCGGGAGTGGCGTTTGCGGCGTTCTGGTGCTCGGAGAATCTGCTGTACATCGCCACCTACATGGCGGATGCCCGCGTCATGGAGCTGCCGCTGGTGGGAGTGGGCGATACGGTCGAGCACGATTGGAATTTTCTGTTCAGCCATTGGGGAGTGCTGATCCACGACCGCGAAATCGCCGGTGTGACGCGAACGCTGGGATGGTGCGGGATGGTGGCGGCGATGGCCTGGCTGGCGTGGATGCACTTCAGGACCGGAAACCGCGCGGACGCGTAGGTAGTGGCTGTGGGCGCGGCGAGGACCAGCGGCGGGCCATTCCTTCTTGCGCCGTTCGGCGCGCGGGGGTAGCATTTCGCCTCGCTAGGCAGGGAGATCGACGGGAAATTGGCCTGGCCCGGCCGCCCCAGTCCGCGCACCTAGGAAAGAACAACCCGCCTGAAAGGGCACCGTCCGTCGCTCCCGTTCGGAATCCATCGGGGTGGAGGCTTGGGCAGATGGCAGCGAAGCGCTTGCGTCGATTCCTGTTTCCCGCACTTCTATTCCTCGCTCTCACTCCTCCCCTCGCCGCGCAGAACGCCATCACCACGCTCTTTGGCGGAGGCGCGCCCGCGAACGGGCCGGCGCTCCAGACCTCGATCGGGCCGATTACAGCAGTGGCGGAAGACGGCTCGGGAAACGTCTACGCGGTCACGCCCACAGGATACGTCTTCAAGATCGATACATCGGGGAACCTGACGATTCTGGCGGGTAATGGGACGGGCGGGTACACGGGCGACGGCGGCGCGGCCACTTCCGCGTCACTCGACGCGCCTGAGGGAATCGCGGTGGATGCGGCGGGCGCGAATATCTACATCGCCGACACCGCGAACAACGTAATCCGGCACATTTCGAGCGGAACCATCACGACCTTCGCAGGCACGGGATCGCAGGTGGGAACCTGCACCAATGGCTCCGCGCCGACGTCGTGCCCGCTGCACTCGCCGCAGGGCGTGGCCGTGGACGGCTCCGGAAACGTGTACATCGCGGACACAAAGAACAACCAGGTCCGGTTGGTGAGCGGCGGCGTAGTGACGCTGCTCGCGGGGACGGGCGCGGCGACTTTCAGCGGCGACGGCGGCGCGGCTACGGCCGCGACGTTGGACCAGCCAAACGCGGTGTGGGTGGACGCATCCGGCGACGTCTTTATCGCGGATACGACGAACCAGCGCATCCGCGAAATTCCCTGCGCAAACACGGCGGTGGCGTGCACGCCCGCGACGGGGTTTGTGGCCGGCGACATCTACACGGTGGCGGGCAGCGGCGCGGTGGGCCACCTTACCGGGAGTTATTCGGGTGATGGAGGCCTGGCGACTTCAGCAACGCTGAATAATCCGATGGGCCTGTTTGTGAACGGGTCAGGCGACGTGTTCGTGGCCGATACGGCGAACAACGTCATCCGCGAGTTCACGGTGGGAGGAGATATCAACACGGTGGTCGGAGTGACGAGCGCCACCAGCCCGCAGACCGGTTTCCCGCTCGCGGGATTCAGCGGCGATACGGGGCCGGGGACGAGCGCCACGCTCTCCGAGCCGTTCGGGCTGACGGGAGACAGCGCCGGCAATCTGTACATCGCGGATACGATCAACCATCGGGTCCGGCAGGTAAATTCCGGCGGCACGATCAATTCGGTAGCTGGCAACAACAATATCGGCGACTACGGATTTGCGACGTCGGCGACTTTGGCGCTGCCCTACGGCATCGCATTTGGGCTGGATGGAGACTTCTATATCAGCGACTACGGAGACGATGTGATACGGCTCTCCGCGGGTGGTGTCGCGACGATTGAGACCATCGCCGGTTCGGGAATTCCGGGGCAAAGCGGGGATGGAGGAACGGGCATATCGGCGGAGCTGAATTTCCCGCAGGGACTCGTGGCGGACACCAACGGAAACCTCTATATCGCGGACTCGGAGAACTTCGCCGTTCGAAACCAGGTCGACAACGGAACGGTGAGCACGATAGCGGGGACACTGGGCGTCCCGGGACTGGGCCCGGCGGGCCCAGCGACCAGCGCGGGACTGACGAATGTGTCGGGAGTGGCGGAGGATCCGTCGGGCAACGTGTACATCGCGGATCCGAGCGCAAATGTGGTTTGGCAGGTGAACACGGCAAGCCCGGCGGATATTGCCGTGTTCGCGGGGACATTGGGATCGGCGTGTGCGTCGGCCACGTCCGCTTGCGGAGACGGAGGCCCGGCCGCGAGCGCAATGTTCAACTCGCCGAACGCGGTGGTTTACGACCCGACGTCGAACAATCTCTACATCGCGGATACGAAGGACAATCGCGTGCGCGCGGTAGCCGTAAGCGCGGGTGCGCCGGGAACCATCAGCACGATTGCAGGAACCGGAACGCGCGGCTACTCGGGCGATGGCGGACCGGCCTCGGGCGCCGAGCTGAACCGGCCAGCGGGACTGGCGGTGGACAGCTCCGGCAACGTGTACATCTCCGACACGGACAACAATCTGGTGCGCGAAGTCACCGTGAGCAACATGGATATCAACACGGTTGCTGGTGACCCCGCTTTGACGAACATGACCACGGGCACGCCGATTCCGGGGTTCAGCGGAGACGGCGGTACGGCCACGAGCGCACAGCTCAGCTCACCGACGGCGCTGGCGGTGGGCGGCGGCGGAATCCTTTATATCGCCGATACGTTGAACAACCGGGTCCGGATTGTGGGAGGGGCGGGACCGGTGGCGGTGGTGAGCCCGACATCGCTTACGTTCGGATCGACCGCGACCACGGGGTCGTCGAACATGGGGGTGACGATCACCAACGGGGGAATCGTACCGCTCGAGATAACCGGCGTGGTCGTTTCGGGGACGAATGCGGCGAGCTTTAACCTGACGAGCGGTACCTGTTCCGTTGTTCTGCAGCCGGGAGCAGCGTGCTCCGTAAACGTCCAGTTTCAGCCCTACATCGCGGGCACGAATACCGCGACGCTGACGATCACAGACAACGCGTCCGGTAGCCCGCAAACCGTCTCGCTGACCGGGACTGGTTTTTCCAGCACGGATTGCACAATCACCTGGAATGGAGACGGGGGGAACTCGCAATGGACCACGGCGGGCAACTGGAGCACAGGCGTAGTTCCCGCATCCACGGATACGGTGTGCGTGCCCTCCGGCTTTTCGGTTACGTTGAACGCGAGCTCCACGGTCAATACGGCCTACGTGTTTGGAACTCTGACCATTCAAAGCGGCGGAACACTGACCACGGTGGGCAGATTCACGAACCTGACCATCCAGAGCGGCGGAACGCTGAATGATACCGGAGGGATAGTAAGCATCGGAACGCTGACGTGGACTGGCGGCTCGCTGGGGGTGGAGGAGGGCGCAGTGGAAGTGTACGGGGCCGCGACGCTTTCCGGGACACTCGCGCTGGGCAGCGGCTCGAACACTTTCTACGGCAGCACGCAGTTGAGCGGCGTCACGCTGACGTTTCCGAGCGGGGGAACGATGGTAGTTCCCGGGAGCCTGACGCTTTCGGGCACGAACACGATGAGCGGCGGGGCTCTGAACGTGCTTGGGACCACTACGTGCGGGTCGGGGTGCGCCACGACGCTGTCGTCGGGAATGGGCATGTCGATCTCCGGCATCACCACGATGACGTCGGGGATGCTCTCGGTGACGGGCAGCTTCACGAGCGCGGGAACCTTTCTGGTGGATGCGGCGAGCACGGTGAACCTGAGTGGAGGAACGACCGAGATCACCGGCGTGTTCGGCGGGCCGGGGCCGGGCGCAGGCGGGACGGTCAACTGCACGGGTTCCGGACTGGTGGGATTCACGATTCTTTATCCACCCCCCGCGCCGCTGGGCACGTTGAATGTGGGAGGCACGAGCAACACGACTACGCTCGTGATCGGCAACGCGACGTTGATGGCCAACACGGTGAACCTGCTGGCAAATGCCACACTCACGAGCGGCGGAATCATTGTGGGGAACGTGGTCAACAGCGCGGGAAGCGTGACGCTCGCTCCAGGTCTTCCGCAGTTGACCATCCAGGGGAACTACACGCAGGGTAGCGGCGGAATGTTCGTCCCGTCGGTGTTTTCGACTGTGGCGGTGACGGGATACTCGCAACTGCTGGTGACAGGAACGACGATGCTGGCTGGGACCCTTGAGACGTTTTTGCCGGCCTCTGCGGCCGCGGGAAACAGCTACACGTTCATCCGGTCTGGCACGCTCACGGGCTCGTTCGGCACGCTGGACATATTTTCGCTGCCCACGGGCACAAACGCGACGCCCTCGTACACGTCGTCGCCGGGAACGGCGGTTTTGACGCTGGCCACCGGCCTGGGACCCTGCTCCGACAATTGGACTGGGGTGGCGGGGGACGGCCTGTGGACGGATGCGTTGAACTGGAGCACGTTTGTGCTGCCGGGGGCGATGGACAATGTGTGCATCGGGGCGGCCTACACGGTGACGCTCGGCAGCGGAACGCAGACCATCAATTCGCTGACCTCTATGGGAACGCTGGATCTGGCGGGAGGAGCGACAATCGCCTACACGTCTCCCTCGTCGCTGGCAGCGTTCAATTTCACCAGCGGAACGATGATGGGGGTGGCGCCGCTCACGGTGAGCGGGGCGGTCACCTGGTCGGGAGGAACGCTGAGCGTACCGACGACCACGTTCAGCGGCGCAGTGACGCTGAGCAACGGGACGGGCCCGACGGTGAACGGCGGGACCGTGAACGCAAATGCGTCGGTCACTATTCCCGGCACCGCCCAACTGGCCCTGGAGAACGGCGCGGTGTGGAACCAGGCGGCGGGAACGACGTTTACGATGGCGGGCGGCGGGACCATTGAATACGTCAGCGGCGCGGCAGTGGCGTTCAACAATCTGGGAAGCTTCGTGGCTTCGACGACGGCGTCAGCCACCATCGCGGTGCCGTTTGTCAATACAGGGACAGTCACTGTACAGGGCTCTCTGTCGATTGGGGGCGCCGGGGCGATGGCTGGCTCGGTGAACGGGAACGGGACGTACGCGGTGGCATCGGGCGCGGTATTCGCGTTTGAAAACAACGGGAGTCCATCCAACATTCCCTCGAACCTGACCGGAGCCGGAACGGTGGTTCTGATCGACAGCGCAACGCTGAACGTGAGCGGGACGTACGACATCACCGGCGAAACGCATGTGAACGTGGGGACGCTGAACCTGACCGGGCCGGTGACGGCAGTGGGCCAGCTTGTGATCACTTCGGGGACGATGAACATTTCGAGCGCCACGAATCCGGTGATCGCGGCGAGCATGATGATGTCGACGGGCGGGACGCTCGAGGGAATCAGCAATGTGGCGGTGAGCGGGGCGTTCACGTTCAGCGGAGGAATCGTGCAATTGACGGGGACGCTGACGACCGGCGGAGGGATATCGATCAACAGCGGCAGCGCGGTGGTGATCGGAACGACCGTATTCAGCAACAGCGCCGTGACCATGACGGCCGGCGGAGGATTGTTCCTGGAAAACGGAGCGGTGTGGAATCAGGAGTCGGAAACCACGTTTTCGATGCAAAACGCAGGAGCGGTGAACGGAACGGGATCGCCGGCGCCGGTGTTCAACAACGCGGGAACTTTCCAGTACTCGCCGTCGACGACCGAGGTCGGGACACTGAGCATCGGGTTCGTGAACATGAGCGGCGCGACGCTGGCAGTGAGAATGGGCCAGCTCACGTATTCGGGAGGGTTCGATCTCACGAGCGCGGGCGCGATCAGCATTTCCACGGGCGCCAGTCTCGTCGTCAACGGGAGCAATCTGGATGTGAGCGGCACCGTCACGGGCCCGGGCACGCTTACGAGCACGGTGGCTAACTCGACCTTCAGTTTCCATGCGGGCTCATCGGAGACCGGGCTGACGGCGCTGACGGTTACTGGGGGAACCCTGGTTGTGGATCAGGGAGTGACGCTGACGGCGGCC
This sequence comes from Candidatus Acidiferrales bacterium, assembly GCA_030037225.1. Taxonomy (GTDB): domain Bacteria; phylum Acidobacteriota; class Terriglobia; order Acidiferrales; family UBA7541; genus JOPF136. The sequence goes on along the minus strand of JASHRU010000044.1, from coordinate 1,250 downwards.
ACAGTCAGCCTGCCGGGATCGGGCTTGAAAGCGTTCGGGACAATCAACGGGAATGTCTCGGCTACGAGCGAGGCCGTGGTGGTTCCCGGCACGTCGAGCGCGGCGGGCGGGATCACTCCCGGAACTTTGACCATCAATGGAACCTTCACGCTGGACTCGACGAGCTTCCTGGCGATGGGCCTGGGGGGAACTTCTCCCGGAGTGGGCGGTTACTCACAGCTCATCGTCAACGGAGCCGCGACCATCACGGGCTCGACGCTGAGCGTAAACGACGTGGGGGCGTTCGCGCCCGCGGCTGGCAATTCGTTTGTGCTGATCCTGCCGGCTTCCCTGACGGGCACGTTCATAACCACGAGTTTTCCAACTCCGCCAACGGGCGACACGTTCAACCTGACGTATGCGACGGCGCCGACGGGCGTGGTGCTGGCAGTGATGGGCACAGCTCCCGTCGGTCCCACAATTTCGACTACCACGCTGCCGGCCGGAGCGGCGGACGTACCTTACGGAGCGGACATTCAGGTGACGGGTGGAACGCCGCCGTACACATTCGCGATGACGAGCGGAGCGCTGCCCACGGGCTTCACGCTCACGAGCACGGCTGCCGCCCCACTGGCTGCGGGACATGTGTATGGCACACCGGGGGCCGGGAGCGCGGGCATGTACGCCTTCGGCGTCAGCGTGACCGATTCGAACGAAAACGTGGGCACGGCCACGATCACTCTGGTGATTGGAGGGACGCCTCCGAATACTCAGGCAGCGCTCCTGACGGGCCAGTACGTGCTGTTGGTTCGTTCCTTCCCCGAAAGCGGAGGGAGCGAGTCAGGGGTGGTGGGAAGCCTGAATTTCGACGGGGTCGGGGCACTGACGGGAGAACTGGACATCAACGGCGGGAACGGAATCGCGGAGGCCCTGGCGGTGACGGGATCCTATGCGGTGGGGCCGGACAACCGGGCATTCCTGAGCTTCAGCGGCACGCTTGTTACAGGAGCGCCTGTGCAATTCACTGCGGTAGCGGCTGTGGGCAGCGTGTACCGTGGCGTGGCCTATTCGGCCGACGTCACGGAATTCGACGACGACGATGGCGCTCACGACATCGGAAGCGGGTTCCTGCGGCTGCAGGACCCGACGGCGTTCAATCAGAACGCGATCGCGGGAACATTCGCATACGGCCTCTCGGGGCAATATCCCAATCTGAACCGGCTGGGAGAGGTGGGAATCATTTCGTTCGACGACATGCTGGATGTAACCTC
>JASHRU010000043.1 GCA_030037225.1 Candidatus Acidiferrales bacterium | reverse complement strand
AGCTGGAAAGTAATGTCAAGCAGCGGGGCGCGGCGCTTGCGGGTCAGTTTGTCTGTTAGCACAGGCCCGCCTGCCGCTGGCAGGCTGTTAGCCGGTGCGCCGTTCAACTGGCGCAAAACAAGGCATCCGCGTCAATGTTGGCCACCGCGAGGGCCGATCACGGCAGGGGCACCCGCTGCCGTTTCCTCTTTGGCGCGCTAGTTGCGCCCGCCGGCGGGCGCGGCCTTCGTGTCTTGTGTCGCGGATTCAGGCTGGCTCGCGACAGGCTGCTTTGCCACGGCGTCGGAGCGATGGACCGCGGCTACGCTCATCTCCGGAGGCGCGCCGAAGAGTTCAGGATGCAGGTAATGGCCCTGCTCCTCAGCGGGCTTCAGTTCCTCTGTGGGAATGCGATGCGCATTGGCGAAAGCGTCCTGCCGAATTCCCGTCACCTGCCAGGAAACCTTTACCGCAGGCTTGTCCGTCCGAATCACAAAATGATTTTCCGCGATCTCTTTCTCCACAATCGCCTGGGCAAACTGTCCGATCACCGTGAGCTGGTAGCGGAAATCGCGGTTCAGCGCTTCAAAATAAGGCGGCAATTCCACAGTCGCGTAGCCGTCCTTGTCCGTCATCACGTTGCCGTTGTAGATGTCCATCATGTCCGGCGATTCGACGAAGGAATGAGAAAGATATTGGTTCGCAGGGTCCAGCGGGTCGTCAATCTTGAACGAGCCGCTTCCTTTCGAAAGGCTGCCGGTCACCATGACATCGCCGGTAACCGTGAGCGACCCATCCACCGTTAGGTTGTCATTCAGCACGGTTGGGCAGCAAGACAGGTTTCCGACGGTCACCAGGCCCCCGCTAATCGTAGTCTGTGTGGCCCCCACCAAGGAGAGAATGGTGCCAGCGTGCAGCGACAGATTTGCCGATGACGACAAGGACATAGACGTGCCCGCCTGCACCGTCAGATTACTCGGCGACGATATTTCAGACGTTATGATGTTCCCCGCGGCAGTTAGATTTCCCTGCGCGTCCAGCGTAAGCGTCGAGATCAGGCCATTGTTCACCGCACCCTGCTTGTTTGCCAGAAACTGAACGACCCCGCTGCTCGACCCGTCGTCAGTCACCTGCAGGCGGACCGTGGGATTGTAGGTTCCGCTCAGCGAGTAACCGATAGGGTTGAAGTCGAACGACACGCTCTCAAGAGGCGTGGCGCCGGAATTGCCCAGCGTGAGAACTGCCGCATTTATGCCGGGACTGTTAAGTTCCACGTCCAGAGGAGAGATCGGCGCGACCGTTCCGATCCCCACCATCGTGTTGTTGCAAGGAGCGCTGCATCCATTGACGCCCGCGATTGCTCCCAGCACCATCGAATTGCTCTGCTCCACGTCTGCCTGAGCACCGATCGCTGTCGCATAGTTGTACGTGCCTGAGTTGACCGGCCCGGCCGTATATCCCACCGCTGTATTGTAGTTGCCGGTAGTAATGTGCGTCCCGGAACTGCTCCCCACCGCCGTGTCTCCCATGCCCATTGTCAGCGCGGTTAGAGCGGCGGGGCCCAGCGCGATGTCGTGCAGTCCGGCAGCGTTGCCGTTTCCGGCGCCGTTGCCGAGGAAGAGGTCGTCGCTCGTGGAAAAGGTTGTGCTGAGAATCTCCAGCCCGAACAATTTGAAGTTGTTCGCGGCCTCGAGCGTGCCGCCACTGACGGTGCCTGTGCTGCTGGCCGTGATGTTGCCCATGGCCATGAACGAGCCCTCCACAGTTTGATTTCCACTGAAGAGGTTCGCGGTCTCCAGCGAGGCGAAGTCGCTCGCGGGCATGCCCCCGAGAGTCGTCGCGTTCACGCTCGTCAGTCCGCTGCCGCTGCCGCTGAAGGAAGTCGCCGTGACGGTGCCCGCAAAGGTATTGCTCGTATTGAGCCGCGGCACCAACGTCGTGTCGATTGTCAGCGTGCCCGTGCTTGTGATCGGGTTCGGACTAGCTACGAGCCCGGCGCCCGCGGTAATGCTCGTCACCCCGCTCCCCCCGCCGCCCGAGCAGCCGGAAGTGCAAGTGACCGTGCCGTTCACCACCAGGTTGCCCGGATTCGCGGCCGTGCCGATGGTCACATTGCCCGCGAGGAAGGTGGCCGTTTGCGCGGTAGGATCGCCGATGCGGATCGTGTTCGATTCGTTCGCATACCCCGCGTTGCCTATATAGATGTCGTCGCTTTCACCCCCGTCGAGACTGGCCCCGGCCTGGCTGCCAATCGCGATGTTGCCACTACCATTTTTCAGGCCCTCCAAGGCGAAGGTGCCGACCGCCGTGTTATAGCCCGAGCTGGAATTCGCACCCGCGTACGTTCCAAGCGCGCTAACGCCGAATGCGGAGTTGTAGCTGCCGACGTTGTTCTGTGAGAGCGCGAAGGTGCCGAAAGCAGAGTTGTCGTTGCCCATCGTATTGGCAGCGAGCGCGTCTGTGCCCAAGGCGGAGTTTAAGTTCCCACTGTTGACGCTGCTGAGCGCGCCCGCCCCTGCTCCCGTGTTGCCCGTTCCCGTGCTCGCCAGGTTCCCCGCAAGCCCGAGATACACATTTCCGCCGCTCGGCCCCATCGAGTTGTAAGGAGTGCCCCACGCAAACGGCTGTCCGCCCAGATTGAATTGGTTCGCTGCGTTGATCGTGCCGTTCACGTCCAGCGTCGCCCCGGGAGACATTGTCCCAACGCCCACCATTCCGCTCACGGTCAGCCCCCCGGATATGCTTTGGCTCGCGGTAAAGGTGTTCGCCGCGGCAAGCAGCGGCACAACCGTCGGATCAATCGAGAGCGTCCCGGCGCTGGTGATCACACCGTTTTCCATCCCACCGGCCAAGAGACCTGTCCCCGCCATAACGCTCGTCACCGTCCCGCCATTTGCGCCCGTAATCGGGAACGTCTGATTCGCCGCAAAGTTGATTACGCCTCCCATCGTCAGCGTGCCGGGAACCGTCACATTGCCCGCGAGATAGGTGGTCGTTTGGAGGGGAAGGCCCGATGTGCTGTCGGTGTTTCCGATGCGGATGGTATTCGACTCGCCAGTAACGCCCGCCGTTCCTATGTAGATGTTGTTGCTATCTGTTCCCTGAAGGTATTCGCCAGCGAGGCTGCCAATGGCTATATTGCCGGTGCCGGTAGCTAGACCTACAAGTGCGGCATTACCTAGGGCGGTGTTGCCAGCGAATTGTGATTCTCCGCTGCCCTGGAA
>JASHRU010000042.1 GCA_030037225.1 Candidatus Acidiferrales bacterium | reverse complement strand
TTAGAGACGAAGCCGCGGTTGAATTCGGGCGCAAGGGCGATGCCGTGGACGCCGGGCGTGTCGGGGATTTCGCCGACCACTTTCTCCGAATCCACGTCGAGGACCACGACTTTTGAGCCGCGAGAGATGAACATGCGGCGTGTGGCGCTATCGAAGTTGAGATAGTCCCAGCCGCCTTCGCCGCCCAGCTTGATTTTCTTCTTGAGGTGATAGCCGGAGTCGCCCGGTCGCGGAGCGGCCTTGGCGGCAGGAATCGTAGAGGTGAAACCGACCGCCGCCACTGCCCCGACGACAGCAAACCCAAGTGCAGCCGCGAGACGCTTGTGCTTTTCCATGTCGACTCCTGATGAATGCGGATTTGGGGAAACAAAATTCGCACAAACGGGCCGGGAGGTAAAGGGAGGAACGCCGCAGGAAGAAAGGCCGGCGCGGTCCCGGGACTTCAAGACGGGACCGTGGCTGCCCGTGGTGGGAGCCGGATTACGCCGCCTCAAATGGGGCACGACTATGTCGTGCCCCTACAAAACCGAATTCTGATTCGGGGCTAGGCGCTTGCGGACGATTGCGAAGAATGCTTGCAGCCGACCTGGGCGCAGCGCCAGGTTTCCGTCCCATCGGGCTGCAACGCGCGGAGATACATGGGGAGGCCACAATCGGGACAGTCCTGCTGCTCCATCTGGAGGAGCATCACTCCTTCATCCACGAGATCGAAATAACCTTGCGAGGAATTGTAGGCGCGAGTGCAGTCTGCCTGGCCGCATTTGTAGGCGTGGATGGTAACGCCGGTCTGCTCGCCAAACTCGGCCAGGATCATGCTGGCGTGGTGGCGCGTGCAGAGGGGTTTGATGGTTGGGCGCGTGGTGACGAGCGTCATTGGTTTCTCTGGGCGCGAAACTCTCGGCTATACAGAGTAGCAGCAGAACGGCGGCATGCTATCCCTGCCCCGAAAAAGAATCAAGATTACCGGGTTGGGTGTAGTGGAATCGCGATTCGGGGATCACTGCCGATATTTCTTGAGGAGTTTCTGGAAACGCGGGTCGGAACGCAGGGAATCGAAATAGGGGCTGGCGTCGATGGCCGCCCAATCACGGTAGCCGCGGGCAAGCGCCTTCTCGAGGATTGCAAGCGCCTGCTCCGTGTCTCCCCGGCCAGCATAAGCGGACCCTAGATTAAAAAGAACAATCGGTGTATTGCGGACGGACTCTTTTTGGTTCATCAGAAGGCTAACAGCGCGGTCGAATTGCTTTTGCGCCAAAGCTACTTGGGCGAGCCCGAGATCAGGAAGGTGTGACTCCGGGCTGAACGGGCGACCCTGCTCGAATGCTGCGATGGCATCTTCATAGCGTCCCTGCAAGAGGAGCGCTCGACCGAGGTGGTAGTAGTAGGAGGAGGAACCCGGCGCGAGACTGAGCGCCTTGCGGGCGGCCTCCTCCGCGCCAGGCCCATCCGGAGGTTGCAGGTAGCCCAGCGCCCAGGAAAGGCTGTCCCATGCGTAAGAATTTTCTGGGTCAGAGCGGGTGGCCAGTCGGAGTTCATCGGCGGCGCGCGCATACTGAAACTGGACCATATACACCCGTCCCTGCGCGATGTGCGCCTCGGCCAGGCTCGGGTCGATAGCAAGGGCACGTTGCGCATACTGCTCGGCCAGGTCCAAGTGGGACTTACTTGCCTCCACGTCGCGGTAGTAGAGGCCTTCGAGATTTGCCAGTTCCGCGAGGGCAGGGGCATATCGAGGATCAAGCTGCAAGGCCCGCTCGAATTGCTTGCGACCGGCTTCCATCTTTTCCGGCACGTCCGAAAAATCTCTCCACGCGGCGAGGCCTCGCAAGTAGGCATCATAGGCCTGGACATTTTGGGTGTACCGCCGCCCGACGGCCTGCTGTTCCTGGGGAGTCAGTTTGAGATTCAGCGCGTCGGCGATCTTGAGGGCGGTTTCTTCCTGGACGGAGAAAACGTCCTTTAAGTCGCGGTCGAAATCCTCGGCCCACAGATTGAACCCGGTGGAGGTGTCCAGGAGTTGCGCGGAAATGCGCACGCGGTTCTCGGCTTTGCGCACGCTGCCTTCCAGGATGTAACGGACACCGAGTTCTTTGCCAATCTGCTTCACGTCTTCCTGCGTGCCTTTAAAGCGTGCCACAGCCATGCGTGATGCGACGTCGAGATTTTGAATCTTGGAAAGTTTGGTGATGATCTCCTCGGTCGTTCCGTCGCTGAAATATTCGTTGTTCGGGTCGCCGCTCAGGTTCTGGAACGGCAGGACGGCGACGGAAGGCTTGGCAGCGGGAACGCTGACCACAGGCTGTGTTGGGCGTCCCGCCCGCCCGCGCCAGGCAAAGTAGCCGCCCACGGCGAGGACAAGGGCAATCGTCCCGACGGCGAGGGCGCGGAGGGGCAGCGGTTTGGTGGCGGGCACCGCGGTCGAGGGGGAGGAGACCGTCTGCGCTCCCGAGGATGATCCGCGCAGGCGCTTCAGTTCGGCCAGCAGCTCGGCAGAGGATTGATAGCGCTTGGCAGCGTCCTTCTCCAGCAGCCGGCTGATGATGCGGTCGAGTTCGCGCGGCAACTGTGGATTCAAGTTGAGCGCGGAAGCAGGCGGACGGTTGAGGATGGCGTCGAAAACGGCGGCGGAAGTGACTCCGGCGAAGGGTTGCGAGCCCGTGGCCATTTCGTAGAGCACCACGCCGAAGGAAAACAGGTCGCTGCGCGCGTCGAGCGGCTTGCCCAGCGCCTGCTCGGGCGACATGTAGGCGACGGTGCCCACGGCGGTCCCCGGCTTGGTGAGATCGCCGGAAGTCGAGGCGTCCGCCGAGAGCGTCAAAGGCGAGTCGGGCGCGCCGGTCTGTTTCGCCAAGCCGAAGTCGAGAATCTTGGCGTGGCCGCGCGTGGTGACGAAGATGTTGGCGGGCTTGATGTCGCGATGGATGATGCCCTTGGCATGGGCCGCTTCGAGCGCGTCGGCGACTTCAGCACCGATTTCGACGATTCGTTCCACGGGCAGGGGATGACCGCCGATCAGATGCTTGAGCGTCTGGCCTTCCAGGAACTGCATGGCGATGAAGCGGCGGCCGGCGTCCTGGCCGATGTCGTAAATGGTGCAAATGTTGGGATGGTCGAGGGCGGAAGCGGCGCGGGCTTCGCGCTCGAAGCGTTCGAGCGCTTGCGGGTCGTGGGCCAGCTCGTCGGGAAGAAATTTGAGGGCGACCTGGCGGCCCAGGCGAGTGTCTTCAGCGCGGTACACCACGCCCATGCCGCCGCCCCCGAGCTTTTCAAGGATGCGATAGTGGGAGATGGTTTGGCCGATGAGTGTTTGCGAGTCGGGCACTGCGCGGCATGTTATCCCCCACCTGCAGGCGCGTCAACGAACGCCGCGCGCAGATGTAAAAGCTCATTAGAAATGTCCCCTTCCTTAGCTAATTAGAAGTGTCCCCTTTCTGCTGCCGCCTGATTCGTTCTCATGCTGGGGCACTTTCGGGTTCCTGCCGGAGCGCAGCCTGGGCCGCGGCGCGACGGCCATGCCCGCATCTCGACCGCCGTTCTGCCGGTGGTACGCATTTCGGCTCACCAATGGAACGGCGATACACACTGGCGGAGGATCCGATGAATGTCCGTTTGGTCGAGGTGGAGGGATCGGCCCGAAAATGATATAAGCGGTCCATGAGTGTTTCTTCCACTCTCGCGTGTGCTCAAATCTATAGCTCCCCTCACACGATGTTTCGCATGCTGAGCTATACGGCGAGCTACTTCTAACCGGGCAGGTGTCCGCAGTTCTTTTTCTCTTTTCCCCTCGTAAGCCGGATTCCCAATTCGTCTGAGGAGGATTCCATGAGTGTTCCAGCGAGCGGACCGGTGACCTCCTTTATCAAACATCATTACCGGCATTTTAATTCCGCGGTGCTGGTGGACGCCGCGGAGGCGTACAACCGGCATCTCGACGCCGGCGGAAAGATGTTCGTCACGCTGGCAGGCGCAATGAGCACGGCCGAACTCGGACTGTCGCTGGCCGAAATGATCCGGAGGGACAAGGTCCACGGCATCTGCTGCACGGGAGCGAACCTGGAAGAGGATCTCTACAATTTGGTCGCCCACGATCACTACGAGAGGGTTCCGCACTATCGCCAACTGACCCCGCGGCAGGAGGTGGATCTTCTCGACCGGCATTTGAACCGGGTGACCGACACCTGCATACCGGAAGAGGAGGCGATGCGGCGGATCGAACGCATCGTCATGGAAGACTGGCGTGCCGCCGATCGCAGCGGCCAGCGGTTCCTTCCGCACGAATTTCTGTACAAAATCCTGCGGGAGCAGAAGCTCAAGCAGTTTCACCAAATCGACCCAAAGGATAGCTGGATGGTCGCCGCCGCCGAAAAGCAATTGCCGCTATTTGTCCCAGGATGGGAGGATTCGACGCTCGGGAACATGTTCGCCGCGCAGGTGATCAGTGGTGCGGTGAAGAACGCCACCACGATCCGCGGCGGCGTGGAGTACATGATGGAACTGGCTCGCTGGTACACAGAACTGACCGCCAAGAGCTCGCTGGGATTTTTCCAGGTGGGTGGCGGCATTGCCGGGGATTTCCCAATCTGCGTTGTCCCGATGCTGCATCAAGACCTGAAGCGGCCGAACGTTCCGCTTTGGGGGTATTTCTGCCAGATCAGCGACTCGACGACGAGCTACGGTTCTTACTCCGGCGCCGTCCCGAACGAGAAAATCACGTGGGGAAAACTGAGCGTGGATACGCCACGGTACATCGTTGAGTCAGACGCGACGATCGTGGCGCCACTGATTTTCGCATATGTACTCGGCTGGTAGTTCCCGGGCTTACAACTGGAAAAGCAGGCGCGTGCTGGTTACGGGAGGCGCGGGCTTTCTCGGCAGTGCCCTTGTGTGGGCGCTCAACGAGCGTGAATGTGAAGACATTGTCGTCGCCGACTTCGCTCCCACTGGCCTGAAAGAGCGGAACCTTAGACCCCTGCGATTTCGCGAATATGTCTCGCCCGAGATTCTGCTGGGGAGAGCCGTGCCGGGGCATCTCGGCTCTTTTGATTGTGTATTTCACATGGGAGCCTGCTCGTCCACGACGGAAACGGATACTGACTATCTTCGCCGGAATAATTACGAGTACACGATGGCGTTGGCAGGAGCGGCCATCGATGCCGGGACACGTTTCGTTTACGCATCGTCTGCAGCCACTTACGGCGACGGCAGCGCCGGAATGGAAGACTCCGACCGCGACAGGCTCCAACAACTAAAACCGCTGAATCCGTACGGAGAGTCAAAACACGCGTTTGACGTTTACGCGTGGAAAGCCGGCTGGCTGGACCGGATCACCGGCTTGAAATACTTCAACATCTTCGGACCAAATGAGGCCCACAAGGGCGAGATGCGGAGCATGGTTCACAAGAGCTATGAGCAGGCCATGCGAACGGGAAGCGTGCGGCTCTTTAAGAGTCACCGCGAAGGCTTTGGGGACGGCGAGCAACAGCGGGACTTCCTCTACGTGAAAGACGCAGTGAGAATGACTCTTCATCTGGCAGAAACCGGATCGGCGGGACTTTTCAACGTAGGTTCAGGGGAAGCGCACACATGGAATCAGCTCGCGCGCGCCGTGTTCAGTTCTCTTCGGATGCCCGTCAGGATTGAATACATTGAAATGCCGCCGGAGATTTGCTCTACGTACCAGTATTTCACGAAAGCGAACATCGAGAGTCTCCGCAAAAGCGGATACGCCGATCCGGTCACGCCCCTGGAAGATGCGGTGTACGACTACGTTCAGAACTATCTGGTTCCAGATCGAACTCTGGGCCAGGTATCGCCCGGCGAGTGAGTCATGCAGTAAGACTGTGCGCACGGACCGCTGGCGTTGCGCTGCCGAGCCAAATCAAGACAGCCGGTGATATCGAAGGAGCGCCGCGCCGCGGTGAGAAATCCGTGCTATTGGCTCGTAGCCCCACTGTCGTTGCTGACGATGAGGCTGGAGACGTTGACGGGCTCGAAGTTTGCGAGGGTGAGACTCTCGAGGCACATCAGGTCGTTGTCGTTCCAGCGAGCGTCGGGCGTGCCGATCAGCCCGCCGCTGTCTCCATTGTCGGCGAGGATGATTCCGTAATTCCGGAGCGCGGTGATGATGATGGCCGCCTGAGGACTGGTGGCGGCGCAGGAGGGAGTGGGCACCGAGGCCTGCAGCCGGTAGATTTCGCCGGCGGGTCCGGAGAAGGTGCAGCTGGCGGGAGGAGCCGATTGCGAGATCTGTGATTCGGTGGGAATGGCGGCGCCTCCCACGGCCGTGCAGCTCCCGACTCCCGCCGTCTCCGTGGCCGGCCATACCCAGTAGTTCAACATGTGATTCAGAGTGAAGCGGATGGGATGCTGGATGGTGCCGTTGGGCGCGTCCGGAGTGCCAGTGCCGATCACCTCGTCGGCATTGACCAGCAGCGGCGCTACCGGAAGTCCCGCTGCATCCGATGTCCCCATCCCCTGCGGTGTGAGCGCATTGGAAGCCACGTTGGGCCACAAGGCGTTGGAGGAATCGGTCCACGGACCGCCCTCGTAGATTCCCTGCCACATCTCGTAGAGAGCAGGATTGCTGCTGCCGCCGGCCTGCAGATAGACCAGCACATGCCTGTCTCCCGTCGAATTGCTTGTGCCCTCGACTGGGGCATACGCCGGAATCGGGCCGGAGGTGAAATAGGATTGATAGACGGTGGTGGTGACGGATACGTCCGGCTGGTTCGAGGGAACTTGGATGGCAGGTATTCCGTTCGGAAAGTTGGCATAGGTGTCGCCGAAGAATGGCTTGATGGTCTCCGGGAGATAGCCGCTGTAAATGGCCGCGGCGGGGGACGTATCGACGGGCAAGCCTGTGGTGGCCGCGTCCACGCGATGATGGAAGATCGAAGTGGAGGGAAAGATGTTTGCCAGGAACGCGTTATTGCCGTTGATCGCGAAGGTGATGTCCTGCGTCGCCTGCGTGCCTGCCGAGTCCGTTACGATGAATTCAGGCGTGTAGGTGCCCTGACCACCGATGAGCGAACCGGTGATGTTCCCCGTGGTTGCGTCGAGCGACATCCCTTCCGGCAACGGCGGGAAACTGGTGCTCGTGCTTACGGAAAATGTGTAGGGCGGAGCGCCGCCAGTGGCCGCGAGTGTGCAGCCCGCATAAGCGGTCCCCTGTGTTCCGCCCGGGCATGAACTAGTGGTGATCGTTAAAGTGCCACCGGACGCCGACACGGTGACCTGTGCGGTGGCTGTGACACTGCCGGCGGCATTCGTCGCCGTCAGCGTGTAGGTAGTCGTGGCTGTGGGAGTCACGTTTGTGGAGCCGCTGGCGGAAGAAGAAGTGAATGTTCCCGGCGTGATGGTGATGCTGGTGGCTCCGCTGGTGGCCCAGCTCAGCATGCTGCTGGAACCAGCAGCAATGCTTGTGGGGCTGGCTGTGAAGGAGCTGATGACCGGGTCGGCCGGCGCCGCGGTGACAGTAACGGTGACCTCCGAAGCGACTGACCCCGCAGCATTGGTTGCCGTCAACGTGTACGTGGTCGTCGCTGCCGGGCTTACATTCGTGGAACCGCTGGAGGCCGTCGACGTGAACGTCCCGGGCGTGATGGCGATGGTCGTAGCTCCGGAAACTGACCAACTGAGCGTGCTGCTGGAACCAGAGTTTATGCTCGCGGGCGCCGCCGCAAAGGAAGCGATTTGCGGCATGGAGCCTTTTGCGGAAGCGGGCAAGCTGGCCGGAGCGCTCGAACTGCAACTGGCAAGCAGCGCGCAGGAAAACAGAGTGAGGGCCAGCGCGGCAAAGCGCTCCAGGGCCGGGCAGGCAAGCACCCGGGCGCCGGGCTTGTTTCTGCGAAACGGATTCGGTGAGTCCATGGGTGATCCGTGGTCGTGCGTGATTACACCAGTCTAGGAGCCGCCAGCCTGGTTTGCCTACTGGTCGCAGGTACAGAGCTAAACGACTGGCCGGAGGGCAGTACCAAACGGCCAGGGCCGTGTCCGATTCCTTCTGAAGGTGAGGGCGAATATTGGAATTTGAAGAACGCCATGCGGCGCCGCCAGCAGTGGCCGCGCCGCCTAGCGGCCGCTCAATTGTTCAGCGTCGCCGTCAGGGAGATTTCCGCTTTCAGCAGCCGCGAGATGGGGCAGTTGGCCTTGGCGTCGGCAGCCACTTTCTGAAAGAGGTCGTTGGTGGCGCCGGGGACGCGCGCGTTCACCTCGAGATGAATCTTGGTGACCGTCCAAGACTTGTCCACCTGTTCCAGGGTGAGCGCGGCAGAAGTGGAAATCCTTTCGGGCGTGAGACCAGCGCCCGTGAGCTGCGCGGAAAGGGCCATGGTGAAGCAGCCGGCATGCGCCGCGGCGATGAGCTCTTCGGGATTGGTGCCCTTTTCGGTCTCAAAGCGGCTGCGAAAGGAATAAGGCGTCTGGGCGAGCACACCGCTTTCCGTCGTAACCGTTCCCTTTCCGTCTTTCAACGTGCCATTCCAAACTGCCGATGCTTTGCGAATCATGGGATCTCCTCCTCGTCGTAGATATTGTGCCGCGAGTTGGATTCGGAAGGAACGCGTCCGGATACTCGCGGGAAGGGCGGCGCCGCAGATTCCGGGTCCACGCGCGGGGTGCCGACAAGGCGACACGCGCGGAGTGATTTCTTGACTTCCACCGGGCAGTCTCCTAGACTGTGTTTGCGGCGAAATTTGCCGGCGGACTTTAGAATGACGCACAAGCGCATCTACGCCTTCGCTTACCGCTTCTCCTATTACTACGGAGAAGCGGACAGGCTGGCGGCTGTGCGCGGTTGAGGTGAATGAAGTAACCGAGTAAAGCCGAGATACCCAGACTGGCCGCGACCTCCCAAGGGTCCGCGGCCTTTTTTGTTTTCCGGAGGACGCGATGGTGGCTGCAATTGAACGCAGGCGGGACGAAATCGACGCAATCGACGCGGAACTGCTGAGCCTGCTGAACCGGCGCGCAGGGATCGCGCTGGAGGTGGGCCGGAGAAAGCGCGGGGCCGGACTGCCGCTGCGCGACGCGAGGCGCGAACGCGAGATCGTGGCGCGAGCGCGGGCGCGCACGCGCGGGCCGCTGGGCCCGGCGGCTATCGAACGGCTGTTCCGCGCCATCCTGGCGGAGTCGCGCCGGGTGGCCCGGCGGACGCTCTCTCGCAAGGCGGCGGTCCGCGCAGCGGGGAGACGAGCATGCGCGTAGAGGAGTCCGTGCGGGTGGCGTTCCAAGGCGAGCCAGGCGCGTTCAGCGAGGAAGCCGCCGTCCGTCTTCTGGGCTCTGCCGCGGTCACGATTCCGCAGCCGACCTTCGAGGCCGCGTTTGCAGCAGTGGCCGTGGGCCTGGTGCACGCGCTGGTGGTACCGATCGAGAATTCGCTGGCCGGCTCGGTGGTGCGCGTGTACGACCTGCTGCTCGAGAGCGAGTTGGTGATCGCCGCGGAGACGATCGTGCCGGTGGAGCTGCACCTGATTGCACGTCCCGGCGCAACTCTCGGGGGAATTCGTTCGGTTGAGTCGCATCCGATGGCGCTGGCGCAGTGCGAGCGGCTGTTTGCTGCGCACCGGGAATGGACGCGCGTTGCCGCGGAAGATACGGCGGGCAGCGTGCGGCGCGTGGTGGAGAGCGGAGACCGTACGCGAGCCGCGATTGCCAGCGAGCGCGCCGCAGAGCAGCAGCATGGAATCATCCTCGCGCGCAATGTACAGGACAACGCGGGGAACTTTACTCGCTTTCTGCTGCTTGCCGAGCCCGGCTCTGGCGCGGCGCAGACCGGAAACAAAGCGACGCTCGCGCTACGGCTGGCGCACCTGCCCGGCTCGCTGGCGGCCGCACTGGAACCATTCGCGCGCCGCGGACTGAACCTATTGAAGATTGAGAGTCGGCCCATCCACGGCTGCCCGTGGGAGTACCAGTTCTTTATCGATGTGGAGGCGAGCGCCGGGGAGCGGCTCGAGGATGCGCTCGAGGAATTGGCGCAGAACGTCCAGTCGCTGCGCGTGCTCGGCTGCTACAAGGCCGCGCGCATGGCGGGAGAAAGAATTCCAGCAATTTCCGGGAGGATCCAATGAATTCGCGCGCGTTACACCAGCAAGCAACGCCAGCAGCTCGAGTCATGGGAAGGCGGCCAACCCGCCCCGGCGTCCGCCTGCCGGACGGACAGGCGCAGGCGCGGCGGGCCGCAGATGCGTCCGCTCCGGCAGCAATTTTCGTGAAGCAAGCCCCGCCGTTCCGCATGGCCAGCCGCGAGTCGCACCCGGAGGGCACGATCGTCACGGCGGGATGCGTATTGATCGGAACGGGAGAACTGGTGGTGATGGCGGGGCCGTGCTCGATTGAATCGCGCCAACAGATCCGCGAGACCGCGCGGCGCGTGAAGGCCGCGGGAGCGGACATGCTCCGCGGCGGGGCGTACAAACCGCGCACGTCGCCCTACGATTTTCAGGGCCTCGGCCGCAAGGCGCTCGGCTGGCTGGCCGAGGCGGGGCGGGAAACGGGTCTGCCGGTAGTTACCGAGGTGCTGAGCCCGGAGGACGTGGATCTGGTGGCCGAACACGCCGATTTGCTGCAGGTGGGCGCGCGCAACATGCAGAACTACGCGTTGCTGCGGCGGCTGGCGACGGCCACGAAGCCGGTGCTGCTGAAACGCGGTCCTTCGGCAACCATTCAAGAGTGGCTGCTTGCCGCGGAGTATTTGCTCAGCGGGGGCAATCCTCAGGTTGTGCTGTGCGAGCGCGGAATTCGCACCTTCGAAACCGCGACGCGCAATACACTCGACCTCGCGGGCGTGGCACTGGCCAAACAACTGACGCACCTTCCAGTGATCGTGGACCCATCGCACGGCACGGGGAAGCGCGCGCTGGTGGCTCCGGCATCGCGCGCAGCCGCAGCCGTGGGCGCCGACGGGCTGCTGATCGAAGTGCATCCGTGCCCTGGGCGCGCTCTCTCCGACGGCGAGCAGTCGCTCGATCCCCGGGAGTTTGTGGAATTGATGCTCACACTCCGGCCGCATCCTGCCGCTGTGCGCACATAAGACGTCGATCTCGAACATCCGACTCTACGTCAGTAGTTCTAAGTCTCCAGCCGGGGTACAGGTGTGGACAATACGCTTTGAATCCCCACTGCTGCCTGGGGCATACTATGGCCTGATTGGGTGGATGCAGGAGACGTGCGGCTCACGCACGCGGGGGAATCTCTCGGAAACGCCAGAGCGGCCCGTTGAATCTTCGGAACCGGGGCGAGCATCGTACTGTAAGGAAGACATCGAGTGGCGAAACACGGCACACTGAGAAGGCGCTGGCTTGCGGCCCGGCGGACCACGCACGAGCTGTGGCTGATCGGGAAGGCGCTGCTCTCGACGCAGCACGTAGTGCAGGCGCACATCATCCCCACCCGGCGGTGCAATCTCGACTGCATCTATTGCAACGAGTATGACGACGTCTCCGCGCCGGTGCCGCTGGGGCAGATGGTGCGGCGGATCGACAAGCTGGCAGAACTGGGCACGTCGCTCATCACGATCAGCGGCGGCGAACCGCTGCTGCACCCCGAACTGGACGAGATCATCCGGCGCATCAAGCACCACAATCGCATCGCGGGCATGATCACGAACGGCTACCTGCTCGTGCGCGAGCGAATCGAGCGGCTGAACCGCGCGGGGCTGGACCACCTGCAAATCAGCATCGACAACGTATTTCCGGACGCGGTATCGAAGAAAAGCCTGAAGGTGCTGGATCAGAAGCTGCGCCTGCTGGCTGAACATGCCGATTTCCACGTGAACATCAACAGCGTTCTGGGGAGCGGCGTGAACAACCCGGAGGACGCGCTGGTGATCGCGGCGCGGGCGCGCGAACTCGGATTCACGAGCACGGTGGGGATCATCCACGACGGCTCGGGACAGTTGCGGGCGCTGCGGCCGGTCGAACGGAACGTGTTCGACCGCATTATGGGGATGAGCAAGGGCTCCTATTCGCGCTTCAACCAATTCCAGCGCAATCTGGCCGAAGGCAAACCCAACAATTGGCGATGCCGCGCCGGCGGCCGGTACCTTTACATTTGCGAGGACGGACTGGTGCACTACTGCTCGCAGCAGCGCGGTTGGCCGGGGGTTCCGCTGGAGCGCTACACGAGCGCGGACGTGCGGCGCGAGTTCTACACGCGGAAGCCGTGCACGGCGAATTGCACCGTCTCCTGCGTGCAGCAGACCTCGTATATCGACCACTGGCGCGCGCCGCAACACCTGGATCCGCTGCCCGCGCCGAGCCACGGGCGGCTCGATGAGCTGGAAGTCGCCGACCCGCTGGTGCAGATCGAAACCGAGTCCGGCGACTGAACGTCCATCGGATATGCCGCAGGTCCGAAGCCTCTC
>JASHRU010000041.1 GCA_030037225.1 Candidatus Acidiferrales bacterium | reverse complement strand
ACGTGCCTGTCCTTCCTCTGCGGTACGGCACCGGGCACCCCGTCGAGGGACATCCCGTCAGCGACACCATCAATAAGAAGACGAAAGTGCCGGTAGCCATGAATTGCCTGACCTGCCACCAACCGCACGCGTCGGCGAAGCCCGGCCTGTTGGCCAAGGATCAGGAAGCCAACATGGCGTTTTGCAAGACCTGCCATACCGAAGGGACGCTGCAACTGAAGTAGCGGGGAGGAAGCAATGACCATCCGTCACTCCAATTCGACCACATCCCGAGGGATCCTCTGGTTGCTTGTGGCGGTGATGTTGATGGCGTTGTGTGGTCTTCCGGCGGGCGCCCAGACACAAGAGAAGAACAAAAAGAAGGGCAGTACATCAGGCCAGGCGAAGCAGCCCACCAGAATCGCCTTTGATATCAGCAAAATTGTGTGGCCGACACCCCCAGAAATTGCAAGAGTCAAATTCGAAAACCTGCTGACCGGCCAGCAAATCGACTGGGCAAGTCTGAACAGCAACCAAAAACCGAAAATGTCGTGGATGGATCGGCTGGCAGGCGCGCAGCCGGATTACCAGGTGAAGGATGTCGCGAAGAAGGTGGGATTTCAGTTGATTCGCGTGTTCGGCGTGGCCGCCGACTCGAAAGGCAATATTTACGCTGCGGATCAAGGCGTCGCCGCCATCTTTATCTTCCCGAATGGGAAGGCCGACGGGCTCCAACTTATTAAGAACGGGGAGCAAGCACACCTTCCGAAGATCAACGGCTTGGCGGTGGATGACAACGACCGGCTGTTCGTGACCGATTTGAAACTCCACCACGTGCTGGTTCTGAACGCGAAACACGAGACCGAAGCGACCTTCGGTGCGCAATACCTCGTGTCGCCGGCGGGAGTCGCACTGGATACGACAAACCGGTTTGCTTACGTGGTGGATACACAGCAGGACCAGGTGCTCGTTTTTGATGCGGACAGCTACAAGCTGCTCCGGCGGATCGGCACTACGGGCAAAAAACACACACTGACTGGCCCCGGGGATTTCTCGCTGCCGACGAACGTGGCCGTGGACAAAGACGGCAACGTTTACGTTACCGATACGCTCAACGACCGCGTCGAGATTTTCGATGCAGATGGAGGGTTCATCAGCGAGTTTGGCACGGACGGCGACGGGCCGGGACACTTTGCCCGTCCGAAGGGTATCGCTATCGATTCTGACGGGCACATCTGGGTGGCCGACGAGGTGCAAAACCGGGTGCAGGTCTTCGACAAAGATGGCCGGCTCCTGATCTATTTCGGAGAGCTAGGGGCCTATCCCGGGCAATTTGATGCGTTGTACGGGATCGCCTTCGACAAACTGAACAACCGGATCATCACCAGCGAGCAATTCCCCGGCAGGATTCAAACGTTCCGTTATGTAACCGATTCGGAAGCAGAAGCAGAAAGAGCCCGCCGAGAGGCGGAGCAAAGCAAGGCGGCGCCGAAACCTGCAGGTTCGACGCCTCAGAAAGGTGGTGACTCGGCCAATAACACCGTTTCACGGTGACGCGGGCAGGGCGTGATTCCCCGAGCGCCACAAAACACGATCCCGGGACGAGCCTGGCGGCGCACCGAGCAGTCAGTAAGGCAAGTGAGGAGTTCTCGAGAATTCGAAATGAACTTGAGTAACCAAAAACCGGAGGTGGAAGTAATGAAACGGATAGTAGTAGTGCTCATTCTGACTCTGGCCGTGGCCGGATACGCCTCGGCGCAGATCAGCTCGCCGACAGGCGACGTGCTCGGCGCACATAACATCTACGGCCGTGGCTGCATCGGATGCCACGCGCCGCACAGTGGCGCCGCCGGAAACGGCGCACCGACGAGCGCCAACAGCGGCAACCTCGCCTTGTGGGGCGAAAACCTGGTTCCACTCTATGGGTTGACGCTCAACTTTGGTGGCGGTGCCTACCCCATCACCATTCCTAACTACGGCACAGCCGGGCTTCCGGCCCAGGCGTCGAACGGCTACTTCGTCGTCGCGGCATGTTTGAGCTGCCACGACGGAAACGTGGCGACATCGGGCATGTTGACGGGCAAGTCCGTAGAAACCGTCACGATCAATGGCGCAACGTTCAATCCGCCCACGCTGCTCGGCAACGACGGCTCGGGGGCTGGCAACTACGCCAACGATCATCCAGTGGGCCCCTCAGCCACAGTCGGCTGCGGCGGACAGTACAACTGGGATTGCACTGTGAACGCAAACGGCTCAATTAGCTTCAATGGGCCGAACAGCTCCCTGTTCCTCACCGATTACTTTGACGTGACGACCTATGGTCCGATCGCCAACTTGGTGAAGACCGCAAGCACCGCCTGCACTGGAAACGCAACCACCAGCTGCCCCTCAAACTCGTGGGTGACTTGCACTACCTGCCACGACCAGCACGATATGCTCTATTTCAACGCTGGCCCGACGCTGGGAATCAAGCCCACGCACTTCTTTGTCCGCGGCTGGTACAACCCAGGAAACGTCGCAACGAGCAATAGCGCGGCGCAGTTCTGCCGCAGCTGCCATGGCGGCGAATCCAACGAAGCGCACGGCCAGACCATTCCGACCATGTGATCCCTTCCTTCCAGGGGGAGGACATTTTCCTCCCCCTGGAGGGAACCAATCCCGGCGCGAGAGGCCGGCAGTCAGACGATCGAGAGCGGAGAGGGCCATGAGAGAGACTACGAACAGCAGGCCGGCGAGCCTAGCCCGGATCCTGGCAGTGACCTTGATGCTGGTTGCGGGGCTGTTGCTGGCGGCAGCTCTGCCGGCGCAGGGACAAACTCGAGCGGCCCAACCAGCAAGCCCTGCCCCGGCGGCGACCGGCGGCGACGCCATCCAGCCGCAGTCCCTTGCCAGGCCGGTGGCGCGCGTGAACGGGGCCGTACTCACCGACGTGGACTTGCTCCGCGAGATGTACGCGATTTTTCCTTACGCCAAGCAGCACAATGGGACCTTTCCGCGCGAGATGGAGGCGGATATCCGCCGAGGCGCGCTAAAGATGATCGAGTTCGAAGAGTTGGTTTACCAGGAGGCGAAGCGGCGGCACATGACGATCGCGCCGGAGCGTCTGGCCACGGCCGAAAAACAGTTCCGGGATCATTTCCCCAGCGACCAGGACTATCAGCAATTTCTGCGCCTCGAGACCAACGGCTCGATTGCGGTGTTGCGGACGAAGATTGCGCGGTCGCTCTTGATCGAAGACCTTCTAAGAATCGAGATAACGGAAAAATCCGCAGTTTCCTTGGCGGAAGCCAAGAGCTACTACCTGAAGAATCCGACACAGTTCAAGGTCCCGGAGTCCTATGCCCTGCAGACCATCACCGTGATGCCGCCCGTGAGGCCGAGCCGTGAGCAGCCAAATCCGCCGGCGCCGACGTTGGTGCAGTGGGTCCAAATGAGGGCCCGCGCAGAAGATGCCTTGCGGCAGGCCCAAGCGACGAAGACGTATGAAGACTTTGGAATCCTTGCCGAGAAGATCTCGGAAGACGACTACCGGGTGATGATGGGCGACCACAAGATGAAGGATGCCAAAGATCTGCCGCCGGAGATTCTCCAGGCAGTCTCGAAAATGCAACCCGGCCAGATCAGCGGCCTTGTCCAGGCGGAAAACGCCCTGGCGATCGTTCGCCTGAACGCACACACACCGGGACGGACACAAACCTTCGAGGAGGTGTCCAGCGGGCTGCGCGCTCAGATGCAGACAAGGAAGCAGGAAATGCTGAGGCACGAACTGGATGCGAAGCTGAGAAAGAACGCCAAGATTGAGGAATTGTAGGGGGATACATGCCGCGCGGGATCCGCTCCCGGACTCTGGGCTTGGCGCTGGCGGGGCTGCTGTGCTGCGGCGGAACGCTGCGCGCCCAAGTGCAGCTGGGGAGCGAGACTCAATTGGGCCTGAATGGCAGCATAAGCACAGGGTACACGGGGATAATGACGAACGTAGGCCCGGACAGCCACGGGCTCAGCTATGGAGGCACCGGAGATTTCGACGGCTTCTTTCACAGCCCCCAGTTCCTTTCATTCGACGTCGCGCCCTTCTTTAATCAATCGAGGGCCAACTCCAACTACCAATCCATCACCGACGCCTCGGGCGTGAGCGCCAGCGCGAATCTTTTCAGCGGCAGCCAGTTTCCCGGTTACATCAACTTCTCCAAGATCTACAACAGCGAATCGAACTATGCGGTTCCCGGACTGGCGAATTATGTAACCGATGGCAACACAGAGACTTTCGGCTTGGGCTGGGGCGCGCATTTCAAGAGCCTTCCTTCCTTCACTCTCGGCTACCAGCAAGGGAACAGCGACTACTCGCTGTACGGAACGCAGCAGGACAGCGTGAGTGATTATCATTCGTTTTATGGAAACGCCAATTATGTCGTGGATGGATTTTATCTGAGCGGCGGCATTCGGTACTCGAACTCGAGCGCGGTGCTGCCGGAAATCGGCTCCGAGGAGACAGAGGAGAAGTCCGACTCGGATCTCACCACGTATACTTTCAATATGACGCGGAGCCTTCCGCTGGCTGGAAACACTTGGGTCAACTTTGCGAGGTCCAGCGCCACCTATGATGCATTAGGAGAGAGCACCAGCGAGACGACGGACACAGTGACGGGAGGCGTGGCGTTGAAGCCGACCGAAAGGCTCACCACCCAAGTTAGCGCCGATTACGACGACAATCTCGCAGGGTACATCATCCAACAGGTGGCCGGCACAGGCGCCATCGTGCCTGCACCTACCACGGAAGCGCCATCGCATTCCTGGGGTCTGGTGGGCTCGGCACAGTACACGATCTTTCAAGGTCTTTATGTAGCTGGTACTTTTTCGCAGCGCCAGCAACTGTTCCTGGGCGAGATGTATGATTCCACTGCGTTCGGCGGTTCAGTGAACTACGGTCACGGTTTTCTCGGCGGGCAGTTCAGCGCGGGGTTGAACATCAATCACAATAGCTATTCGAGCGACGATGGATCCATGCTGGGCTTACTAAGCAACGCAGTTTACATCCGCAGATTCGGCACCTGGGGCTTCACCACTTCGTTCAATTATTCGCGGAATGTACAGACGATACTTATCGCCTATACGAGCTCGGGTTACAGCTATTCGGGATCGGCAAACCGGCGGATCCACAGGCTCACCTTGACGCTGGGAGCAAACGGATCAAAAACCCTGTTGTCCCAGGCGCTGGCCCCCACCTACTTCACACAGAACTACACGATGGGCCTTTCCGGGCGTTGGCTTGGGGCAGGCGGATCCTATTCCCGATCCAATGGAAGCGGTTTGCTCACGCCTGCCGGGATCTCCACGCTGCCTCCGGGCCTGCCGCCCACGATCTTGAGCACAGTTCTGTACGGGGGAACCACGTACTCCGCGAGCGTGGGGAGCACGCCCATGCAGGGGCTGACGATCACTGGGTCCTTTATAAATTCCCGGAGCAACACGCAGAACGGGACGCTTTCCTCGAACAATAAGACGGAGCAAGCCTACGCCTATTTGAACTACAAGTTCCGGAAGGTATATTTCAACGCCGGCTACAGCCGACTGCTGCAAGGATTCAGCACAAGTGGTTTGGCCCCAACGCTGGTTTCGACGTACTACGCCGGAATATCCCGATGGTTCAAGGCCTTCTAACGCACGTGTGGGGCAATAGGAAGAGAACAGGGTTCGCCCTGCTATCCGTGTTTCTGTCCTCGCTGCTTTTCGCGGCGCACCCTCCCAACGAAGAAAAGCCGATTACGGTCACCGTGCCCGTGTTGCTGCTTGACGGCGGGCGGAAACTCGTCTTCGAAGGCACGGTCAGCACGGAGAAGGACGTAAAGCCGAAGCGCGGTTTCTTCAAGAAGATGCTCGACGTAATCGTTGGGGCGCCGGATGTTCATTTCATGGTCCGGCCGTACAGCGTGGTCACCGACTCGAAGGGACGCATCATCGTGACCGATCCAGGGGCTCGCGGAGTACACATCTTCGATCTGAAAGAGCAGAAGTACAAGTTCCTCTTGCGAAAGGACAAGAGCAAGGAGGCAATGACTACGCCGCAGTGTGTGGCGGTGGATGCAAAGGACAATATCTACGTCACAGATTCGGAGCTG
>JASHRU010000005.1 GCA_030037225.1 Candidatus Acidiferrales bacterium | reverse complement strand
GGCGACGGCCTTCCTGCGGGCTTCCCACGCGGTGCTCAGGCGGCGCACCGTCTCGCGCAAACGGACAGCGAGATCGGCGATGGTCTCGAGCCGCGGGACCGCGTCCTGGGGCAACCACTGGCGGCGATGCAGCAGCATTTCCGCGTTACCGAGGATTCCGGTGAGCGGATTGTTCAGCTCGTGCCGCAAGAGCGAGCCGAAATCCGCGGACTCTTCCGCCTCCGCGGCTTCGACGCGTTCGAGCAGGCGGCGGGCAGCAAGGAGCCGGCGTTCGACGAGCGCCGCGGCCAGCTCCACGAATTCTTCACCTTCGGGAACGCAGTCCGTTGTTCCCGCGACGACCAGCACGGAAAGCTCACGGGCCTGTTCCGGGGTCACTGCGGCGACCAGGGGAGCGTAACGGGCCAGTTCGCGAGCGGTGGCGCGCACGTCGTCGCCGGCGACCGCTTTTCCATCGAGGAAAATGACTCCGGGCACCAGCCGGTCGACCATCCGCCGCGCCTGCCGCAATGTGGCCGCATCACACACTTCGCATGCCGCGGGACCTTCGGCCAGCCAGGCTCGGATGCGTTCGGCGCATCGCTCGTCCGGTGAAATCACGAGCACAGTGGAGGGGCGCGCGATCTTCATTCTTCCGCCTCTGGCGGCAGCCGTTGGGCGCGCGCGGTGACGCGAATCCGGCCGTCCGCGCGGCCGAGGACCACGCGAACGATCTGCAACAGCTCATCGACGAGGAACGGCTTGGCCAGATAGGGCAGCCCGTCGCGTTCCACGAACTCGAGCGTGCGAGGGCGCATCGTGTCTCCGGTGATGAACAGCACGCGGTTCGGGCCCGTGCGCCCGCGGCGCGCGGCCTCTTCATACAGGGCCTGGCCGTCGAGGCGGGGCATCTTCAAATCGCAAATGAGCAGATCGAAATCCTCACGGGAGATGCGCTCGAGCGCCGCGACGCTGTCGAGCAGGGAGACGACCTCGTGACCTTCCTCGCGCAGCACATCGGCCACCAGATTGGCCACCGTAGCTTCGTCTTCCACGACCAGGATGCGCCGGCGCCCGACGGGAAGCACCACGGTTGCGGAACGTTCGAAGAGGGCGGCGGCCGCGCGCGCGCGCGGCTCGCTTTCCGCCCGCTCGAGCGCGGGCGCGGCGCGCAATTCGACGATAAAGGCGGCTCCGCGGCCCGGCTCGCTTTCCACGCTCACCTCGCCGCCATGCTCCCGCGCGATGGCCTGCACGATCGAGAGGCCCAGCCCGGTTCCGATTCCCGCTGGTTTGGTGGTAAAAAACGGCTCCCAGATGCGCGGGAGAATTTCGGGGGCGATTCCCGGCCCGTCGTCGCGGACTTCCAGGCGCACCATGCGGCGCGCGCCGCGGCGGATCGAGCGGGTGCGCACCTGGATTTCTCCGCTGCCCGCGGCGCTTTCCACGGCCTGCTCCGCGTTCGTCAGCAGGTTCAGGACCAACTGGTGCATTTGCTGGGCGTCGGCGAAAACGGCGGGCAGCTCCGGCTCGAGGTCCAGCAGGAGCCGGATGTTTTCCAGCCGCAGCTCGTAGTCGCGGAGCGCCCGCGTCTGCTTTACGATTTCGTTCAGTTGCACGCGGCGGTGAGCGGGCTTTTCCTCGCGGGCGAAGAGCAGCAGGTTGCGCACGATGGCGCTGGCCCGCTGCGCCTGGTCGAAGACGTGCTTCGTCTCCTCTCTGCGCTCTCCCTCCCGCGCGTGCCCCAGGAGCAGTTGCGCGTAGCCCACGATGCTGGTGAGCGGATTGTTCAGCTCGTGCGCGATTCCGGAGATCAATTGTCCCAGCGCGGCCATTTTTTCCGTTTGCGGAAGGCGGGAGCGGAGCAGCCGTTCTCCCGCCGATTCGCGGTAGAGTTCCAGCCAGCCGAGCCGTTCGCCCTCCGCGCTGCGCACGGGCCGGGCAAACCGTTCCAGCACACGCGGCACGGGACGCTCGAGCTCCACTTCGTCCCAGGCGACCTCGTCGCCGCGGCGCTGGATTTCCCGCCAGCGCGCCTCGGCTCCGCGCGCGTCGCGGAAATTGCCGCGCACCGTGGCCAGGAGATCCTCAAACGTCTTGATCCGTCCCATGCACCCCGGCGCGATCCCCAGCAGCGCGGGCAGCCGCGCGTTGGCCAGGCGCACGCGGCCGCCGGGTTCGAGCAGCAGCACCGCGTTCTCCATCGAATCCAGCAGGGCGGCCAGCCATTGCTGGCTCGTGCGCGTCTCGCCGCTCCGCTGCTCTTCGCCGAGCGCCAGCGCCGCAACCGCGGCGAACGGGTCCAGCCGCTCGCGCGGCGATTCGCCGGCTGATTCCGCAGGCAAACCCGCGACGAGAAGCCCCAGCGTTTTGCCGCCGGCTTGGAGCGGGATGGCCAGCAGAATTTCCAGGTTCTCCAGGGGGAACGGCATACCGCCGCGGGAGACTGCGGGTGCTTCGCCTGTGATTACGCGCCGTTCCTCGAGGACTGCACGCCAGATGGGCACAAAGGTTTCGTGGCCCAGCGCCGCTTCCGTTCCCGCGGGTCCATCGACCCAGGCAAAGGAGACTCCGCGGCCTCCTGCCGCTCTGCGCGCAATGGCTACGAACAGAGCTCCGCTCGATTCCCGCGCGCGCATGGCCAGCCGCCGCAGGATTCCCGGCTCGCCGTCCGCCAGCGACTGCACCAATTCCACCCAGGCGGAAGACGGCCCCTCCGCACCCGCGCGATTTTCGCCCTCGGGCTGAGGCCACAGCCGAAGTTTTTTGGGCGGCATCACGTTCGCTCTACAGTCCCAACCGCAGGATCACGTAGCTGGACGCCAGCGCGGTGACAATGGCCATCCCATATTCGAGCGCCACTCGCACCCGCCTCGAGATTTGGAGGCCGTTTCTGGCGTGCATCATCACTCGCTCGACTCCGGCTCGCGCCCGCGTCCGGCCTGCGGCCTTCGTTTGGTTTGCCTGCGCACGCGAGGTGGAACTCTCCATCGACATCCCTGCACAACAGTGCCCAGTGCCACACAGCTAACATCGGCAGATGCAGCAGGATGAAGAGGGGCGTCTCAGGGCTGAGACGGGGGAAGTTCCGGAGCGGGACTATCTTTCCCTATTTGGGCCTTGGCTGATTGGGAGAGGGCTCTGGCTCTCCGGGTCGCTCGGCCTGGCGTGGCCGGCCGCATGCGTCAGGAACCGGTGGAGGAGTATTGACGAAGGCCGCGGTTCCAGGCGAGCAGCAGCAGGCCGAGACAGGCGGCGGCGACCACGGGGGCCAGCGGCGCGAGATCGTGAAGCTCCCGCCGGCCCAGCAGATGCGCGCTCGGATAGAAGCTGGCAAAGGCGAAGGGAACGAGCCAGCTCAGCACGAACTGGATCCACTGGCTGTAGATGGACAACGGATAGCGGCCGAAGGCGATCAAATTCCACACCGGGGGATGGATGCCGATGCGGTCTTCGAACCAGAAGGAGACGCAGCTCAGCATCATGAAGAAGGAAATGTAAATTACGCCGCCGCAAATACCGTAGAGCGCGAGCAGCGCGACGTCCGGCGCGGTCCACACGTATCCCATGCGGCGGGCCGCCCACCAGACCGCTAGGATTCCGGTAGCCACCTCGTGCAGCGACTCGATGCGGAAGGCTTCGAACAGAACCTGGTAGAGCGACGAGACGGGACGCAAGAGCACGCGGTCGAATTTTCCCTCGATGATGTAGTTGTTTCCGAACTCGTAGATGTTGGGGCTGAAAATGTTGAAGACGCCGAAGGGAATCAGCCCGAAGCCGTAGAGGAAGAGCGCCTGTTCCAGGCTCCAGCCGCGCAGTTGCGAAATATTCGTGAACAGGACGAGAAGAAAGCCGAAAGCGAACAGCGTGGCCACAACGCTGGTGGCCAGGCCAATCAGAAAGTCGCCGCGGTATTCGACGCGCGCCTTGGCGTAGTTGGCGAAGTAAGAGGCCAGCAATTGAAGGTGACGCCGCACGCTAGCCCCCGTGGATGGTTATCTTGCGGATGGAGGCGCGCCACCACAGCGCGCCGAGCCAGGCGAGCGCCGCTGCCCAGGCCCACTGCGCCACGAGCAGGAGGGCCGCCTCGCGAGTTCCGATTTTTCCCAGGTAGATTTGGAGCGGCGTGTAGGCGATGTGCTCGAAGGGCAGCCAGGCCAGAACCGATTTTGCCCAGCCGGGGAAGAAGCTGATGGGAATCAGCACGCCCGAGAGCAGCTCCATGAGCCAGAACTTCGCGCGTATCAGCGCCAGAATCGAGGTGAGATAGATAGCGCAGGTTC
Organism: Candidatus Acidiferrales bacterium; assembly: GCA_030037225.1. Classification (GTDB taxonomy): domain Bacteria; phylum Acidobacteriota; class Terriglobia; order Acidiferrales; family UBA7541; genus JOPF136. The sequence goes on along the minus strand of JASHRU010000005.1, from coordinate 3,597 downwards.
CGATCAGAAAGTTGATTCCGCCCACGATAGCGAAGCTGCCCAGGGCGGCGGCGCAGAACAGCGCCAGGTGGGCCGCGCTCGCCGGCGCGCGCACGGGGAACAGCAGAATCACCAGCAGCGCTGTAGGCGCCGTCAGCAACAGCAGGCGAAACGTGGATTCGCCCGCGGCGCGGGCAATCCACATACCCTGCACGGAGAGCGGGCGGATGAGCTCCATCGCGATTTTGCCCTCGAGCACCTCGTACGACATCTCCTGGTCCACCGTGTTCCAGTAGAACGAACGGAGGATCCAGCCCACGGAGACGTAGGTGAGAATCTGCGTGAGGTCGTATCCGGCGATGGGGCCGGTTGCATTGCGGAACACCGCGGTCCAAATGAAGTAGTAGACAGTGACGTTGATCAGGTAGGTGAAGATGCCGGTGAAGTAGCGGAGACGGAATGCCAGGATGTTCACGAACCCGATGTGGGCGCACTCGATGTAGGGCGAGAGGCGGTTCACTGCAAGCTGACCTCGCGCAGGGCCTCGCCCGCGTAGATGCGCTTCACCACGTCTTCGATGGATTCATCCTCGATAACCAGGTCGCGCACCTCGACGCGGCTGAGCACCTGGCGGACCAGATCGCTGGTGTCCACGCGCGTGCGGTCGAATCGGACGCGGCAGGTCAACTCGTCCACGGTCTGCATTTGGAGCCCGTCGATGGGCAACGCCTGGAGCCGCGCGCGCGCCGCTGCGTCGCGCATCACGAACTTCACCTGTTTGGTGCGCAGCAGCCGCTGCTTCAACAGCTCGAGCGGGCCGTCGTAGAGCAGCCTGCCGCGGTCGATGATGATGATCCGCCGGCAGAGCGCCTCGATATCGTCCAGGTCGTGCGTGGTGAGCAGGACGGTGGTGCGGAAGCGTTCGTTCACCGCGAGCAGGAATTTGCGGATGTGGTCCCTGGCCACCACGTCGAGGCCGATGGTCGGCTCGTCCAAAAAGAGCAGCGGCGGATTGTGCAGCAGCGCGGCCGCCAGGTCGCAGCGCATGCGTTCGCCGAGAGAAAGTTTGCGCACCGGCGTGTGCAGGTACTCCCGCAACCCCAGGATTTCGCCGAACAGCGCCATGCGCTCGTCGAAGTCGCGCTGGACCACGCCGTACATTTTCCTCAGGAGGTGGAACGACTCGATGACGGCGATGTCCCACCAGAGCTGCGTCCTCTGGCCGAAGACCACGCCAATCGTGCGCACATAATTGGTGCGCTCGCGCCAGGGCACAAAGCCCCCCACGCGCACCTCGCCCGAACTGGGCACCAGAATCCCAGTGAGCATCTTGATGGTCGTGGATTTACCCGCGCCGTTCGGGCCGATGTAGCCCACCATTTCGCCCTGGGCCACGTCGAAGGTTACACGGTCGACGGCCTGCACGGTCTTGTAATCCCGGACAAACAGATTCTGGATGCCGCCCCAGATTCCCGGGCGGCGCTTAAACGTGCGGAAGTGCTTGGAGAGATCCCTGACGAGGATCAGAGGCTGGGTGGGCATGTCGAGAGAAAGTGTAACAAAGTGTCCGGCACCGCGCGTGCTGGCGACACTGCCAAATCAGGTGCGGAAGAGCACGTCCTCGCGCTGGAACAGATGGACGGCGGCGGCCAGCGCGATGGCCGCGTACACGCAGGAGGAGGCCAGAATCGCGGCGATAAAATCCCAGTGGTAGGTACCGGTGAAGATCTCCTTGCTCACCAGGCTCGTGTTCAGGATGGGAACTAGCGCCAGCCGCCAGTTCAGTTCCACGCCGGGCATCAACGAGGCGACGGCGGGGATGATCACCACGATCATCAGCGGCGAGATATAGCTCTGCGCCTCCTTGTAGGTCTTGGCGAAGAGCGAGATAGCGAGCAGCGCGCCCGAAAACAGCACGGCCACCGGGACCACCAGCACGAACACGGCGGCAAGCGCCTGCGGGCTGATGCTCAGCTTGAACTGCTGCGTGGCGCCCGCGGGAAGGTCTTTGGCGAACATACTGGCGGCCATGTGCGAAGTGAATCCCATGGACGAAACGGCCAAGAGTGCGGTGGCAATCGAGGCCGTAAGGACCAGCAAGAATTTGCCGAGCACGAGGTGCGTGCGGGAGACGCGGCTGGTAAGAATCGTCTCCATGGTGCCGCGTTCCTTTTCGCCGGCGGTCAGGTCCATGGCCGGATACATGGCCCCGGTGAGGCACATCAGGATCACGAGGTAGGGCAGCATCGCGCTGGTGAGGGCGGCGCCGACTTTTTCCTCCGGCGCCACATTTTTCTTGGTGACTGTGAACGGCCGGAGGATCGCGGTGGACAGATTACGCTCCGCCAGCCGCGATTCGATGGTGCGCTGGCGCAGGTCGTCGAAAAACGCGCGGAGTTTTTGCCCGCCCAACTCGGACTTCAACTCGCCTTCGTACACATAAATCTCGACGCTTGCCGGATCGCCGCTTTTCAGCGAGGCCTCGAAGCCGGGGGGAATCCGCACGGCGGCGCGAATCACCTTGTTCGAGATTTGCCTGGCGTAATCGCCGGCGGCGGGGACGAATTCGGCGTCCGGCAGACGCCGGAGAGCGGAGATGACCGCTGGAGAATCCTCGCCGCCGAGGATCATCAGCTTCGGCGTCTCCTTCTCCGCCTTTTTCACCATGGAAATGGCGAAGCTGCCGAATCCGATAGTCATTACGGGAATCAGCAGCAGGGGCATCACGATGGTGGAGATGAGCGTCCGGCGGTCGCGCAGGGAATCCATCAGCTCCTTGCGGTACACGATGCCGATGTTTTCGAGGCTCATGCCGGATGTCCTCCCGCGCCGGTGACCACGCGCACGAATATGTCTTCCAGGTCGTGGATGCCGATGCGCGCGCGCAGTTCCTCGAGAGTGCCCTCCGCCAGAAGGCGGCCGGAGTGGATGATGCCGATCCGGTCGCAGAGTTTTTCCGCTTCGGACATCACGTGGGTGGAGAAAATCACGGTCTTGCCGTGTTCGCGGCACTCGCGGATGAAGGAGATGATCGTGCGCGCGGTCATCACGTCGAGGCCGGTAGTGGGCTCGTCGAAAATCATCACCGGCGGGTCGTGGACGAGCACACGCGCAATCGAAGTCTTCTGCTTCATTCCGGTGGAGAAGGAATCGCACCGTCGGTCGCAGAAATCGTTCATCTCCAGGCGCGAGAGCAGGACGTTCACGCGCTCGCGGAGGACGTCGTCGCGGAGCCCGTGCAGGCGGCCAAAATATTCCACAAATTCGCGCGCGGTAAGCCGGCCGTAAAGCGCCGTGGCGGTGGAAAGGAAGCCGAGCGAGGCGCGCGCCCGCTCCGGCTCCCCGACCACGTCGAAGCCGGCGACGGTTGCGCCACCCGAGGTGGGCGTGAGGATGGTAGCGAGCATGCGCAGCGTGGTGGTTTTTCCTGCGCCGTTCGCGCCCAGCAGGCCGTAGATGCGTCCCGGCTCGCAACGGAAGCTGACGCCCTCCACGGCGCGCACGGCGCCCCGTTTCTTATCGTGGAAAACCTTGGTAAGGCCGCGGGCTTCAATCATGGGCGATTCTACAGATGAGGACGCGGCGCGGCCTGGAAAAGTTACGCAGGGGTCAGCCCTT
>JASHRU010000004.1 GCA_030037225.1 Candidatus Acidiferrales bacterium | reverse complement strand
GAAATATTTGTTGTATCGGTAGCCACGGTCGGTGGGTTTACGACCGCGGGTCTCCCCACTCTGTTAGACTTCCTTCGTGCGCATTTGCTCTTTGCTTCCCTCGGCCACGGAAATCGTCTGCGCCCTCGGTCTCGAAGATTCGCTCGTGGGCATCTCGCACGAATGCGACTACCCGGCGGGCGTGCGCCGGAAGCCTTCACTGATTCGCCCGCGCGTCGATCCCGACTCGCCTCCCGCTGTTATTGACTCCCAGGTGCGCGAGCTGATGTCCCGCGGCGAGAGCCTCTATTCCGTGGATGCCGAACTCCTCTTCCGCCTCGCCCCCGACCTCATCATCACGCAGGACCTCTGCCACGTTTGCGCCGCCTCGCCGGACGACCTCGCCACCGCGCTCGCCCGTCAGCCGGCTGCCCCGCGCGTCCTGACGCTCTCGGCGGATTCACTCCAGCAGGTGTGGAACGACGTGCGCGCGGTCGGCGACGCCACCGGCCGCCGCTCCCAGGCGGAGGAATTGGTGCGCGGTCTGGAAGCGCGCGTTGTGCGCCTGGCTCAGCTCTGCGGAGGCGCCACGAAGCCCCGAGTCGTCTGCCTCGAATGGCTCTCCCCGCTCTACTGTGCGGGTCACTGGGTTCCCGAGATGGTGGCACTTGCCGGCGGTGAGGACATGCTGGGACGCGCCGGCCAGCCTTCCTTCCGCGTCACGTGGGATCAGGTGCTCCATGCGCAGCCGGAAATTCTGGTCCTCATGCCCTGCGGATACGGTCCGCGGAAAGCCGCGGAGGAATTCAAATCGTTGTGGCTGCCTCCCGGCTGGGAGGAATTGCCCGCGGTCCGCGACGGCCGCGTGTTCGCCGTGGACGCAAACGGCTATTTTTCTCGTCCAGGCCCTCGCCTCGTCGAAGGGCTCGAGTTACTCGCGCACCTCCTGTGGCCGAGTTTGCCGCTCGCGGCACCGGAAGGCCTATCTCTGCCTCTGGTCGCATAAGCGCGTTCCCAGCGCGGGCCAGCCGCTGCCCCAGGAATCGCTTTCAAGCATAGTGGCCCAGGGCCTGCCCGCCGCTTGCCTGCCGGAGGCATGGCAGGCAGGGCACAGCCCCATCTAGGTGGGCCAGAATCGGTCTGCCTCTCGCGGAAGCCTTAGACGTGTGTCCGCCGTGGCCTCAGCATGGGAATTGTCGGCAGCTCGGAGGGGCTCGGCTGAGACCAGCGCCGGCTCTCAATTTCGCGGAGCCTTGGCCGCGGCCTGCATCACCGATTCGAGGTTTTTGCGCGCCGACTCGCTATTCGGGTGTTGCTCCAGGAATTTCTGGTAGCAGGCCTTGGCTTGCTCCAGATTGTTCTGCTGCCAGTACGCCCGGCACAATCCTTCCTGCGCCGAGGCATCCTTGGCGTCAATCGCCAGCGCCTTCTGAAATGAAGCGATCGCTTGACCCGCGTCCTTTTTCCCCAGGTATGCCTCTCCCTTCACCCAATAGCTCTTCGCGTCGTCGGCCTTGAGTTTCAGCGCTTTGTCGGCCGCGGCCAAGGCCTGGTCGTAGTTCTTCGATTCGTAGTACGCGATCGCCAGATCGCTTTGGGCTGTATGGTCTTCTGGTTCTTTCGATAGAGCCCGATTGAATTGCGCCACCGCCTCGTTCGGCTGATCCATTCTCAGATAGGCGACTCCGAGGTTGATGTTGAAGGCCGCGTTGCCGGGGTCCAGTCCCATGGCCTTCAAATACTCGGCGGCAGCTTTGTCGTTCTTCGCGCTATGCAGATACGCGTTGCCGAGCATATAGTGCGCCTCGGGAAGATCCGGTTTCTGAGCGACAACTTTTTCCAGAAGCTCGGCGGCCTTTTCCGGCTGGCCGCTCTGCATCAGCCGGTCCGCAACTCCGAGATTGGCGATCGGTCGTTGCACGTTCACCGCCCCCACCGCCCCTCCGATCAGAAGCAACGTGACCGTGCCCACAGCCGGAAGTCCAAGCACGCGCACCCGCGGAGTGCCTTCTCGCTCCGTGAGCATCGCACCCACGATCAGCCCGGTGACCAACCCGCCCAGGTGCGCTGCCATGTCGATTCCCGCCTCGAACGCCCCGTAGGCCAGGTTATAGACCACAAAACTCGCGATGCTGCCCTGCAGCTTTTTCACTGCCACCGCGGGCATCGGCACCTTCTTCAGGTAGAACAACGCGGCCAGCCCTCCGGCCAGCCCGAAGATGGCCCCGGATGCCCCCGCGGAAATTACCAGTGGATGCCACGCCACGCTCAGGATGCTGCCTCCCAGACCCGAAAACAGATAGAGCATCACGAACGAAGTCCGCCTCATCACTCTCTCTGCAAGAATTCCCAGGTACCACAGGCACCACATGTTCAGCGCCAAATGCAGGATTCCGAAATGCAGGAACATGGAGGTGAACAACCGCCACCATTGCCCTCCCATCGTCATCAGTCCAAAGTTCGCGCCCCAGTGCAGTACCTGCTCAGATTCCGGGGAGACGGGTGAGACTCCTGTGGCGATCATCAGCGCAAAAATTACGCTGTTCAATCCGACTAAGACGTACGTTGCCACCGGGCGCGACGGAGCCTCGGCCGGAAAAACCTCAGTCGCCGACGCGGGCTGGGCCACGGGACCAAGCTCAGGAGTGACGGGAGGTGCAGTGAGAGAAACGCCGGCGGGAGCGGCCGCCACAGCCCCAGCGGCGCGTGCCGCACATTCCGGGCATAGGCCGCGAACCGCGCCTGGAAAGCGCGGTTCGGTTTCCTTGCCGCATTGGTAGCATCGGATCATCGCTACCTCGCTTGCGGGAAACTCGAACCCACAGGACCCCGCTTGCGAACGTCTGACGGGCTTAGGCGATGCGATACGA
>JASHRU010000040.1 GCA_030037225.1 Candidatus Acidiferrales bacterium | reverse complement strand
AATCTCGATCTGATTCTGGGCCTGGCCGGCCAGACGCGCGACAGTTGGCGCGGTTCGCTCGACGCGCTCCTTGCGCTCGGACCCGAACACGTTTCTATCTACATGTTCGACGTGGACCAGGAGAGCCGCCTGGGCAATGAACTTCTCGCCGGCGGCACACGCTACGGCGCCGCACGCGTTCCCGACGAGGATTCGCAATCCGACTGGTTCGACGAAGCCTGCGACGATCTCTCGGCTGCCGGTTACGAGCACTACGAAATTTCCAACTGGGCGCTGGAAAATTACCGCGCCATCCACAATTCCAAGTATTGGCAGCGCGCTCCCTATTTCGGTTTTGGCTCGGGCGCCCATTCTTTCAACGGCCATGAGCGCTGGGCTAATCCTCACGATCCCGCCGCGTACGTCGAAGCCATTCGCACCGGACGGCCGCACTTCGAGCAGCGCGAGCGCGTCACTCCGCAAATGGCACTTGAAGAAGAAATATTTCTTGGGCTTCGCCTTCTCGACGGCATCAATCTCTCGCGCATCGAGCGCACTTATGGAGTGAACCTCCGCCCGCGGCTCCCGCATCTTCTCGAAGCCGGCGCCGTGACGCTTGAAGGCGACGTCCTCCGCCTTCATCCCGCGCGCCTCGCAGTGTCCAATGAAGTCTTCGCAGAGCTGCTCTCGTGATGGCGCATTTTGTGATTCGGGGCGCAGCGAAACATCTGCGTTTCGATAATCTCTGGCGAAGCCGAAGATGAGCCTGCCCATCGATCTTCGTTCCGACACGGTCACCCGACCCACCCCTGGCATGCGCCGCGCCATGGCGGAAGCCGAAGTGGGCGACGACTTCTACGGCGAGGATCCCACCGTCAACCGCCTGGAGTCCCGCGCTGCTGAATTGTTCGGCCGCGAAGCCGCCTTGTTTGTTCCCTCGGGATCGATGGGAAACCTGCTCGCCATCTGGTGCTGGACTGACCGGGGCCAGGAAGTGGTTTGCGACGCACGTTCGCACAGCTATGTGCATGAAATGGGCGCCATGTCTGCCATCGCCGGCGTAATGCCGCACACAATTGATTCGCCCGACGGAATCCTTACCTGGGACCGCATCGCCCCGCACGTACACACGAGCGGAGGATACTATTCCCCCACCGGCCTCGTTGAACTGGAATCCCCGCACAATCTCGCCGGCGGCACAATCTATCCTCCTGAAGTGATCGCCGACGTGGCCGCACGCGCGCACGCCGCCGGGTTAAAGGTTCATCTCGATGGCGCGCGCATTTTCAACGCCGCCGTGGCGCTCGGCAAATCCGTGGCAGATGTTACGCCGTTCGTGGATTCGATTATGTTTTGCCTTTCGAAAGGGCTGGGCGCCCCCGTTGGCTCCCTTCTCGTCGGCCCTCGCGACTTCGTCGCCAAAGCTCGCATCCGCCGGCGAATTCTCGGCGGCGCAATGCGCCAGGCCGGAGTCCTCGCGGCCGCGGGCCTCGTTGCCCTCGAAGAATCCCCCAAAATCCTCGCCCGCGATCACGGAAACGCGCGCTTCCTCGCTGAAGGGCTCGCCCAGATTCCCGGCATCCTCCTCGACCCGGCAAAAGTCGTTACGAACATCGTCATCTTCGAGCTGGATACTCGCACCACTGCTGCCGCATTCGCCGCCTCGCTTCGCGGACGAGGGGTCGTCTGCGCCGTGTTCGGCCCGCAGACCATCCGCATGGTCACGCATTACGATGTGGATCGCGCGGCTATCACCCGCGCGCTGGAAGCGATCCGCGCCGTCCTCTAGCTTGGGCTCGCATGCGGCAGGCAAGTCCCGCCGCCGGCGGCTCCGTGCTATATACTTTGCCGGCTCAACTCGTAGCGAGGAGACTCAATGCGCCCATCGCGGTCACTCACAACCCTGCTGCTCGTTTCCGTTCTCGCACTTGCCGGTGCCTCGTTCGCTGCCCGGCCTGAAATTACCCCCGACGAGGCCCGCAGGTTTCTGGAGGACGCACAAGCTAAATTGAAAGACCTGGCCATTATCGCCTCGCGCGCCAGTTGGGTGCAGCAGACCTACATTACCGACGACACGGAGCGCATCGCGGCCGACGCCAATCGCGACGCAACCGCCGCGGGCGTTCAGTACGCGCTCCAGGCGAAGAAATTTCTTGGGCTCTCTCTCCCGTACGACACCAAGCGCGAGCTCGAGCTCCTCCGCCTGGGAATCGATTTTCCCGCCCCCAATGATCCCAAGCTGAATCAGGAACTCGCCGACATCGCCGCCTCGCTCGAGAGCGATTATGGAAGAGGAAGCTGGTGTCCGAAGGGCCCCAAAGAGAAGTGCCTTCAGCTCCCGGATATCGAACACATCCTCGCCTCCAGCCGCGATCCCGTTGAGTTGCGCGACGCCTGGGCCGGATGGCATGCGGTCGGCGCGCCCATGCGCCAGCGCTTTGCACGCCAGGTCGAAATCGCGAATCAGGGCGCCCGCGACCTGGGTTATGCGGATCTCGGCGCCTACTGGCGTTCGAAGTACGACATGCCGCCCGACGATTTCGCGCGCGAGCTCGACCGCCTGTGGAACCAGGTGCGCCCGCTCTACGAATCCCTGCATGCCTACGTCCGCGCGTGTCTGGCGCAGAAGTACGGGCTCGACGTGGTTCCTCCGCACGGGCCGATCCCCGCCGACCTGCTCGGCAACATGTGGGCCCAGGCTTGGGGCAACATCTATCCGCTCACCGCTCCTGAATCCTCCGATCCCGGCTTCGACCTGACGAAAATTCTTCGCGACCGGAATACCGACGCGCGCGGCATGGTGCGCTACGGCGAGCATTTCTTCGTCTCGCTCGGCTTTCCGCCCCTTCCCGACAGCTTCTGGGAGCGCTCGCTCTTCACCAAGCCCGCCGACCGCAACGTGGTCTGCCACGCCAGCGCCTGGAGCATCGATTTCCGCGAGGATCTGCGCATCAAGATGTGCATTGAAATCACCGGCGAGGATTTCCGTACCGTCCATCACGAGCTGGGGCACAATTTCTATCAGCGCGCCTACAACCAGCAGCCGTTTCTCTACGAGGACAGCGCCAACGATGGCTTTCACGAAGCCATCGGCGACACCATCGCCCTTTCCGTTACTCCGGACTACCTGAAGAAAATCGGACTGCTCGCCCAGGTGCCTCCCGAATCAGCCGACATCGGCCTGCTTCTTCGCCAGGCCCTCGAAAAGGTCGCATTTCTCCCCTTCGGTCTGCTGGTGGACCAATGGCGCTGGGAGGTCTTTTCCGGCGAAATCAAGCCCGCGAATTACAACGCATCGTGGTGGGAGCTACGCCGCAAATATCAGGGTGTCGCGCCCCCGCTTCCGCGCAGCGAGGCCGATTTCGATCCCGGCGCCAAATATCACGTGGCCGCCGACGTTCCCTACTCGCGCTACTTTCTGGCCGCGGTGCTCCAATTCCAGTTTCATCGCGCGCTGTGCCGCGAAGCCGGTCAGACCGGCCCGCTCAACCGCTGCTCGATCTACGACAACAAGGCCGCCGGTGCTAAACTGGCTCGTATGCTGGCGATGGGCCGCAGCCGTCCCTGGCAGGAAGCCCTCGCCGCCATGACCGGCGAAAACCAGATGGACGCCACCGCCATCCTCGACTATTTCGCCCCGCTCAAGAAGTGGCTCGATGAACAAAACCGGAAGATGGGCGCGACGCCCGGATGGTGAGGAATATGATTCGCTGGCTGTCTCTTTTAATCCTCTCTCTAGTCAGCATTCTCTCGCTGCCCGCGGCGCAAAATGCCCCGCCGGCCGCCCCCGCCGAGGAGCCCGTCCATCGCGAGCCCTTCACGCTGAAATTCAAGTTCATGGACCACGAATATACGGATCCCTTCGAGAAGACCCCTTACATCGCGGACAACTGCGTGTACATCTTTGCGAACGAGCATTTTGGTGCGCACGTAAAGATAGCAAATGGCGATGTCACGCAATTGATTTACGAGAAGGACCCCGCCAAGGCGGATCTGGATTTCGAGCTGAGCATCAAGAAGGCGGTGATGGTGCTCACCATTCTAAACCGGCTGGATCGCACTCTATATATGGATCTGTACATGCGAGTCACCAACAAGCCCGGCCTGTTCGAAGTCAACAAGGTGGATTTGCAGACCAAGCGGCCCAACGTCGAGTATTGGCCCTACCCTGTCGAAGAGGTCGCGCTTAAGACTCCCAGCTTCGACCCGAAGAAGGTGCGCTGACCGCGTCCCGCTTCTTTCCGTCGTGGTATAAAGAAGCGTTTGCCTCGGGCGTGGATCCGCCCCGTACAGGAGCGCTGTGGACTTCTCCTTCTCCGACGAACAAAATCAACTCCGGCGCACGGTCCGCGAATTCGCCGCCGGCGAAATCGCTCCCCACGTCATGGAATGGGACGAAGCTGCCCATTTTCCCGCCGAGCTTGTTCCGAAGATGGGCGAGCTGGGACTGCTCGGCGTGATTTTTCCGGAGTCCTACGGCGGCGCCGGCCTCGGCTACGTCGAATACGTCATCGTGATTGAAGAGCTGGCCGCGGTGGACGCTTCCATCGCGCTCTCCGTCGCCGCCCACAATTCGCTGTGCTCGAATCACATCTATAAATTCGGAACCGAAGCCCAGCGGCAGAAGTATCTGCCCCGGCTCACCTCCGGCAAAATGCTTGGCGCCTGGTCGCTCACCGAGCCCGGCGCCGGCTCTGATGCGGGCGGCACGCGCACCGTGGCTGAGCGGCGCAACGGCGCCTGGGTATTGAACGGCTCGAAGACGTTCACCACCAACGGCCACTCCGCCGGCGTCTGCGTCGCCATGGCCGTCACCGAGCGCGACAAGGGCTCCCACGGCATCTCAGCATTCCTCGTCGAGCATGGCACCAAAGGCTTTCGTTCCGGAAAGAAAGAAAACAAGCTGGGAATGCGCGCCAGCGAAACCTCGGAGGTCCTTTTCTCCGACTGCGTGGTTCCCGCCGAAAACCTGTTGGGCAAAGAAGGCGAGGGTTTTGTCAACAGCCTCCAAATTCTCGATGGCGGGCGAATTTCCATCGCAGCGCTTGGCGTCGGGATTGCGCAAGGCGCCCTCTCCGCCGCAACGAAATACTCCCGCGAGCGCAGACAATTCGGCAAAACCATCAGCGAATTCCAGGGCATCCAGTTCAAGCTCGCCGATATGGCCACGCAGGTGGAAGCGGCTCGCACGCTCACCTACCGGGCTGCTTGGCTTGCCGACCGCGGCGATGCGCGCCACACCAAAGAATCCGCCATGGCCAAATTGTTCGCCGGAGAGGTGGCCGTCCGAGTCTCGAGCGAGGCGGTGCAGGTCTTCGGCGGCTACGGCTTTATCAAGGACTATCCCGCTGAGAAGTATTACCGCGACTCGAAGCTCTGCACCATCGGCGAAGGCACCAGCGAAATTCAAAAACTAGTGATCGCCCGCCAGCTCCTCGGCATCCGGTAGAACTTTCAAGCGGCGACAAACAGACGATCGGCCTTCCCATTATTCGTAATTCCCATTCGCGCTGCGGGACCGTCCAACGCGTTTGCCCTTTGCACTCGCCCCTGAATCTCGCGATACTCTGTTTCCTCATGTCCCGCGACATCATCGCGTGGTCCGCTCGCCTCCGTTCTGGTGACATCCGCGCCCTGTCCCGCGCCATTTCCGCAGTGGAAAATGGCGCTCCTGAATCCGAACCCCTCCTCCGTGCGTTGTTTCCTCACACGGGCGCCGCCCATCTGATCGGCGTCACCGGCGCTCCCGGCACGGGGAAAAGCACGCTGGTTGACCGCCTCGCCGCGCACTTCCGCCGCGCTGGCGACCCTGTCGGCGTAATCGCCGTGGATCCTTCCAGCCCCTACACCGGCGGCGCCATTCTCGGCGACCGCATCCGCATGCAGGGCCACGCCACCGACGACGGCATTTTTATTCGCTCCATGGCCACGCGCGGTTTCCTCGGCGGCCTGGCCCGGGCCACAGCAGATGTCGCTCTCGTTATGGACGCCGCCGGAAAGCGCCGCGTGCTCATCGAAACCGTGGGCGTAGGCCAGGACGAAGTGGACATCATGGGTCTCGCCGACTGTACGCTCGTCGTTCTCGTTCCCGGCCTCGGCGATGAGGTGCAAGCCATCAAAGCCGGTATCATGGAAATCGCCGACATTTTCGTAATCAACAAATCAGACCGTCCCGACACCGACCGCTTTGAGCAGCAGCTCAGAGCCATGCTTTCGATCATCGCCGAGCGCGGCGGATGGCGCCCACCCGTCGTTCGCACCATCGCGACGGAGAACAAAGGCATCGGCGCACTTGCCGACGCGATCCAGCAATTTCGCCAGCACGTCGAGCGATCCGGCCAGCTTCAGGTCCGGAAGGTCGCGAGTTGGAAGCAGCGTTTGCTGGAGCTCCTTGAAGCGAAGTTTCTCGACCGCGTCGTGACCCGCGGCATCGGCGAAAAAGGCCTAGAATCCGCCGCCGCGGAAATCGCTGCCCGCCGTCGCGACCCGTACGAAGCCGTATCCGAAATTTTAAAGAACTCGGGGCTCACATGATTCTCGGTTCGATGGAGCTCCATCTCCTTTCCGACGGGCCGTTCTGGCTCGACGGCGGCGCCATGTTTGGCGTCATCCCCAAGCCTCTCTGGGAAAAGCAAATTCAGCCCGACACGCGCAACCGCATTCACCTCACCATGAACTGCCTCCTCATTCGCTCGGGGAATGAATGCATTCTCATCGAAGCCGGCGCCGGCGACAAACTTGACGCCAAGCGGAACGACATTTTCGGACTCGGCGGTCCTCCGCGGCTTCTCGACCAAATGGCCGCGGTCGGCTTCCGGCCCGAAGACGTGACCATGGTCCTCAACACCCACCTGCATTTCGACCACTGCGGGTGGAATACGCGCCTCTCCGCCGGCCGTTTCGTCCCGACGTTTCCCAACGCCCGATATCTCGTTCAACGGGGCGAGCTCGAATGGGCCCGACATCCCTCCGAACGCGACCGCGGCAGCTATTTCCCGGAAAATTTCGAACCCATTGCTGTCGCGGGCAAATGGTCTCTTCTCGATGGCGACGGCGAAATCTCTCCCGGCATTCGAATCTTTCGCGTTCCGGGCCACAATCGCGACATGCAGTGCGTCCGAATTGATTCGACCGGCCGCACGATCTTTCTTCCCGTGGACCTCTGTCCCACGCACTACCACATTCCCGTCCACTGGGTGATGTCGTACGATCTCTATCCGCTCCAGACTATGGAGAACAAGAAGAAATGGCTCGCCCAAGCTGCCCGTGGAAATTGGCTGTGCGTCTTCTGCCACGACGCCGAGACGCCCACGGGCTACATCCGCGAGCGGGAAGGGAAGTACACTCTGGAGCCGTCTCCGTTCACGTAGCAGACTTCTTGTGGAGCGCGGGTAAGAGGATTCGGGTTTACTCAAGCTTTTCTCAGGGGCAGTCTGCTGCCCCGTCTAGACTTTGAAGGAGTTCAAACCGATGCCGCAGCCGCGCAAATCCAAGAGATCCGCGTCTTCTTCCGCCCGCATCGGCATCTTCGGCGGAAGCGGCCTTTACACCATGCCCGGCCTCACCGACACCCGCGAAGTCCGCGTCTCCACTCCCTTCGGCGATCCCTCCGACGCCGTCGTCGTGGGCACTCTCGAAGGCCATCGCGTCGCCTTTCTGGCGCGCCACGCGCGCGGCCATCGCCTTCTCCCCACCGAAATCAACTATCGGGCCAATGTGTACGCAATGAAGCTGCTCGGCGTCGAACGCATCCTCTCCGCCAGCGCTGTCGGCTCGCTCCGCGAGGAACTGGCACCCATGATGTTTCTTATCCCCGACCAGTTCTTCGACCGCACGCGCCACCGCACCGACACCTTCTTCGGTCAGGGCATCGCCGCGCACGTCACTTTTGACAAGCCCACCTGTCCACAGCTTGGCGCCTTGCTCGCCGATGCGTGCGACGCGGCCGGCGTTGTGGTCCATCGCGGCGGCACCTACGTTTGCATGGAAGGCCCGCAGTTCTCCACGCTCGCCGAGTCCCACGTCTATCGTCAGCTTCGCTTCGACGTGATCGGCATGACCAACCTCACCGAGGCGCGCCTGGCGCGCGAAGCAGAAATCTGCTATGCC
>JASHRU010000432.1 GCA_030037225.1 Candidatus Acidiferrales bacterium | reverse complement strand
ACGGCACCACGAACCAGATCGTAGCTACTATCACGCAGACGGGAGGCACGGACGAAGTCTGGTACAACCCCGGCGACAACCGCTACTACACCGCTGGTCGCGACATGCCCAACGGTCCGGTGATGGGCGTGATTGATGCCGGTCAGCGCATCTGGCTGGTGAACGTGCCGACGAACTCAAACTCTCACAGCGTGGCTGCCGATAGCATCAACAATCACATTTTTGTGCCGTCGCAAGCAGGAAATATCTGCACCACGCAGAGCAGCAATGGCTGCATTCTGGTTTACGCGCGGCAGTAGTCCCGCGCGCTGGAGGGCACGCGAAGGATGTATACTTTGCCGCCGCCTATTCAGGTGCGAGCGGGGCCAGGAGTCCGCGTCCACGACAGCAAGGAGAATGCCATGTACGACCAACGCGCAGCAGGCAAGTCTGGCTTGAGAGGAATCGCGCTTTGCTGTCTCCTGGTTCTTACCGCGTTCACCTCGCGTTCGCGCATCTCCGCGAACACCTCCGGCACCAATGCCAAGTCCACTGAGGTGCCCGCGGAGGTGATAGCTCACCTCCCTCTGGAGTCACCTCCGGGAAACCAGATGGTGCTCCAGCGCATCGGGGACAAGCACTACCTCTATATTCAGCAGGCAGGCAAGCAGGGCTTTATGATCGTCAACGTCAGCAAGCCCCAGCTTCCGAGTTTCGTCAACCGGCAGGCAAAAGCGAACGATTCCACCGCCGGGAACCTGCACATGATGGGGTCCGACGTTGGAGTAGCCGAAGTTCCCGACAAAACCGTCAAGGGGACGATCCAAAGCGCGCCAAGCACCACGGAAACCGTCAGAATTCTGGACCTGACCGATCCCGAGCATCCGAAAGTCCTTCAGACCTTCAGGAACGTCACGAGCATCCTGGGTGACGGGGGCCGAGGCATCATCTATCTGGCGAATGACGAGGGCCTGTGGGTGCTGAAGCATCATCGCGCCTCGATTGCGCCCGAGAATCAGAAAAAGCCCTGCGACTCCTACTCGGCCTTAGCGGCGATGCCCCCGGATTGCCAGTAATCCGCGAATGCGCTGAACTCGGGGGCGCCCCAGACTATCTTTGGCCGTCCTGCGGCCATCTCTATTTGACGACTGTTTCCTGGTAGTGCAGGGCTTTCCACTGGCCCTCGCGTCTCACCCAGATTTCACCGATCAGGACCTTCTCGAACTTGACGGCAGACTTCGGTGGAAAGCGAAAGAAGGCCTCGTAGCGGGCAAAAGCGGCATCCGGTCCGAGCTGTACGACCTTGAGAAACGAGAGCGTGTAATCGGTGTACATGCTGTACTCAACCTCCCGCAGCATGTGCCATTTGTTGCGCTCGCCTTCGCGGTCCGCCTCGACGGCCACGTAATCGTCGGTCAGCAAATCACCGTAGGCTTTCTTGTCCTTCTTCTTGAAAGCTTCCCATTCCTCATGGATTTTCTTGTCCAGCAGATTCGTGAGTTCCGGCGGAGCCGTGGGTTTTGCGGGCGTACCGGCCGGGTTGGACTGAGCGGCCGTTCCCGCTGGGGCAGGAGCGGACGGCGCGACCTGATTGCCCTGGAGCGGCAGTGTCAGCACCAGCCCAATTCCTGCGAGAACGAACGCATTTGGCATGATGACTCCCTCCGAGCAGCGTTCGATTGTAGGGCGTTCGGTGGAAGAACACCAAAAAAAGAGGCTCTCCCAGCGGGAGAGCCTCTTACCGACGAAGCGAATCCGACTAGCCTTAATCTCCGTGCGCTGGAGCGGCCGTCGGCTGCGCGGCGGCGGTCGGCGTGGCCTGCGGCAGCGCCGGGACCTTCAGCGGCCTCAGAACAAAGAAGGCCAGCAACGAAGCCACTATATTAAAAACGATGGCCACATCGAACACCGCGAACCAGCCGCCCTTGGGCAGCACGAAACTGGCCGAGAATGGCGTCCAGAGATCCCGTAGTACCGTGAGGGCCAGCGCATACACACCCATCACGGTGGCTACAACGAGCAGGGTCTTCCTCACTCCGGCACTCAGATCCAGATGCAATATGCTGGGCGCAAGGAATACGGTGAAAAAGGCGATCGCGCCCGCGATCACCAGCAGGACGTCCGCGCGAAAATCAAATATCTTGC
Organism: Candidatus Acidiferrales bacterium; assembly: GCA_030037225.1. Taxonomy (GTDB): domain Bacteria; phylum Acidobacteriota; class Terriglobia; order Acidiferrales; family UBA7541; genus JOPF136. Next base: position 2,418 of record JASHRU010000432.1, on the reverse strand, counting down.
CGGCAGCCAGCGCCGAACCAATGGGCACGAAAACGGAAGCCGCGCCCTTGGCCGTGTACAGATAGCCGTAGTTGGCAGTGGCGTGCTTGCGGCCAAAGAAGTCGCCGCACAGCGCCGGGAACAGCGAAAAGATTTCGCCCCAGGCAAAAAACGTGAACGCGCTGAAGATCACGAACATTTTCGGATGGTCGGCGAATTGCACGAGCACGAAGATAGCCACTGCCTGCAAGCCGAACGCGATCCCCATGGTCATTTCCCGGCCGATGTGGTCTGAGACCCATCCCCAGAAAGGCCGGCAAACGCCGTTCACCAGGCGATCCGCGGAAAGTGCAAAGGTGAGCGCCGCCATGTTCAAGCCCATCAGGCTCACCTGCACCTTGTCCACCTTGAAGTCCACGGCGATGGGGCCTAATTGCGCTACAGCGATCAGCCCCCCCGTGGCCACCAGCATCATCATCACGTACATCAGCCAGAAGTGTGGCGTGGCCACCATCTGAGCGGAGGTGAAATCGCCTACACTCTGCCTCTTGCGCACCTGAACGCCCAAGGGGCCGGTTCGCCACGTCTTCGGCAGCCAGCCCGCCGGCGGAGCTTTTAGGAAGAGCGAAGCGATGATCACCACCACGCCTTGGAGGATCCCCCATTGGATGAATGCGGCCTGGTATCCTTGCGCGTTGATCAGGTCCGCGATGGGCGCGACCGTGAACGCCGAGCCTGCGCCGAATCCCGCGGCCGTCAGCCCCGCGGCGAGTCCACGATGATCCGGGAACCACTTCAAGGCTATGCCCACTGCCGTGCCGTAAACGATCCCGGCTCCAATCCCGGCGGCGGCATAGGAAAGATACAAGCCAGTCAGAGAATCGGCCTTGCCGCTCCCGACCCAGCCGAGTCCCGCAAACACTCCGCCGAGCATCACGATCAGCCGAGGGCCGAATTTGTCCACGAGCCAGCCCTCAAACGGCACAAGCCAAGTCTCCAGCAGAACGAATACCGTGAACGTGATCTGGATTAACGCTGCGTCCACATTGAAATGCTTCTGCAGCGGTTTCACAAACAGAGTCCAGCCGTATTGGAAATTTGCGACGGCTATCATTCCTAAAATGCTGAAGGAGAGAATTACCCAGCGGTTGGAAAGGAAGCCGCCCGACTCTTGCTCCTTGCCTGGCGATTCACTCATATGTGCATCCCCCTGGTTCCGAATCTGGCTAGAACCAAATCCGAATCCGGCGGTCCCGTCGGTTCGTCGAGCCCTTCACGGGAAAAAGGGATCAGCCTTTCTCGCGGGTCCCCTCGGCTACTTCCCGACCTCCCGGCCGTCCCCAGCCGGCTTATTCGGCAGGCGGCGCGTCGCCCTCGAGGTCCTTCATCATGGGGATGACGCCCGGGATCAGCCACTTCTGCCACATCTCGTCAACCTTGCTCTGGAAGTAGTCGATGTCGTCCTTGGTGAAATGCGCGAAACGTCCCTGCTTCATCAGATAGTCGCGCACCGGTTGCCGGACGTACCGCTTATCGGCGATTTCTCTGGTTTTGCCGAGCAAGCGAAGAGTGTGATTCTCCACCTCGTAGAGCGGCCAGATCCCCGTGGTCACCGCGAGCTCGCCCAACTCGTGGGAGATATAGGGATCGTAGTCCCAGCCCTTGGGGCAAGGATCGAGCGAATGGACGAACGTCGGTCCGCCGATAGCCAGCGCCTTGCGGATGCAGTTCATTCCCAGCAGGCCGTACGACATGCAGATGGTGGATACGTATTTGCACTCCGGATGGCCCGCCGCCAGCATCCCCGCCGTGTTCTTCTTCCAGCGGTGGTGCATGATCCGCTTCATTTTCCCTGGCGGGCTGAAGGTGGTGTGCGCCCCATACGGCGTCGAACCCGAAAGCTGGATGTCCGTGTTGGCGTACGACTCGTTGTCGTAAAGCAGGATCAGGAAATTGTAGTCCGGATGGGTGAGCGACGCGGAAATGGCGCCCAGCCCCATGTCCGCGCCTCCGCCGTCGCCGCAGAAGGCGATCACATTGATGGGCTCCTTCTTCATCTTGCCCTTGCGCATCTGCGCCTTTAGCGCCGCCGCAGCGCCCAGGCCCGCTGAGCCGCTCGAGCCCAGTTGCGTGTGCATCCACGGCACCACCCACGACGTGCTGTAATACGTCGTGTTCGCCACGTACATGCACCCCGTGCTTCCCAGCACGATCGTGCGCGGTCCCGCCGCCTTCACCATCATCTTCATCACCAGCGCCGATTCGCACCCCTGGCAGGTGCGATGCCCGGAGGTGAAATACTCCTCCAGAGGGATTTTCTTGACGCCCTTGAAGGGATCCAACTTCTGCGTCGCATCGATTTCTACGAACGGTGAAATGGCCATTCCTGTCCTCCTGAGATTCGAACTCGCAAACTCGCTAAATTCAGCTCCCGGTTAT
>JASHRU010000431.1 GCA_030037225.1 Candidatus Acidiferrales bacterium | reverse complement strand
GCTTCCCGTGGCCCACCCAATCCCGGCTATTTGCCCTCGTTGACTTGCCTCTGCTTACAACCTAACATGGCCTCAGTATGGTCGGCTCCCAGTCACTCCTGGGGCAAACCGTTGCGCATTACCGCATCCTCGAACGCCTCGGCGGAGGAGGAATGGGTGTGGTCTACAAGGCCGAAGACACCCGCCTCCATCGCCCCGTCGCTCTCAAGTTCCTGCCCGACCAGGTAGCCGGCGACTCGCAGGCCCTCGCACGCTTTCAGCGCGAAGCCGAAGCCGCTTCCGCCCTGAATCATCCCAATATCTGCACCATTTACGACATCGGCGAAGATGCCGGCCGGCGCTTTATCGGCATGGAGTTTCTCGAAGGTGCCACGCTCAAGCATCGCCTCGCCGGCCGGCCGCTGCCCCTCGATCAGGTTCTCGAGCTCGCCGTGGAAATTGCCGATGCCCTCGACGCCGCGCACTCGAAAGGCATCCTTCATCGCGACATCAAGCCCGCCAACATTTTCGTCACTGAGCGCGGCCACGCCAAAATCCTCGATTTCGGCCTCGCCAAAGTCACCGGCGATGCTCCGCTCGAGCCCGTGGATCCTACCGGCGCGACCCTCGACGCCCCCGCCGAGCTCCTCACCAGCCCCGGCGCTGCCGTCGGCACCATCGCCTACATGTCGCCCGAGCAGGTGCGCGGCGAAAAACTCGACCCGCGATCCGATCTCTTCTCCTTCGGCGTCGTGCTCTATGAAATGGTGACGGGCAAGCGCCCCTTTGCCGGCGACACCTCCGGCCTGACCTTTGACGCGATTTTGAATCGCCAGCCTGTCCCGCCGGCGCGCCTCGATCCTCAGGCCGCGCCCGAATTCGAACGCATCATCCTCAAAGCCCTCGAAAAAGACCGCGACGTGCGTTATCGGAGCGCCGCCGAACTCCGCGTCGACCTCAAGCGCTTCCGCAGGGATACCCAGACGGGGACGACGGCTGCACGCCCCGACCTTGTGCAGAAGCCATTGCAGCGCCACGGCATCTTCGCGCTCGCGGCAGCGGCAGTGGTTCTTCTGGGTGCACTGCTCGTTTGGAAACTTGCCCCCCGCATCTTCGGCAAAGCCGGCGGTTCTGCCCAGCCCAGAGCCATCGCCGTGGTCGAAGTAGAAAACCTCACTCACGATCCCTCTCTCGATTGGCTGGCCGACGGTGCCGTGGAGCTGCTCTCCACCGATCTCGCCCAATCGAAAGGCTTGCAGGTAATTTCCACCGACCGCGTCCGCGGCATCATCCGCCAGCGCGTGAAAGGCGAGAGCCGGTTGCCCGCCGGTCAGGCTCAGGACGTGGCCCGCGAGGCCCGGGCGGACATTTACCTGAGCGGCGTGCTCTTGAAATTCGGCGATGCGCTCCGCCTCGACGTGCGTGTTCAGGACACCGCCACCGGCAAAGTGCTTCGCGCGGAAAAGGTGGAAGCGCCCAACGCCCAGGCTGTTTTCGCCATGGTGGACCAGGCCACCGCCGGAATCCTCACCGAGCTTGTCCCCGGAGAATCCCCCTCCAAGGCCGGCGTTTCCGCCATGCTCACCTCCAATGTCGAGGCTCTCCGCGCTTATGAGGAAGGTAATTCCTTTTATGACCGGTTTCTGTCCGAGGAAGCTGTCAAATCCTATCGGCGGGCGATTGAACTCGATCCCCAATTCGCGATGGCGCACTACAAGATCGCTTTCCCCCTATCGTATACCGCCGGGTTCAAAGCCGCCCGCGAGGAAATGGCCAGGGCCGCTGATTTGGCCGAGCGCCTGCCCTTGCCGCGGCTCCAGAAGCTGATGATCGAGTCCGGCCAACTCGCTTTCGAAGGCCGAATCGAGCAGGCGATGCAGGTCCTCGAGTCCGTCGTGCGCGAGTTTCCCCGCGAAGTCGAGCCACGAATCCTGCTGGCCGGCTTTTTGAGTGTTAACCCACCGCGCTACAAGGATGCCGCAGCTCTCTTCGAGGAGGCCACTCGGCTGGATCCCAAGTACTCAGCCGCCTACAGCTACCTGGCTTACACCTACGCTCGCCTCGGCGATCTTCCTCGGGCCCTCGACGCCGTGGACAAATATGCAGCTCTGCTTCCGCCGAACGATCCGAACCCCATCGACGACCGGGGCGATGTCTTCGCTTACTTCAGCAAGTGGGACGAGGCATTGGCTCAGTACCGCAAAAATTCCGAGCTCAATCCAAAATTCTTCAGTTCACAACCAAAGATTTGCTTGGTCTATCTCCGCCAGGGGAACTACTCCCTTGCGAAAGCAAGTGCGAACTCGCTCTATCAGCACGCCGGCCCCAGGGACAAAGCCTACGCGGCCAACGTCTTGGGCGATATCGAGGTAGCGACCGGCGCCCTCGATCGCGCCGCAGCCCAGTATGAGGCGTCGGCCCGCCTCCTGGCCGGGCAGAACCTGGCTGAGGCTCGCTGGCCGCTTTTCCGCGTTGCTGCGGTTTATTTCGAACAGGGGCGTCTGGAAGACGCGCTCGCCCTGGGCAAGCGCTCGCCCGCTCCCGCTGCCGCCGAAGTGCGCGCTATGACCTACGTCGTCATGAAGCGTGAGAAAGACGCGGCCAGGGAATTCGCCCAGGTTCGATCGAGACAGGCGATCGACTTCGGCGAGTATGCTGCCGCGCACACCGAGCCGAACGATAGAATCCGGGCCTATGCCTGGGCGGGTCGCTGGCAGGAAGTCATCAGCGAATCCAGAAACGTGCCCCCCGATCTCCAGCCGAGCGTCTGGTGGGCAATGGGCCGCGCCTTCGCCGAAACGGGCGACTGGCCGGATGCCGAGCACTATTTGGGCTTCTCCCTGGACCGCACTCGCCCATTGGGTTCGGGCGACAACTTCGATTTTCTTCGCTACCTCCTGCTGAAGTTCTACCTCGGCAAGGTGTACGAGCATCAGGGCAAGAAGCCGGAGGCCATCAACGCTTACCAGGAATTCCTCAACCACTTTGAAAACTCCACCGCCAGGCTCCCCCAGATTGCCGAGGCCCGCGCCGCCCTTAAGCGCCTGCTCTGAATTTCACCAAGCGGGCCCTCCGCCACCTCCCGCCTGAAATGCTAGAATCCGCCCGCACATTCGCCATGCAACGCTTCACCGGCCTTCTCGGGATCGCCTCTATCCTCCTCGCCGCGTGGTTTTTCTCCTCGGCGCGCCAGGCCATCCGTCTCCGCACCGTGCTTTGGGGGATGGGATTGCAGCTCGGCTTTGCGCTCTTCGTGCTCAAAACCAAAGCGGGTCTCAGCCTCTTTCAGGCGCTGGGCGCCGGCGCCGAGTGGCTTCTCAATTTTTCCTTCGCAGGCTCGGAATTCGTTTTCGGCCCGCTGGGGCGCAAAGGCTCGGGCGGTGTCATCATCGCCTTTCAGGTTCTGCCCATCATCATTTTTATCGCCACCTTTTTCGCCGTCCTCTATCACTACGGCGTGATGCAGGCCATCATCCGCCTGGCCGCGCGCGTCATGACTCGCCTGATGGGCGCCAGCGGTGCGGAATCGCTCAGCGTTGCCGCCAGCGTATTTATGGGCATCACCGAGGCGCCGCTTACCATCCGTCCGTATCTCTCGCGCCTCACCCGCTCGGAGATGATGACCGTGGTCACCAGCGGAATGGCCCACATCTCCGGCGCCGTGATGGGCGCCTATATCCTGTTCGGCGCCGAGGCCCGCCACCTGATCACCGCCGTGATCATGACCGCGCCCGGTACGCTCGTCATCGCCAAGATGCTCGACCCGGAGACCGAGCAGCCCGCTACGGCGGGCCGCGTGCACCTGGAACGCACGGAAGAGGAAAAGCGCGAAAACCTGCTCGATGCCGTCACCCGCGGCGCCACCGACGGCCTCTACCTCGCTCTGAACGTCGCCGCCATGCTCATCGCTTTTCTGGCCCTCGTTGCTCTCGTCAACGGCATCTTCAGCGCTGCGCATTCCGGTCTCGCCCGCCTCGGTGCCGGCTGGTTCCCGTCCAGCGCGCAGGAACTGCTCGGCTGGCTCTTCGCGCCCGTCGCCTGGCTCATCGGCATTCCCTCCGGCGATTGCGTCACCGTCGGCAATCTGCTCGGCACGCGCATGGTGCTCAATGAATTTGTGGCCTATAGCCAGCTCGGAGCCCTCAAAGCGCAGATGGATCCGCGCTCCTTCACCATCGCTACCTTCGCCCTCTGCGGCTTCGCCAATCTCGGCTCCATCGGCATTCAGATTGGCGGCCTCAGTTCGCTCGCGCCCAACAAACGCCATCAACTGGCGGAACTCGGTTTCCGCGCCATGCTCGCTGGCACCGCCGCGAATCTACTTTCCGCCTCGATTGTGGGGATTTTCCTGTGAGCGCGGCGCGCAAATCACGCAGCCGGAACTCGCGCGCGGGCGCCGGTTTGTTTGTGCGTGCCGAGCGCGCGGCAAAATTCGTGCTCGCTCGCACCCGCCTGCGTCCTCGCATCGGCGTTGTGCTGGGCTCCGGCCTCGGCGCGTTTGCGGAGGAACTCGCCGGCGCTACGCGCCTCGATTACTCGCGCATCCCCGGTTTTCCCGTCTCCACCGTCGAAAGTCACGCGGGGCAGATGTACATCGGCGCCTCCGGCGGGGTTCCCGTTGCCGTGCTCGCCGGACGTCTGCACTTCTACGAAGGCTACTCGATGGACGAAGTCACCTTTCCCGTGCGCGTGCTCGGCCGCATGGGAATCCGCGCGCTCGTGATTACGAACGCGGCGGGCGGAATTTCTCCCGACTATCGCCAGGGCGCGCTCGTCCTGATTCGCGACCACGTCAATTTCCAGGGCACGAATCCTCTGATCGGCCACAACGACGAACGGTTCGGCCTGCGCTTTCCCGATATGACGCGCGCCTATTCCGACCGTCTGCGCCACATCGCGCGCGAAACAGGCGCGCGGCAGGGAATGTCGCTGGCCGAGGGTGTCTATGCAGCCGTCACCGGCCCGAGTTTTGAGACGCCGGCGGAAATTCGCGCCCTCCGCACGCTCGGCGCGGATCTCGTTGGAATGTCCACCGTGCCCGAAGTGATTGTCGCGCGCCAGATGGGCCTCGAAGTTCTCGGCATTTCCTGCGTCACCAATCTCGCCGCGGGAATTCTCGATCAGCCCATCACGCACGAAGAGGTTCTCGAAACGGGATGGCGCGTGCACACTCAATTTACTGCGCTCCTTCGAGGCGTCATCCCTCCAATCGCGGAGGTCTTGAAATGAAGCTGCGGTCGTTGTTTTCCGCGTATCTCGCCCTGCCGGTTCTGCTGTTTTTGTGTGCGCCGTCAGCCGCGCGGCAGGCTCCTGACTCCGGCGCGGCCCAGAATCCCGCTCCTCACCCGCCCCCGCAGCGCCCCAGGCTGCCCTCGCGTTCTGTGCCTTCCGCCGACCTGCTGATTACCGGCGGCACAGTGGTCACCATGGATGCCTCCCACCGCGTTCTGGAGGACGGTGCAGTAGCCGTGCACGAAGCCCAGATCGTAGCCGTCGGCCCGCGCGCGGACCTGGAAGCGCGCTATCCCTCCGCACGCCGCATCGATGCGCATGGCCGCATCGTGCTCCCGGGATTCATCAACACGCACACGCACGCCGCCATGTCGTTGCTGCGCGGCATCGCCAACGATTTGACCCTCGAAGATTGGCTCAGCAACCATATCTTCCCCGCGGAAAAGCTGAACGTTACCGAAGATTTCTGCGTGTGGGGCACCCGGCTCGCCGCGCTCGAAATGATCGAGGGGGGCACCACCACATTCGCCGACATGTACTACTTCGAGGACGCCGTGGCGCGGGAAACAAAAGCTGCCGGCCTTCGCGGCGTCCTCGGCGAAAGCGTGATCGATTTCCCGGTGCCCGATAGTCCCAGCGTGGACCAGTCCCTCGCGCAAATCGAAAAATACCTCGAACGCTGGAAGGGCGACCCCATGATTCGCGCCGCCGTCGCCCCGCATTCGCCTTACACCTGCTCGGCCGGCACGCTCCAGCGCGCCGCCGCCCTGGCTCGGCGGTTCGGCGCGCCTCTGCTCATCCATGTGGCGGAAACGCGCCACGAGCGCGACGAAAGCCTGGAGAAGAAGAAGCTCTCGCCGGTCGCCTGGCTCGATTCCATCGGCTTTCTAGGCCCCGACGTGCTGGCGGCCCATTGTGTCTGGGTGGACGATGCCGACATCCGCACGCTTGCCGCGCGTGGAGTCGGGTGCGCGCACAACCCCGCGAGCAACATGATGCTCGCCAGCGGAGTGGCGCCCGTGCCCGCCATGCTCGCCGCGGGACTCCGCATGGGCCTCGGCACCGACAGCCCCGCCGGCAGCGGCAACAGGCTCGACATGATGGACGCGATGGACCTCGCCGCGAAACTGCAGAAAGTGTCGCGGCTCGATCCCAAGGCGCTCACCGCCTGGCAGGTGCTCGAGATGGCCACCATCGGCGGCGCGCGCGCGTTGCATATGGAAGATCAAATCGGGTCGCTCGAAGCCGGCAAGCAGGCGGACATCATCCTGCTGCGCACCGATGCCCCGCACGAGGTGCCGGCCTACGATGTGGCCGGCGCGATCGTCTATTCCATGACCGCCGGCGACGTGGAAACGGTCGTCGTTGCGGGACGAGTCGTGATGGAACGGCGGCGCCTGCTGACTCTCGATTCCCCTTCGATCCTCGCCAAAGCGCGCGAGTATGCCGAAAGCGTAAGAAAGTCGCTGGCCACGCCGCAGAAGTGACGCGTTCAAACATGAGATTGGAGAAGCGCGAAAAGAAGAACGAAATTCAGCCGCCCGAACTCCGTCTCGGCAACTGCTGCTCAGTTCTGCCCGAGGATGGCTTTCTGGCGGATCATTTTTATGGCGATCCCGCGCACCGTTTCCGGAACGTTCTTGTTCATCGTGATCTTTTTCAGATCCGTGGTAATCAGCCGCGGCAGCAGATGCAGCGAAATGTCCACGGGAGTTTTCGGATTGTTCACCAGGTTGCGGATGATGGAATAATTCTTCACGAAATTCCGGTTCAGCGAAATCGTGCGCAGGACTTCGTCAGACAGGTTGGACATGGCCGAGAAGGCCTCCACTTCCTGTTCGGTGAGGCGCGGAGATTGCAGGACCGCGCGCTGGACCATCTTGTTCGGGTCGCGGATCAGCGCGCCGCGCTCTTCGCGCCCGCCCTTCAGCGCCAGCGTCAGGCGCTCGATCACGTTCATCGTGGAGAGCCGCTGCGTAAGTGTCTTGCGTTTCTCCGGATCGGGCTCCGCGTCGGCCACCATCAGCTCGATCGCGTGTCTGTCGGCCTCGCTGGTCAGCTCTTCGAGCATGCGCTGGTGTTCGAGCGACAGATCGGGCCGCGCCGCCAGCGCGATGATCAGCTCCCTGGAAGAGGCAAGCTGTTCGAGATTGTCCATGATCTTGTCAACGTCCTTAGGAGTCAGGTGGTCGGCGAGCAGCGCGAGCGCGCCGCCGGGGCAGTTACGATTCGCCATCAGCGCCGCGACGGCCGCCGCGCGGTCGGTGGCGTGCTCCGCAACGTACTCCAGGACCGGCAGCGCTGCGTCCAGTTGCTTCGCGGCTTCCAGCAGGACTTCCGGCGCGATGCTGGTCAGCGCGTTCATGGCGCGGCCGTTCACCATGGGGTCGGGATCGCGCGAAAGCAGTACCAGCAGTTCCGCGCGCATCCAGGGCTCCATGCCGGCCCCGCCCGATACGATGGCCAGTTTGCGTTCCCGGGTCGCGCGTCCCGCGCGGATTTCTTCTCGAATTTCTGCGCTAATGGGGCTCTCCCGGAGTCCCATGGGCTGGGACCAGATCTTTATGTGTGAGCGTAACCTTTCCCGGCGTGTCGGGCGCACCCACCGGCGGCATGCTCACTCCGTTCAAGTCCAGCACCAGGGCAAAGGAGTTCTGGGCCGACACGTCGAATCGATCCTTGGCCGTGAACGTGTGGTTCTCGCCCCGCGTCATTTTTCCCTGGAACAGGGTCTTGCCGTCGCCGGCGACGCTCACCTCCGTTGTGCGGCTCACCTCCACGCGCAGTTCGAGATCCTCGGCAGCCGGCGTTGCAGTGGTGGCGGTCGATGCGGCCATATCTGTTCCAGCGGGTTCCGAACTCGGGGCCGCGGCCGGCGCGGCGGGCGGCTTCGGCACGGGAACAGCAGGCAGGGGGCTGCGCCACGCGCGCAGTACGCTGCCGTACTGGTTCCAGCCCCACCAGCCGGCCGCGCCCAATGCCGTCAGCACAAGCAGGGAAAGGAGAACACCGAGGCGGCGGTTGCTTTTGGCGCCGGATTCTGCGCCACGGTCCTGCGCGGAGGGCGACCATTCCGCCACTTGCGGGTGGTCGTTGGTGGCCTGCGCATATTCGGCCACCAGCGCCTCTTCGTCCAGCCCCAGGTAGCGCGCGATCGAACGCAAAAAGCCGCGGTTGAAAACGCCGCCAGGCAGATCTTTCCACCGCTCGCTTTCCAGGGCTTCCAGGAACCGGGTTCCGATGCGGGTAGCTTGGGAAACTTCGTCCAGCGAGACGCCGCGCATCTCGCGTTCGCGCCGCAGGTGCTCGCCGAACGTGCCCTTGTCCATCGTGGGCGCGCCGCCGAATAGGGTGTCCAACGGGGAAATTTCCGTCCCATGGGCACTATAGGCAGCCAGCGAGTCGCTGTCAACGGCTGGATCGGGGAGTCGGATGCTCGAGCGGGAGAGAGAGGAGGCGATGTGAGGCCATCGGAACACGGAAAATCGCCTGCCCTCCGACCAAATGGGCACAGCAAAGTGTCGAAAGCGTTGCGGGCGGCGCGCCGCGTCTCCTATAATTCACCCGAGATCGAAGGGCGGTTGGCCCGGACCACTCCTTCCCTCGGGATTGCAACTAAAGCTTTGCCAATGGGTTGGTAGGCTAAAGCGGCATGGCCGAAGAGAACACAAGCTTCAACGGGGTGGAGCGTCGGCGCAACCCTACCATCGCCCACGTGAAGGCTGACCCGCGCGGCTTCAGCGAAGTAGCGATCTTCCACGAACTCGGCAAGGCCCTCACCTCTTCTCTCCAGTTGGACCAGGTTCTCCGCACCATCATGCAGAAGGTCGAAGAGTTCCTCCATCCTGATACGTGGTCTCTGCTGTTGATGGATGAGGCCAAGCAGG
>JASHRU010000430.1 GCA_030037225.1 Candidatus Acidiferrales bacterium | reverse complement strand
CTTTATCAGCTTCGGCTTCGAGCAGTCGATCTATGCCACTCGCCTCGAGACTGGCGCGGCTTATACAATCGCCGGAAATCCGTCTAACGAATGGCAGGATCATCGCTCGGAGTTTGGGCCGATATTTACGTTCTAAACGTCAATTTCTAACCACTAACCGGACTCCCGCGGAGACGCAGGAAATGCGCCTTCGCGGGAATCCGGTATGGCGCACGCCCCAGATCACTTCGAGATGAGTCGCACGCGGCCGGGGAAAGGCGATGTGTGTCGACTGTTAAAGGCGCAGAGAGACGTAGGCGTGCGGCACTGCTCGAGCGGTTCCCCTGCCAGCTTCCGACTGCTGGCATCGATGAGGCGGGGCTTTTCCCTCGTGAGTTCTAGTACCCTGGTACCGGTTGAAATGCTCGCCAGCTAGCCCCTCGGCGCTATTGTGACCGCGAGCAACTCGCCCTATCCTGCTGGGGTCAAGGGAGGTCTATGTTGGACGAGTCGGATCGCAGAAACGTTCAGCGTTTTCACTTGAAGCTGCCTCTGGTCGTCCGTTGCGGCCAGGAGGCCGACGACAAGGTCTCCACGGCGTCCAAGGATGTCAGCTCTCGTGGCGTTTACTTTTTTCTTCCCAAGGACGTGACCAACGGAGCAGCGGTAGAAATTATTATGACCCTGCCGAACGAGCTCACCATGGCCGGGCCGGTTCAGGTCCGCTGCCTCGGCCGGGTGCACCGTTCCGAGAAGCTGGGCACGGGCGAGCTCGGCGTTGTGGCCACCATTGATCGGTACGAATTCCTGCGCGGAGAAAACGAAGCGTAGTTCAACTGGCGAGAGAAGTGGGTTTGTTCTCCCGCGGAGCGAGTCTTGCCTGCTTTCTGCGGAAGTGGGCAGGAAGGCCGGGATGCCTTGGCCCCTCAGCGATGGCGTCCCGGCCTTAGCATTTTGGCCGCGCGGGGCGCGGCCGCCTGCAATCCCTTCGTGGCGAATCCTACCACCAGCTCCCGGTTATAAGCCACTGCTCTTCTGCACAGCCCGGAACGCCTTCCAGTGAAATTCGAGCGAGGCCGGCAGGTGCCTCGCAAAATACCCCCAGCCGTGGCCACCGGAATAGAGATGGAATTCGTGGCGGATGCCGCGGGACGTGAGCAGCCGGTCGAGCGCCCGGGCACCCTCGTCGAAACCGAAGTCGTCGTCGGAGCCGCAGTCGAAATAAATCTTCCAGTCCCTGTCGAGTGGCGCATGGCGCGCCGCCGTAAACACGCTGTTGCGCTCCCAGAAGGCGCGATCCACTGGCCAGCCAAAGACATCTTCGAGAAAGCCGAGGCGCGCGCCGCTGGTCATCGCTTCCGGAGGCTTTTCCATTAGAGCGGCGCTGTGCGCGCTCACCGAGCCGAATAATTCGGGGTATTTCAGGCCCATATGCAGCGCCCCGAAACCGCCCATCGAAACGCCGGAGATTCCCCGCGCGGCCCGCTCGGGTTCGATGCGGAAGCGGCGCTCGATAGCGGCCATAAATTCGCGGATAAAGAAATCCTCGTAACGCATGCTCCCGTCGCGGGAGTTCAGATAGAAGCTGTGGCCTGCGTCGGGGGTCACGAGCAGGAAGTCGCCCAGCCGGTTCTGGCCGCGCAGATCCTCCAGCAACGCCAGGCCTCCCGCGTTGACAAAGGACTGTTCATCCTGTCCCAGTCCGTGTAACCAGTAAAGGACCGGGAATCGCTGCTCCGGATGCGCGTCGTACGACGGCGGCAGCACGGCGCAAAAACGCACATTGCGTCCCAGCACTTTGCTCGGCAGCGCACCACATTCCACGCGGCCGCCGACGGCGGGCTGTTTCTGAGAGGCTGCCGAAGGCCTCTGCAGAATTGTCCGAGGGGCCGCGGGCGCGAGGAACACTCCGAGAACGAAAACGCAGAGAGGAACTGTCCGGGTCGGGGATTTCATCGAGAATTAGGATGCGGCAGTGGTTCGGCGGGAATGGCCGCTTCGCACCTCGCTAGCTCCTCCACCGCAGCGTCACTGGTTCGTCCATGGGATGCTTCATGGGTTGGCCGGTGCGCTGAGCTTCGAGGTAGGCCTCTTTCAACTGGAAATACCAGCGGGCGGGGCGGTCGGCGTCATCGATGAGCATCTGTCGGTGGCTGCGGGCCAGGCCCACGGCCTGCTTTTCCATGGTTTGCTGGTCCTGGCGCAAGAAGGTCGTGGCGAATTTCCGGAAAATCCAGGGGACGAGCGGCAGCCACGAAAAGATGTTCCACGAAGCCACAAAATCAATGCGCGAACGATCCGGCGTGACGGGGGTGACGGTGGCGCGGCTGGAAAACCAATATTTGCCTGCTTCGATGCGTTCGAAGCGCATGTTGGGCAGGACGAATTCGATCGTGGTCACCGGCTGACCGTAAACCTTCAGAAGCTTGTACGGCGCGCTATTGGCGGAGGGGGCGTGCGGGCGAATGCGGAAGCCCGCGGGAATCGGCTCAAATACCTTCTCTTTCAACTGAATGCTGGAGCGTTTGCGCCACCACCAGGATTGATGAACGAATGGCCCGTGCGCCGGATCCATCAGCCCGATGATGCCCTGGTCCACGTCGCACGCCAGATCGCACCACAGATGCACGGTTCGCGAACGTCCCGTGCCGCGCCACAACCGCGGCACCGGCGGAACGGGATGGTCGGGGCGCGCGGGATCCGCGAAATAAACCCAAACGTATCCGTCAACTTCTTCCGCGGAAAATGCCTGGGCAGAGATGCGGTCGACCTTCAGCTTCGATTCACCGGGAACCAGGGAAGGAATGTCGCGGCACTGACCCGAACGGCAATCGAACCGCCAGCCGTGATAGCAGCATTCGACGGTTTCGCCGTCAAAATGGCCGGCAGAGAGAGGCATGCCGCGATGGGGGCAACAATCGCGCAGAGCGAAGGCCCGTTTTTGTGCGTCGCGGCCGACCACCAGCATCTCACCCAGCAGTTCCACCGTCGCCCGCCCGCGTCCCCGCAATTGGGCCGAGCGCATGGCCGGATACCAGCAGCCGCGCAACGCGGCCGGCACGGCGGATTCGCGCGTTCCGTTGTCACTCATTGCCTTTTCCGCAGCCTACACCACGCCTCATCGCGCAGCAACCGGCCGGAGGGGCACGCCATGCCGTGTCCCTACAACCTCCTCCGAAAAGCGGCGCGGGCCGCCGTCGGCCGTGAATCTTGTTATCGGAAATTGCTGATCAGGACGATATCGCTCGACAGCGAGCCGCGGGCTAGTGCCAATTCCTTCCCGTCGCGGGACCAGCAGAAGCTGAAGATCAATCCGGACGTGAAGTTGGTGATTTGCTTCGGCTCGCCGCCGGTGAGCGGCTGTCGCCAGAGATTCGTCACTCCGCCGCGCGTCAGGAGATAGTCGATCGACTTACTGTTGGGAGACCATCGGCTCTGCACAGTGCCGGCGACATAGGGAAGTTTGAAAAGCACAGCTCCTCCGGTCGAAGGGATGACTTGCAGAATGACGGCAGCCGTGCCGGGCTCGCGTTCGGCATGGTAGGAGATCAGCTTGCCGTCCGGGGAAATCAGCGGACTTCCTCCAAAGTTCTGGTTCGCCAATTGTGTTGGCGTTCCTCCTTCAATCGGCAGCCGGTTGATTGAATGTTCCTGACTGTACACCAGCCATTTTCCGTCGGGCGAACAGTCCGGTGTATAGTCGGTCTCACCCTGGGTGAGCCGCGTGGGATTCGAGCCGTCCGCGTCCATCCGCCAGATGTTGACACGGCCTTCTGACAGCGCCTGGAATACGATCGAACGGCCGTCGCCGCAAGTGGAAGCATAGAAATTCAGGTTCTTGTTCGAGATCAGCAGCGTGCGGGCGCCACTGGCGGGGAGAATGCTCTCGATTCCGCCCGCCTCAGTGAGCGAAATGATTCTTCCATCCGGAAAAATGGAGAGAAACCTACCGGCCAGCTCTCCCGAAGTAATTTGGCGCATCCCGGAAATATTGTCTGCAGGTACCAGCCAGATGTCCTCGAGTTGAGTGGTCTCTGAGGACACGAGGGCTTTTCCGTCCCGGGTCATATCCAGGCTAGAGATGTAGTAATTGGTAAGGTCGTTGGTAAAGCGGCGCGGCTCCCCCGATGGGAAGGGGATCAACCACAATTGCCCGCGCCGGTTTTGCGCAGGATCCGTATGCCCCACCAGCAGGCCGCTTCCATCGGGCAGCCATTGCGCCCGGCCAATAGGCCACTCGTTCGAGTAGAACGATTTCGGCTTTCCACCAGCGGCGGGAATGGCCAGCAATTCCCAATGCGAGCCGTTTTCAATTGTGTGCCAGGATGCCGCGATCGTCTTCCCATCCGGAGACCAGGCAGGACCAATCAGCGAGGAAAGGCTCACGATCGCGTTCTCGAGGGACGCCAGCAATCGCTCACCGCTCCCGTCAGCTTCGGCGATCACCACTTCCACGCGCCGTTTTTCAGGATTTCCTCTGACAAATGCGAACTGCTTTCCGTCGGGCGAAAAGCTCACCGGCGTGTCAATGTCGCGAATCAATTGGCGAGGTGAGCCTCCCAAAACCGGCATCTGGTACAGATACGAGAAGCTGAAGGTTTCTTTGCTCGAACGGACAAAGTAGATGTAGTTGCCGTCCGGCGAAAAGCTCACACCGTAGAAAGCCACAATGTCGGCCGGCAGGATGGCCACATCGCTTCCCGTGGCCACCTGGCGGATCATCAGACTTTGCTTCTCACCGTCGCGCAGCACGTACACCACATATTGGCCGTTCGGCGAGATCGCCACGTCGGCGGCCTTGCCGCTCTGCGTCAGCTTCTCGATTTTCATTCCCTGTGTGTTGAGCTCGGTCTTGCGCGGCAGCAGCTTGTACACGGCGAAGCTAATCACGACCGACAGGACGATGGAGATCGCCACGTAGAGTCCGGTCTTCTTGACGGCACGCGTCGCGACGACTGTCGTCGTGCCGGAAGGAGCTGCCGAGGCAACGGTTGGGGTCGTGGTTATCGCAGCCGCCGGCGCCTTCGTCTCCACTTTCGTCGCCGTGCGCCCGGAGCTCGAATCGCGCAGCAGGCGCTTCAAATCCGTTCGTATCTCAGCCGCGCCCTGGTAGCGCAGGTTGCGATCCTTCTCCAGCGCTTTGTTGATGACGTCTTCCAGTTTCGGCGGCAGGTCCGGATTCAGCCGCACTGGCGACGTGGGTGCCCGGTTCAGAATTCCATCCGTGATGACCCCCGAAGTGTCGCCGCGGAAGGGCAGGGAACCGGTGGCCATTTCGTAGAGCACGGCGCCGAAACTGAACAGGTCCGTGCGGGCATCGAGCGGCTTTCCGCGCACCTGCTCCGGCGACATGTACGCCACAGTGCCCACGGCGGTGCCGGGACTGGTGAGCAGTTCCTGGCCGATCCCGGCGGTCATTTCGCCCGAAAGTGTCACGCCAGCCGGCGCTTCGGGCTGTGTTTGCTTAGCCAGCCCGAAATCCAGAATTTTGGCGTGCCCGCGCGACGTGACGAAGATGTTCGCGGGCTTGATGTCGCGATGGACGATTCCCTGCGCGTGCGCTGCGTCGAGTGCATCCGCTACTTCTATGCCGATTTCCAGCAGTTGCTCGAGGTCCATCGGGCGTCCGCCGATGCGGTGCTTGAGCGTGGCGCCGTCCATGAATTCCATGGCAATAAAGGCGGGCCCGGCGTCTTCGCCAATCTCGTAAATTGTGCAGATATTGGGATGATTCAGCGCGGAGGCCGCACGAGCTTCGCGGCGAAAGCGTTCGAGCGCTACGGGGTCGCGGGCCAGTTCGGCGGGCAGGAACTTGAGCGCGGCAAACCGGCCGAGCGTCGTGTCCTCGGCCTTGTACACAACACCCATGCCGCCGCCACCCAGTTTTTCCAAAATGCGGTAATGGGAGATGGTCTGGCCGATGAGCGGAGCGGATGGGTCCATTCAGCCGACATCTTAGGTGCCGCCCTGAAGAGTGTCAACGAAGTATCAGAGGCGCCGTTTTGGCTTCGACGCTCTCGCGAGCCTATTTCGTGCACAGCACGTCGTTGTACTGGTTGATGAGGGCGCGCCTAGGCGTGTCCTTGAGTCCGGCGATGGGCACGGTCTGTTCCCAGGCGGAATTGCCGATAATCCTGGCCCGGCCGAAAAACACGACTCGACCGTCGGCCAATTCGAGGTAAATCGGCACGAGCATCTTGAAAGAAGGATCCACGCCGGATTGCGTCAGCTTCATGTGTACGACCGGCGCGCCCTTGGCGTCCTTTTCGAACTGCGCGTCGAAGGCGTAGGCCGGGAGAGCCGTCCCGTACACATATTCGTTGAAAAACCAGTCCATTCTCCGGTTGTTGTCGAGGTTCATGGAAGGAGTCATGTGGCGCTCCACTGTGGCTTTGAAATCTTCGGTAGTGGCGCTGCGGCCCGCGTAGGATTTCACAAAGTCGTGCATCATTTCCTTGAAGTTCTTGTCGGCAGTTTCGCGGTCCCACAGCATCATGCGCAGCATATGGAGCACGTAAGCACCTTTGGGATAGATGAGCTGGCGTGTGACGTTGAACCCGGCCCTGCTGTTATTCAGCCGATAGCCCATGGTCAGCGGGCCGACGTCGATGGCGCGGAATCCCTCCTTATTTTTCTCCACAAGCATGTCGCGCTCGTCGTTCCAGAATTTGCGGTACTCCTGCGGACGGTCTTGCCAGACGTATTGGATGAAGAGCGACGCGGAAAAGTCCGCAAACCCCTCGCTCATCCATTGATCGCGGTACGAGCCCCATCCGACGGTATGCCCCCACCACTGATGGGCGACCTCGTGCGGCGCCACTGCCTTGAAGTAGCCGCGCGGATCGTCCATATGGAGCTGGTGGCGGACCGTGGTGTCGTAGAAGTAGCTCATCGGCAGGTAAACCATTTCCGGCCAGGACTGTCCGTAGTTCATGGCCGTCTGCTGCGTCACGGCCAGCCGCTTGAACTCGAGGGGCCCAAAGTAGTCGGAGTAAAGCTCGACGGCGACCTCCGCCTCGGCCAGCGCCTTTTTGGCCAGTCCTGTGGTTGTCATGCCACCTACAGCCGGCGCCACGGCAGCGATTCCCCGGACGACATCAGGGACTTCTTCATTTGCCATCGCCTCTACCTTGAAATCACCGAGCTTCGGAATGGTGGTCTCCAGTTTCTTGAACTTGCCGAGCTGGAAGCCGGCCACCGGTTGCGATTGCTCGCTTTGCCAGTGCGAGACGGTTTGTTTGCCTTCGTCTATGCTGCTGAGCTGCTTGCCGGTGGCCACCAAATCCATGCCTTTGGGAA
>JASHRU010000429.1 GCA_030037225.1 Candidatus Acidiferrales bacterium | reverse complement strand
CGTCCACCTCGGGCGTCACAAACACCGACGCGAACGAAGTGTGCCGCCTCGCCTGCTGGTCGAAAGGCGAAATCCGCACCAGCCGGTGCACTCCGCTCTCGGACGTCAGCATTCCGTACGCGTTCTCGCCTTCGATCAGCACCGTCGCATTTTTGATCCCCGCCTCTTCACCCGGCGTGCTGTCGAGCACCGATCCCCGGAACCCCTGCCGCTCCGCCCAACGCAGATACATCCGCAGCAGCATCTCCGCCCAGTCTTGCGAATCAATTCCGCCCGCGCCCGGTTTGATGGTCACGATGGCGTTCAGCCGGTCGTTCTCGCCGGATAGAAGCGTCGAGGTCTCCAATTCTCCGATCCACGATCCGGCTGCCGTCAGCTCGCGCTCGATTTCCTCCAGCAGCTTCTCCCGCTCCGCCGCGTTTGTTTCTTCGTGCGCCAGTTGGAAGTAGCCCTCCAGGTCGTTCAGCAGCCGCGCCAGCTTCTCGTCGTTCTGGATCGCCGTTTCCGCGCGTTTGCGCTCCTGCATGGCGCGCTGGGCCGCTTCCTGGTTCTGCCAAAAATCGGGGTTGGAGATTTGCTTCTCGAGCGCCGTCAGCCGCTCGCGGTTCGCGCGGACGTCAAAGATAGCTCCGCACCAGCTCAATACGCTTCTTGAGCTCTTCGCCCCGATGTTCGAGGTCTTCGAGAATCATTTCCGTTTCCTGCGCGCCGCATCTTCCGGCGCGTGCGGCATTCACACAAATATTCTGTCATCCCCGGCCCAATTTTCCAATCCGGTCCGCTTGTCACGCCGTCGTGCTTGCCTCCTCCCCTCTCTCCCCCTCTTCATCGCTCGCCTCCTCCTCCGCCCGCGGCGTGCTGTAAATCACAAACCAGAGCGATGCGGCGATGGAAAGGTAGGGAAGCCAGTCCCCGAACCGGGTGTAGACCGTGATGTCGTCTCGAAAACCGTAAGGCGCGAACAGGACAGCGCGCTCATCGGGCGGAAGCGCGGCCACAATCCGTCCGTAGGGACTGATGGACACGGTCAGCCCCGTGTTCGTCGCGCGCAGAATCCAGCGCCGGTTTTCCACGGCCCGCACACGCGCCTGCGCCAGGTGCTGCTCCAGCGCCGCTGAGTGCCCGAACCATCCGTCGTTCGATAGGTTGATCAGCAGCCGCGCGCCGCCCTTCACGAACCGGCGGATTTCGTCCGGAATCACCGCCTCGTAGCAAATGAACACAGAGAACCGCCCGCCCGGCAGCTCGCCCACCGAATATTCCGTCCCCCTCTGGAAGTCCCCCACGTCGGCGATGATCGTGTTCGCAAACCACAGCAGCCGCCGCCACGGAATGAACTCGCCGAACGGCACCAGCTCGACCTTGTCGTACGAAAATACGCGGTGTCCCGCCGGATCGATCATAACCGCCGTGTTGTAGGGCTGCGGCCGCCGGTCCGGTCCCGCCTTCCAGTCCACGACGCCCGCAATTACGTCGTTCGCCGTGGTCAGCGCCAGCCGCGCCAGACGCGCCGTAAACCGCGGATCCTGCCAGTAGAACGGCGCCGGACATTCCGGCCACACGATGATCCCGCGCGTTCGCCGCGAAGCATCTGAGCTCATCGTCTCCAGTTCATCCAGTTCGCCCGCGTGCCGGTCCAGCCAGTCCGCGGGATACGTGAGCGACTGCGGAAAATTGGTCTGCACCAGGACGGCCACGTGGTCCGGCTGCTCCACCGGCACAAACTGGTCCCCCACCAGCACCGCCGACACCACAACCACGCCCACGATGATTCCCGCGAGCCAGGCCATGCGCGTCCGTGTCAGCAGCACCCATGCCACCAGCGCATTCGACGCCGCCAGTACGAACGACAGACCGTAAATCCCGGTCACCGTCACCAGTTGCAACAGGCCCAGATGCACCGCGCCCGCATAGCCCAGCAAATTCCACGGAAATCCCAGCCCCAGCTCATATCTCCGCAGCATTTCCGACGCGACCCACAGGAACGGCGCAGCCACGCATGCGCGCGCCACAGACCTCCGCCCGCACCACGCCACTCCCGCGGCAAACAGGCCGGGACAAATCGAGAGCACCGCGATCAGCAGCAGAAACACGCCGGCGGCTACGGGCGGCTCCATTCCGCCGTGCACGTGCATCACCGTATAGATCCACGGCAGCGTCGCCAGGAAGAACATCATTCCGTGCGCCCAGCCGTAGAGAAACCCGCGCCACGGACTCACGCCGATGGCCGCGCCGATCAGCAGCGCGAGCGAAGTCCACGCCAGAATTCCCAGATCGAAGGGAGCAAACGCGAAGGCGAGCGACAGCCCGGAGGCCAGTGCCGCAGTCCAGCGCAGCGTGCTGCTCATTCTTTTTTGGCTCGTTTAGCGCTTGGCGATGGCTTTGAAGCCCTCTTGCGCGAGCGCGGCCTTCGCCTGTTCCGCGGCCTTGGCGTCGGGGAACGGTCCCACTTGCACGCGGTACCAATCATCCGTTGACGGCGTGAGCACGAATGCGGGAAACCCCTTTTCCTGCAACAATCTTGCTAAATTCAGCGCGTCGTTCTCATTCTTGTTCGCGGCCACCTGTAAAACAATTGAGCCTTTCGGAATGTCAGGCGGCTTCAGGAGTGCGTTCGCCGCGCTCTGCGCTCCACCGGAAGATGCCGCGGCGGGCTTCGCTGCCGGCGAAGTCTTGGGCGGAGAAGACGGTGACGCCGCAGCTTTTTCCGGCGCCGAAGTGTTGTTCACAGACGTCGGCCATCCAGTAGAAGGCGCTTCCGTGCTCGGCGCGGTGGCCGGAACAGACGCGCCGGGTTTCACGGCAACTGTCGTGCCGCCCTTACCGAACTGGGCTCGCGCCATTTCGTAGCCCAAAATGAAGAATACGCAACAGAGTACGACGATGCCCAGGAAGAGAGCGACCAGATGTCCGCTTCCGATCGTGCGTTCCCCGCGCCCTTCTGCCATTCGGTTCCCCCCAGACTGCGCTTCCTCGGTCAGAAGAACTTCGCCGCGCTCCGCCCCCGCGGTTACTTCGGCGGCTGCAAATTCGCTTGGGTCTTCGCCCAGAGACTAATGATATCCACCGGAAGCGGGAAGACAACGGTTGTGTTCTTCTCCGCGCCGATTTCCGTCAACGTTTGCAGATAGCGCAACTGGATGGCCGCCGGCCTCGATTCCAGCACGCTCGCGGCCTCGGCCAGCTTCCCCGCGGCCTGGAATTCGCCGTCCGCGTGAATCACCTTCGCGCGGCGCTCACGTTCCGCTTCCGCCTGCTTGGCGATGGCGCGCTGCATCGTCTCCGGAATGTCCACCTGCTTCAGCTCCACCTTGGTCACCTTGATTCCCCACGGCTCGGTATCCTGGTCCAGGATGTTCTGCAGCTTTTCGTTCACCTTGTCGCGCTCGGAAAGGATTTCGTCCAGCTCAAACTGGCCGCACACGCTCCGCAGCGTGGTCTGTGCGAGCTGTGACGTGGCGTAGATGTAGTTTTTCGTCCGCAGCAGCGCCAGATTCGCGTTGATCACTTTGAAGTAGCACACCGCGTTCACCTTGGCCGACACGTTGTCGCGCGTAATCACGTCTTGCGGCGGCACGTCCAGCGTCTCAATTTGCAGCGAAATGCGGAACAGCTTGTCGATGGGCCACACCACGATCCGAAGTCCCGCACCCTTCGGTGTGTCCGTCATGCGCCCCAGGCGCAGGATTACCCCGTTCTCCCATTCCTTGATCACGTACACCGAGTTCGCGAACCAGATCAGAAAGAAAATGAAAGCAATCACCGGTCCCAGCATTTCCATGTCTCCTCCTCCCCTTCCTCCCCGCGGGACGCTCTCTCGTGAACCCGCCCCGCTGTCCCCACATTTCTCGCAATGCTTCCAAATTCCGCCGCTGCCGTAACGCCGCGCCCGCTACGACGCCGCGCCCACGTGCGTCTGGGCTTCCACCGGCGCCGGCTCGACTTCCAGGATCAATCCGTCCACGCGCACCACGCGCACCTTCGTGCCGGCCGGGATTTTCGCTGCCGAGCGGGCGCGCCACAGCTCCCCGCCCACAAAAACCATTCCCGTCCCCTCTACCGCCTCGCGAACCTCGCCCGTGTGCCCCACCAGTTGGCTCTTCGCACCCATCTTTTGCTTCATCGCAAACGTGCGCATGGCCAGCCGCATGATCAGCACGGCGAGCACCGCAAACGGAATCGTGAATCCCAGCGCCACGCCCAGGCTCACTCCCGCTCCCGTGATCGGCGAACGCACCAGAATCAGTGCCCCGGCCAGCATGGCCAGCACCCCGGCTGTGGCCAGCACGCCGTGACTCGTTACTTTCGCCTCGATGGCAAACAGGGCCACCGCCCCGGCGATCAGCAGGATCGCGAACAGGCTGATCGGCACCACCTGCGACCCCACCAGAAACAGAAGAATCGCAATTCCGCCCAGCGTGCCCGGCAGGATTAGTCCCGGATGCGTGAACTCCACGTACAGTCCGATCAGCCCCACGATCAGCAAGATGAACATCACGTCCGGGTCGGCCAGCCATCCCAGGAATTTCTGCTTGGACGACTCCTGGTACTCGGAAATCGCCGCGCCCTGCAAGTGCAGCGTCATGGTCGTCCCGTCGAAGCGCGTGATGGTGCGTCCGTCCAGCTTCGCCATCAGATCCGCCTGCGAGTTCGCGATCAGATCGATCAGCTTTCCGTTCAAGGCCTCGGTGTCGGAGAAGGCTTTTGCTTCCGTCACCGCTTTTTCCGCCAAATCCACGTTTCGCGAGCGTTTCCCGGAGATGCTGCGCAGATACGCCGCGGCCTCGTTCATGGCTTTCTTCTTCAGCGTTTCGTCCACCTGTGCGGCCGTGCCTCCAATCAGGAAAATCGGCGACGATGCTCCCGTGTCCGTCCCGGGCGCCATGGCCGCCACGTCCGCCGATAGCAAAATGTAGAAGCCCGCCGACGCCGCGCGCGAGCCCGATGGGCTTACGTACGCCGCCACTGGCACGGGTGACGAGATGATGTGCTGGATAATGTCGCGCATCGCCGTATCCAGCCCGCCCGGCGTGTTCAACGTCAAAAGGACCAGGCTCGCGTGCTCGCTCGCCGCGTTGGCCAGCCCCTCGTCCACGTAATCTGCCAGGAACGGCTGAATCGCGCCGTCAATCGGAATCTCCACTACACGCGGCGGGCCAGCCGTCGGACCCGGCCCCTGCCCCGCAGCCGCCGCCTCGCGAGGCTGCCCGGCAAACAGCAGCACGGCCAGCACCGATGCCGGGAGTAAGACAGAGAAAAGCCCGGAGGCCAATTTGGCGAACGACTTTCTTCTGGCGGGATTCATGGAACCACTCCAATTTGCTCGGGTGGCAACCATCCGCCGCTATTATGGCATGACTCGCAGGGGCTTTCAGCCTGGCCTGACCCGCCGCGGCGGGCGTGTTCGGCCTGGCGAGCAAGCGCCGCTTGTCGCCAGCCATTCGTCCAACCGCGCCGCATCGGCAACTCGGGAGTTGCTGAATTATGTCCGGATAGCGCGTTTGCCAAGGCTTGGACATGGAAGTAGCGGTCAACGGCCTTCCGAAGTAATCTGTTCGCCCGGGCTTGCGCATCGCAACTGCCCAGGGGGCAATCTCAACACCACCACGGAACCGCATTCGAGTGCGGTGGCCCCATTCAAATTTACGGCTCGAGAGGTACTTCTCAGGGAAGCGTTTGGATTTGCTGGGGGGAACGGATGAATCTGCCGAGAATTCCACGCCGTACATTCCTGCGCACAGCCTCCTGTGCCGCGCTTTTTGCTCCAGCCGTACTTCGGCGCACCTACCGCCTTTTCGGGCCGGACGGTCCCGAATACTCGGATCGCGTGGTTCGTCTTGTCCGGGAGTCGCTTGTGGTCGACATGCTGAACCAGTTTTTGTATCGCACCGACAAAAAAGGCGTGTTGAAGGATTGGCTGGACCGGCCTGGAGCCTTCACAAAACCGGACTTTGAACTGTTCCTCAGCTCGGGCGTCAATGCCGTTAATTTCGGCTCTGGCGCGTCGTCGCTGGACGATGCGGGAAAAC
>JASHRU010000428.1 GCA_030037225.1 Candidatus Acidiferrales bacterium | reverse complement strand
CGCCTTCTGGAATGCGTCGAGTGCGCCCGCGTCATTCTTCTTCTGAATCGCTACCTGCCCGATGGACGACCAGGCGATTCCCTGCTGCACCGCAATCTGCTGTTTCCATTGTTCGTCCGTCGCGCCCGCAGGCTTCTGCGCCTTGCCCGCCAGCTCCAGCGCTTTGTGCGCGCATTCATCCGCCTGCGCCAGGTTCACCCCTCGGTCGCTCCCGTCGTCGGCCAGCAGGAGCAGCATCCCGATGTTGTTCGGATCCTTGGCCAGCACCTGCTGCGCAAAGCTGGTCATCTTCGCGTAATTCTGCATGCGCCGGTAAGTGTCGGCCACCAGCGTCTGCGCCGGCTCCGCGTACGGCGAATCCGCAAACGCCAGCGCGTATCGTTCCAGCAGCGTCGCTTGCAATTGCGCGTCCTGGATCCCGCGCGCCGCGTTGAACAGCGACCCGGAAACGTAATTCATGCCCTCGGCCGCTTGCGCCAGTGTTTCTCTTTTCCGCGCGGCCCACACGGCTTCATCTTCCCCGGCAGGCGCGGGCTTCTCTCTGTATCGCGCCACAATGTCCGCCAGCACCAGCCCATACGTAAACTCGTGCTGCACGTCGGGCTTCTCCTGCGCCGCGCGGAACGCGGAGTACGCGATCCCGTAATCATCCGGATCCGTCGCCAGACCCTTGTCCGCATACTCGAACGCTTTGTCGTACTGCTTTTCACCCGTGTAAATCGTCACGTACTGCTCGTCCGCCACAATGGCCATATCTCCCTTTCCGTAGTCGGCCATGAATTTATCGAGCAGCGCGAGCTTTTCGGCCGCGGTGGGCGCGGCGTTGATTGCAGCGAGCGCGTGATCTTCCGGCGAACCTGCCGGAATGCTCACCATCTTTCCCATTTGCGCCGCCGCGTCCTGGCGCAGGCACACCACAGCGCAAGCGGCAAACAGCACGGGAAACAGGATCCGGCGCATGTCTCCCCTCCTGGAAAGGCGCGTTCTGCCGCCACCGTATATCACAGGCCGGCCGCCATTCCCGCGCGATTCTCTCCCCCGGCCACGCACCGACCGCGTTTCACGTCACCGGCGGCCGTTTCCGATGCCACTCCGTATGCCGCTGGTAGAGTTCCGCCGCCGCCAGCACGGCATGTTCTCCCAGCGGCGCCGCCAGGAATTGCAGCCCGACCGGCAGCCCTTCTGGGTCGAATCCGCACGGCACGCTGGTCGCCGGAAGCCCGCACAAATTTCCAATTGCGCCCAGCGGGTCGGCGCTGGGAAGGTCCGTCTCCAGGTTCGCGCTCAGTTTCGGGGCCACCGCGTTTTCCGATGCGGCGGCAATCACGTCGTATTCGCGGAACACCTGCTCCATTTTCCGCTGCAACACGGCGCGCGCTCTCTGCGCCCGCAGATAATCCGCGCCCGAAATCTGCTGGCTCACGAATCCGCCGATCTTCCCCAGCGGATCCGTCAGTTCCAGGCACCGGCCGGAAGATATCAGCTCGTCAAATGCCGAAGCGCCTTCCACCGACACGATCACTCCCGCCGCCGCTTCCCATGGCCCCTCGGGCAGCTTCGCGTCCGTCACGTGCGCGCCCGCGGCTTCAAGCGCCTTGCGCGCCTCATTCGCCGCCGCCACCACCCCGGGCTGCGCGTCTTTCATTTGCTCGGCAATCCATCCGACGCGCAATTTCCGCGCACCCGCGCCCGCTCCCGGATACGCAAACGCCGCCTCCGCAGCCGGCAGCGAACTCGCATCCTTCGGATCGTGTCCCGCAATCGCCGCCAGCACCATCGCGCAATCCGCCGCGCTCCGCGCCATCGGCCCGATTTTGTCGAGCGACGCGCAAAGCACCATTCCCCCATGCCGGCTCACGCGCCCATAGGTCGGCCTCAGCCCGCTGATCCCGCAGAACGCCGATGGGCACACAATCGAGCCCCACGTCTCGGTCCCGATCGCAAACGCGGCCAGCGCCCCGGCCACAATCGCTCCCGATCCGCTCGACGACCCGCACGTCCAGCAGCCTTCGTTCCACGGATTCTTCGCGGCGCCCGTCAGCGACGCCGACGCGTACCGATATCCCATCCCTCCCGCCAGTTCGATCATCGCCGCTTTGCCCAGCATCACCGCGCCCGCTTCGCGCAGCCGCGTGATCACCGTCGCGTCGTAATCGAACTCCTGCTTCGCATACGGACGCGCGCCCCACGTTGTCGGCAGGCCCCGCACCGCCAGCAGGTCTTTCGCCGCAAATGGAATCCCGTGCAGCGGCCCGCGGTACCTCCCGGAATGCAGCTCCCGCTGCGCCTCTCGCGCCTGCTCGAGCGCAATCTCCGGCGTCAGCAGCGCGTACGCGTTCCACCGCGGCCCCAGCCGCTTCGCCCGTTCCAGATAACTCTCTGTCAGCTCCACCGGCGACATTGCGCCGGTCCGGATCCGCTCGGCCAACTCTCCCACCGTCAGGTAGAGCGTTTCCTCGACGTACATGCTCACGCCCCCGGCTTCGCTGCAGGTTTTATCGTCCTCGGCGAGGCGGGAGGCGCCGGGTAACGCGCCGCCGTTGCAGCCACGTCGAGATGCAATATCGTCGCCGGCTCGTCGCCGTTCTCGAGCGGAAACGCGCGCAGCGCCTCGAGCGGCGCCTGCGCCTCCCGCACCAGCCGGCGAATGTCCGCCTTCTGCGCGTCGTCCAACCGATCGCCATGCCGCCGCAGGATTTCAGCAACTTTCGCTTCCACTTCCGCCAGCGATTCCGGCGACAGTTTCGGCTTCTCGACAGCCGCCTGCTCCGGCTGCGCGGCGGCAACTGCTGCGGCCGTCGTTGCGAACGCTGCCGTTGTAAGCGCGCCGCCCGGAATGGCTGCCATCGCCGCCGCAGCCACCGTCGCCCCGCGCGCAAACTCCCGCCGCGAAATCCCGCCCTCCTTGCTGCGCGCAGTTTGCTTCCTGCGCCGATTCGACTTCATGGGATACCTCCTCCGCGCGTTTGCGCGCATGCGCACCGCCACGTAAACGCCGCAGCCACGATGCCCATCATGGCCTTCTCCCAACGCCGCAAATCCAAGCCTTATCCGGCTCCGTCATCACCTCAACATCACGGAAACCGGCTTGAACAAACAGCTCGCGATGCTCCTCTACGCTCAAATGCGCCATTCCGGCTTGTGCCGCGTACTTGTCTGCAAGCCTCGCCAC
>JASHRU010000427.1 GCA_030037225.1 Candidatus Acidiferrales bacterium | reverse complement strand
GTGAGGCGCGCGGAGCTGAGGGAATGGCTGACGGAGCAGGGACAGGCGTGGCGGGAGGATTCGACGAACACGGATACGGCGCGACTGCGGGCGCGGGTGAGGAGCGAACTCTTGCCGGTGCTGGAACGCGATTTTCAGCCGCAAATTGTGGGGCAACTCTACCGAGTGGCGGAACTGGCGCGAGAAGAGGAGCAATTTGCGGCGGCGCTCGTGGAGGTGCGATTCCGCGCGCTCACGCGGACGGAGCCGCACCGCGTGGTGGTGCGGGCGGAGGACTTGGTGGCGCCGATGGGTGAGATCGGCCGGGGAGTGGAGGGGCAGACAGCGCTGGCGCGAAGAATGGTGCGGAGGGCGGTGGAGGAGGTGTTGGGACACCGGCGCGGCCTTACGGCGGAACATGTGGAAAGCGTGCTGCGATTGTCGAGGGGGCCGATGAGCGGGCACCGGGTGGAACTGCCGCATGGAGTGGTGGCGACGAGGAGTTTCGAGGATGTGATCTTTGCGAGCGGGAACCCGCCTTCGCTCAGAAGCGGGCTACGGCGGGCGAGTCCGGGGGCGCGCGAAGGGCATCTAAACGAGCGCGGGACGGAGAGGTATTCGCTTTCGGTGACGCTGCCGGAGTCGGGCTCGGTCGAGTTGATTGTTCCGGCAATCGGGAGGCGCGTGAGGCTGAAAGTCGTTGACTGGGGTTCGGGGGCAGAGGAGACTAAAAGGACCGGCGAAGCCCTCGATGCGGGCCGGTTGAGCCCGCCCTTTTACCTCCGGAACTGGCAACCAGGGGACATGTTTCGCCCGAGAGGGAAACGCCAGGCCCGGAAGCTGAAGGAACTCTTACGGGAGGCGCGCGTGCCCGCGGAGGAACGCGCGGGCTGGCCCGTGCTGGAGAGCGGCGGGAGGCTGGTGTGGGTGCGCGGACTGCCTCCGGAGGCGGGATGCGCAGCGGGCGCGGAGACGCGGAGCGCCGTGGTGATCAGCGAGGAAAAACTTTGAGCGGGGGGCAAGAAATCCTGTACCCGGCGCGGCAGATCGCGACGCGCGTGGCGGAGATGGGGCGCGACATCTCGCGGACCTACGGGACGCAGCGCGTGGACGTAGTGGCAATCCTGGATAACGCGTTTGTGTTTGCGGCGGACCTGGTGCGGCACATTACGTCGCCGGTGGTGTGCCATTTTGTGCAGGCGGAGATGCGGGATGTGCATCTGAACGGACTTCACCGCCGGGAGGTTTTTTTCAGTTACAATCCGGAGTTGAAGGGCCGGGACGTGCTGGTGGTGGACGCGGTGCTGCACTCGGGCGTAACGCTGGAGTTCTTTGTGCGGCGGCTGATGGAGCGGGAACCGCGGACGGTGCGCGTGGCGGTGCTGCTGGACAAGCCGGAAGAACGGCGCGTGCCGTTGCAGCCGGATTACCTGGGGTTCTCGGCCGCATCTAACTATTTGGTGGGGTATGGCCTGCCGGATGAAGAGGGTTTGTACCGGAACCTGGCTCACATCGCCGCGCTCAACGGGAGCGGGGCGAGCAGGAAGGGAAAGCCGGCCGCAGGGCGAGCAGGAGCGGGGAAGAAGAGCGGGCGAGGCGGCGTGGCGCGAAGGCGTGCGAGGTAAGTCGTGAACTCAACTATTCGAATCGTGCTGTTCTGGCTGGTGATGCTGGTGCTGGCCGTAGTGCTGTGGCAAATCACGCAGCGCTCGGCCAACACGACGCGCGACGCGGACCTGAGCCTGACGCAGTTCTACCAGTACGCGGAGAGCGGGAACATCAGCGAGGTGACGTTTTACCTGACGCAGGTGAGCGCAGAAGCGCAGGGCGAGCTGCACCAGCCGAGCCAGAAGTTCCACGTGACGCTGCCGAAGGAATCGATTCCCGACATCAGCAAAATGCTGCGGGACAAGGGCGTGCAGATCCACGTGAAGGAAGTGACGCGCGGGGACTGGTTCAACCTGGCAGTGAACCTGCTGCCGATCCTGGTGATCATCGGGCTCTGGCTGTTCATGTTCCGGCAGGTGCAGGCGGGCGGGAACAAGGCGCTGAGCTTCGGGAAGTCGCGGGCGCGGCTGCTGACGGCAAACCAGAAGAAGGCGACTTTCAAGGACGTGGCGGGGACGGACGAGGCGAAGGAAGAGCTGCAGGAGATTATTGATTTCCTGCGCGACCCGCAAAAATTCCAAAAGCTGGGCGGACGGATCCCGAAGGGCGTGCTGCTGGTAGGCCCGCCCGGAACGGGGAAGACGCTGCTGGCGCGGGCGATCGCGGGGGAAGCGAACGTGCCGTTCTTTTCAATTTCGGGCTCGGACTTCGTGGAAATGTTCGTGGGCGTGGGCGCGAGCCGGGTGCGGGATTTGTTCGAGCAGGGGAAGAAGAACGCGCCGTGCATCATCTTTATCGATGAAATCGACGCGGTGGGCCGGCACCGCGGGGCGGGGCTGGGCGGCGGACACGACGAGCGGGAGCAGACACTGAACGCGCTGCTGGTGGAGATGGACGGATTCGAGTCGAACGAGGGCGTGATCCTGATCGCGGCGACGAACCGGCCGGACGTGCTGGATCCGGCGCTGCTGCGGCCGGGACGGTTCGACCGGCGCGTGGTGGTGCCGCGTCCGGACGTGAAGGGGCGGGAAGAAATCCTGCGGGTGCACACAAGGAAGGTGCCGCTGAGCGAGGACGTGGATTTGTCGGTGATCGCGCGGGGCACGCCGGGGTTTTCGGGCGCGGACCTGGCAAACCTGGTGAACGAAGCGGCGCTCTGGGCGGCGCGGCAAAACCGGAAACAAGTGGTGATGTCGGACGTAGAGATGTCGAAGGACAAGGTGCTGATGGGCGTGGAACGCAAGTCCATGATCCTGTCGGAGGAAGAGAAGAAGAACACGGCGTATCACGAGGCGGGACACGCGCTGGTGGCGGCAATGACGCCGCAAGCGGACCCGCTGCACAAAGTGACGATCATCCCGCGCGGAATGGCGCTGGGCGTGACGATGCAGTTGCCGATCGACGACAAGCACACGTACACGCGGGAGTTTCTGGAAGCGCAACTGGGCGTGCTGATGGGCGGGCGCGCGGCAGAAGAGATTTTCCTCAATCACCTGACGACGGGAGCGGGGAACGACATCGAGCGGGCCACGGAAATCGCGCGGCAGATGGTGTGCGAGTGGGGAATGAGCACGCTGGGGCCGCTGGCGTTCGGAAAGAAGGAGGAAGCGATCTTCCTGGGGCGCGAGATCGCGCAGCACCGGGATTATTCCGAGGATACGGCGATCAAGATCGACGCGGAAGTGAAGCGGATCGTGACGAGCGCGTATACGTACGCGCGGGGCGTGCTGGAAGGGCACAAAGAAACTCTGGAAAGCATCGCGGCCGCGCTGCTGGACCGCGAAGTGCTGGACGCGAATGAATTGAAGCTGCTGATCGAGGGCAAGCCGCTTCCCGAGCGCGTGAAGCCGGCACCGCCAGCGCCTCCTCCAGCGACGCCGGGGAAGGAAGCGCCGGCACGTCCGGAGACGAAGCCGCTGCCCGGATTTGCGAAGGGCGAGCATCCGGCGACCGCATAAATCGCTTCCATGGGATTCGTTAATGCAAAAGTGAGCCTCGAAGAGGTCCGTCAGGGCGGGAGGCGCAAGGAACTCGAACTGATGGTGGATACGGATGCGCTTTATTCGATGGTGCCGGGCGCACTGCTTCGGGAGCAGGGAATTCAGCCGGTGAGCCGACTCGAATTCGAGATGGCTAATGGCGAGCCAATCCGGCGCGACGTTGGAGAGGCGCGATTTTTCTACGACGGGCGCAAGGCGGTCTCTCCGGTGATTTTTGGGGAGGAGGGCGACGCCGCGGTGCTGGGAGTGGTAGCGCTCGAATCGATGGGATTGGAAGTGGACCCGGTGAAGAAGCAGATTCGTCCGACCCGCCTGCTGCTGTACTAGCCAGCGATTCAACCTGTCTGCAAGAGCCCGGGGTCACCGGAGCACTGACCGTGGCTACCCAGGCGGACCTCTGTACCAGCCGGCACATGGCGGAGGTAGAATACGGTCATGGGGAAGAAGGCGAATCCGATTGTGAATGTGGAGTGTCCGTGCTGCCACGCGAAGCTGAAGGTAGACGCGGAACTGGCGGAAGTGATTGCACACGAGGCACCGCCGCGGGTGCTGCCCGATGTGAATTTGAACGATGCGGACAACATCCTCGAGCGGCAGGCGGCGGCTCGGGAGGATAAATTCCGGCAATCGTGGGAAGCGGAGAAGAAAAAAGAGGACGTGCTGTCTAGGAAGTTTGAAGAGGCGTTGAAGAAGGCGAAAGAGGGACCGGCAGAAAAGCCTGTGAGAGATTTCGATCTGGAATAGGGCGAAAGCGAAAAACGAAAACTGAAGAACGAAATACGGTCTGACTCATCAGCCAAATCCCCCAGCTACGGGTTACTAATCCTCAGCGCGCCTCACTGTGATTTAATTGCGCAGTGGCGCACCGAAACACATACAGGATGAAGCTCAGATCGCGGACGCTGGAATTGGGCGAGCGGACGCTGGTGATGGGTGTGCTCAATGTGACGCCGGACAGCTTTTCGGACGGGGGGAAATGGAAGGAACCGCGAGAGGCGGTGCGGCGCGCGCTGGAAATGGAGGCGGAGGGAGCGGACATCATTGATATCGGCGGGGAATCGACGCGACCGGGGTCAGGAGGTGTTTCCACGGAGACGGAGCTAATGCGAGTGCTGCCGGTTGTCGAGCGACTGCGCGGCCGGTTGAAAATCCCTATATCCATCGACACGCAGAAGGCTCGAGTAGCGGAAGCGGCGATTCGAGCGGGGGCAGAGATCGTGAACGACGTTGCGGCGCTGCGTGCGGATAAAGCGATGGGCGAGGTGGTAAGGCGGACGGGTGTACCGCTCGTGCTCATGCACATGCGCGGAAGACCGAGGACGATGCAGAGAGGTCCGTTCGCGCGGGACGTGATGCAGGACGTGATGCACGGGCTTCGTGAGGCGCTCGAGAGGGCGCGGCGGGCGGGGATTCCGCGAGGGCGCGTGATTTTGGATCCGGGGATCGGGTTCGGGAAGAGCGCGGAGCAAAACTGCGAAATCCTGGCGCGACTCGAGGAACTGGCGGTGCTGAGACGTCCGATACTGGTGGGAAGCTCGCGAAAGGCATTTATTGGGAAACTGCTGGGAGGCGCGGGAGAGGAGCAGAGGATCTGGGGCACAGCGGCGACTGTGGCGGCGGCCGTGCTTGGCGGGGCGCAGATCGTGCGGGTGCACGATGTGGCGGAGATGGTGCAGGTGGTGAGAGTGGCAGAGAGTCTTCGAGAGGCAGGAGGTTAGAGAGGTAGGGAGGCAGGACAAGAGGAACGGAGCGCAGCCAAGAGTGTCTGCGCCACCAAGGGCTAGGACTGCCAGGGGCCGGAGGAGCCGGAATCGCGGCCGGCGGATTCGATGGCTTCGCGGCGGCTACGAATCTCGCGGACGGAATAGATGGGTTTGTTCTGAGATTCGTAATACGTACGCGAGAGGAGTTCGCCGATCAGGCCGAGAGAGAGGAACTGGACGGCGGTGACGAGCAGGAACATGCCCGTGAGCATGAGCGGGCCATGCTCGACCATGATGTGGGTGTGATGCGCGAGCTTTTGCCAGGTGAGGAACAAGCCGATACCGGCGCCGCCGAAAAATGAGGCCAGAGCCAGCTTGCCGAAGAAGTGCAGCGGCCGCGAAATGTAATCGAGCATGAACTTAACGCTGATGAGGTCGAAAAACACGCGAGTGGTGCGCGAGAGGTTGTAGTGCGACTTTCCGGCCGGGCGCTTGTAGTTTCGGATAGGAACCTCGACGATGGAGGCGCCTGTGATTTTGGCTAGCGCGGGAATGAAGCGGTGCATTTCTCCGTAGAGCTGAACCTGCTGAATGATGTCGCGGCGATAGGCCTTGAAGGTAGTGCCGAAATCGTGGAGAGGCACGCCGGATAGTTTGGCCATCAGCCAGTTGGCGACCTGGCTGGGGAAGCGGCGGGTGAGCCAGGGGTCCTGGCGGTCGGCGCGCCAGCCGGAGGCGATGTCGAAACCTTCGCGGATTTTTTCCAGGAAGAGGAGGATGTCTTCGGGTTCGTGCTGCTGGTCGCCGTCCATGGAGATGATGACGTCGCCCTGGGCGTAGTCGAAGCCGGCCTTGAGCGCGGCGGTCTGGCCGAAGTTGCGGCGGAGGCGGACGGCATGCACGCGGCGATCGTTCTCGTAGATGTCGTTGAGGATGCGAAAGGTCTGGTCGCGGCTGCCGTCGTCCACAAAGATCATCTCGTAGGGCTCGCCGAGTGCGTCCATGACCTCGGTGATGCGCATGTAGAGGGGCAGAATGTTCTCCTGCTCGTTGAAGAAGGGAACAACGATGGAGTAGCGGACCGCGTCTTCCTTGGGCTTTTTATCCAAGAGCCTACTTCTCCTTCAGAATGTTTCAGCCGTCTCAACCGGGGCACGCCCTGCCTGCGGCAGGCATCACGTGGCCCTACGATTTAGCACATCCGCCTCGAACGGGGCTCGCTCTGTCCGCGACGGACATTCACTATGAACTACGGCAGATCCCCCTGCCACGTTACGCGGGCGCTCGGAGTGCGCGATACGTGACCAGTTGGATGCCGAGATGCGCGGCCAGGATGCGAGCCTGGGGCGCGGCCACGGCCTCCAATTCCGTTTCCCTCTGCCGCAGAAGGCGAGTCGAGACGCGTTCGAGGTCCGCATCCACGTAGCCCGGATGGCACATCAATTCGCTGGCGCCTTCCGGCACGTCCCGTAATACGTCGGCGAGCGTGTGGCGGTCCAGACAGCCGGTGGACGAAACGCCGTAAAAGTAATCCGGCGCAACGACGCCTGCGGCAGCGAGCGCCGCACGCGAGGCCACGGCCAGAAACGCGAGGCCCAACCCCACTCCCGCTTGCAGAAGTATTTTACTCCGAAGACCAGCATTTCGTCGCCAAAGACCGGGAAAATCCGCGTGGCGTTCGCGGGAGGCACGGACGCCAGCCATGCCGTATTCGGCGGCGAGACGGGCAGTCAGGGCGAAGACAGGCGGCCACATGTGCACGTGCTGGTGACCGTCGAGATGAGTGGGGCGGATGCCGGCGACGAGAACACGCTGGATCTGCGCGTGGTATTCGCGTTCGACGGCGTCGAGTGGAATGCGGCCGACGACCATGCGGAAGAAGAGCGCTTCGGGATTGCCGAGGAATTCGCCGGAGGAGGTGACGAGCGGGCCGAGTCTGGCGGGGTGCGAGAGCGGACGGCCCTCGGTGAGGTTGAGATGCACGCCAACGGCGAGCGATGGATTGGCGAGCGCGAGGGCAACGGCCTGGTCGAAAGCGGCGGAATTGGCGAGCAGGCTGGTGCTGGTAACGATGCCGGTTCGATGAGCCTCGACGATGGCGCGGTTGACGCCGGGCGCCATGCCGAAGTCGTCGGCGTTGACGATGAGCTGCTTCACGTGGCTCGGGCGCCGGGCGCGAGCGGGCCGCGGCGAATGAACCATTTTGCGTGGAATCGGCAAGACGCGCCACTACGCAACGCGGCTGAACCGGACGGATTAGCAATGGCTCCGGCGCGCGAGCGGTGGCGCTGCAGGCGATATACTCGGGAGCATGGAGGCGTACACGAAACGGCCTGAGGCAGCGGGACGCGTGCTGGCAATTGATTACGGGCGGAGGCGGCTGGGGCTGGCGGTGTCTGATGAAAGACGGATGGTGGCGCGCCCCCTGGAAACGATGGAGCGTGTGAACCGGCGAGCGGATCTGGCGCGGCTGAAGAAGGTTGCGCGCGAACAGGCGGTGGCGCAGCTCGTGGTGGGATTGCCGCTGCGGCTGGATGGGACGGAAGGAGAAATGGCGGAGGAAGCGCGGGCGTTTGGCGAACGCGTGGCGAAGGCGCTGCGGCTGCCCCTCACAATGGTGGATGAACGGCTGACGAGTTGGGAGGCGAGCGAGGGGAAACCCACACGTAGTAGCGACGCGTGGGGCACGGGAGTTCCCGCACACAAAGGCGACGTGCGGGGCAGCCGAGCGTATTCGAAGGCGCAACGGGCGCCGGACGGCGTCGACAGCCAGGCCGCGGCGCTGATCCTGGAGGAGTACTTTCGCAGCGAGGCGAAGACGAAATGAGCGCTGCGCGGGCGAGTGGCCGCCGGAGACCGGTATTTGTCGCGTTCGCGACAACGCTGGCGATTGTGGCGGCGCTCGTGGCGTGCTTGGCAGGCGTGCTGAGGGCGGATTGGACGACGCCGTATGCTAGCTACGCGGCGGGAGGCGTGTTCGTGGAAATCCCGCGAGGGATGGGCGAAGCGGAGATTGCCCGCACGCTGGCGGCAAACGGAGTGGTGAGGAGCGCGTTTTCGTTTCGCGCGCTGGAAGTGCGGCACTCGCACGAGCGGCTGGAGGCGGGAGAATACCGGTTCGAGAGAGCGGAAACGCCGGAAGAGGTATTCGACACGTTGGCGCATGGCCGGGTATATCTGGTTGCGGTGACGATTCCCGAGGGCGAGACGATGTTTGGGATCGCGGCGGAACTGGAGTCAAAGGGAGTGGCGACTGGGGCGGAGTTTCTGGATGCGGCACAGAGTGCGAAGCTAGTGGCGGATCTGGCGCCGGGCGCACCCTCACTAGAAGGATTTTTGTTTCCTACGACGTACCAATTCCCGCGGCACCAGCCCGGAGAAAAAATTGCGGAGGCTATGGTGAGGCGGTTTCGCGCGGTGTGGACGGAGACCGTGGCGGGACTGCCGGAGAACGAGCGGCCGACGGCAGCGTCTGGGGCGTTGCAGGCAGTGACGCTGGCGTCGCTGGTGGAAAAAGAGACCGGAGTACCGGAGGAGCGGCCGCTGGTGGCGAGCGTGTTCCGCAACCGGCTTCGGAAGAGCATCGCGCTGGATTGCGATCCAACGGTGATCTATGCACTCGTGCTGGCGGGACGGTACAACGGGCAATTGCTGCTAGCGGACCTGCGCGTGGATTCTCCGTACAACACGTACCGGCACAGGGGGTTGCCGCCGGGGCCGATTGCGAATCCGGGAGAGGCTTCGCTGCGTGCGGCGCTCGAACCGGCGCCGGGAGACTGGCTGTACTTTGTGGCCACGGGGGATGGGGGACACGCGTTCAGCAAGACGCTCGCGGAGCACAACAGAAACGTGGCGCGGTATAGGAAGAAGGAAGCGCAGGCGAAGCGGGAGGCGCGTGCGCACGCGGCGGGGCGACCAGCGCAATGAGCGGCCCAAAGGAAGGCATGGGGAGCGCGGCTTCGGACACGCGGCCGGCGGCAGGGGAATTGGAGCATGTGCTACGGTTTCGCACGCTGGAGGAGGCGGAGGCGACCCTACGGCGTCTGGATGGAATGCTGCGTGAGAGCCGAGGAGTGAAAGATTCCGAAGCCGCGACGCGCGTGCTGGAAATTGCGAGGGAGGGACGGCGACGGGCGCAGATGATCGCGGGGAACCAGCGGGTTACGGCGTCGAAGCGGGCGGAAAAAGAAGAAATACGGCAGTGGTTCCGGGTGTGGCTCGAGGCACCGGACGCGTTTTTCGATTGGCTGGAACTGAGGAAAGGGTCGGCCGAGTTCCGAGAGAGGTTTGGCCAGAAGTGACTGGCGATTCGCGACCGGCGACCGGTGGAGAGAAGAAGCAGCTCATGCATTTCGAAGCGTCGGGAAAAGCTGCGAGATAAAGAACGGGGGTGGGATGTTACTGCTGGAAGTGAGGAAGCTGGACTTGGGAGAGGACGTGCGGGCGGTGGGGGTGGAGCTGCGCACGGAGGAAGGCGAGGCGGCAAGCGGGGCAGAGTCGTCGGCGGTATGGGCTCGGGTGCTGCCGGGGCTGGCGGGCGAAGACCCGTGGGCGATTGAATTTTTCAGCCATTTGAACCGGGTGCGGGAATTCTGCGCGCGCCATGGGATTGCCTCGCGGGAGGAGCCGGGGCGGGCGCTGGTGATCGGGGAGCCAGCGCGAGACCAACTCGAGGAACTGATCGTGCGGTTTGAGGGCGAGACGTTTGGTGCGCGGGCGGGGGAACGGCTGGAGGCCGGGGACGCAGAGCTGGAGCAGGAACTGATGCACCGGGGTCTGGACGCGTATCATCACGCCTACGGCCGCTATTTGTTCTGCGGTGTGTGCGAATTCGGGGAGGGCTCGCTGGTGGTGCTGAGCGAAACCCTGGATGCTGGAGTCATTGTGGGACGCACAAAGGAGGCGGTAGAAGGGATGGAGGTAGAGGTGTTCCAAACGGAGTGAGGCAAGCAGGTGTGCAGTACGGCCTGATGCCGAATGGGGACGACCCGCTTCTTGCGGATGCCTCTACGAGGCGCGAAAGGCGGCGGGAGAGTGACCGGTGAGTTTGCGGAAAAAACGGGCGAAGTAAGAAGGGTCCTCGAAACCCAATTGATAAGCAACTTCGGAGATGGAGAGTTCGGAGTGGCGCAGGAGGCGCTTGGCCTCGAGTAGCATGCGCCCGCGGATAACCTGACCGGCGGTCTTGCCGAGCGTGCGGCGAATCGTTTCGTTGAGGTGGCTGGGGGTGACGCGGAGCCGCGCGGCATACTCGGAGACCGCCGAAAGTGAACGGAAGTTCCCGCCGACGAGGCAAAGGAACTGATTGGTGAGGGCGGTGCCGCGATCGTTCCAGCGCGAAGGCTCCCGGACTTCAGTGATTCGGCTGGCTTCGATGAGCCAGATGCGGAGATAGGAGCGCAGAACGGCGGGGTGGTCGGTACCGCGACGCTCGCATTCGCGGTGGATGGCGCGGGCGAGACCTTCAAAGAGCGAGCACTGCTGCGTGTTGAGAGGAAGCACTTTGGGGCCGGAGTGCAGGCAGAAAACGGGCGCTCCGGAGACTTCGGCCTGTTCGCGGGGGTCGGCACCGAAGAACGACAGATCGAAATTGATGGCGTAACCGCGCGGGTTAATCGACGGGCGCCAGCCGTGAACGACGCCAGGCGCGAATTGAAGGAGCATAGGCGGACGAATGGCGTAGTCAGTGAAATCGGCGGTGAGATAGCCGCGGCCGGAGGTGAGCAGCCCAATCTTGAAGTAATCGTGGCGATGGGCGCGGCGAACATCCTGCGAGGAACGCTTGAATACGTCCTCGTAGGAGCGAATCTCGAACCCCGGAACGCGCGCGACCAAGCCCATTTCGCCCATCGAATAAATGGGGATGGGAGAACGCGCGGACGCGTGCGCGGGATCGCGACGGCTCTGGATCGCGGATTCGAGTCCCATTGGCATTAGATGACGGCTTGGAGGCAAGGTGACGCGAAATTTCAGATGCGGAACATCGCCGCGACGGCCCTCGGGACCGAAAAAGGCGCGGGCTCCGCGAGGGTATCGCGAAGCCCGCGAAGAGGGGACGTGATTGCCGGGCGGGAATTACTGGCCGGTCCGGGCGGAAACCTGCACGCCCTGCTGCTGGAGCCGAAGGTGCAGAGCGACGGTGATAATGCTGGCCGGCGAGGCGGAGTAGGCGTCGTCGCCTGAGTAGGATTCCGACGCGAATTCGGGGGCGCGGCGAATCGAGCGCGACTCGACCGCGCTACCAGTGCAAACGGCGCCGGAGTAGCCTTCGCTGGCGGAGGTGGAGTAATCGCAATTGCCGTCCTGTGCCACGGCGGGCCAATTTGCGGCGAGATTGCCGTTGAGCAGCTCGGGGAAATCCTCAGCGCTGACACGGAGCGAAGTGGAGACTTCGGTGGACGGGTTGGTACGCCCGTCGCGAGACGCCTCTGGCAGCCCGAGAACAAGCGATTCTTCGCGAGTGGTTTGGAAGATGACGCGGCTGGTTTCGATCGGTCCGGAATAGGCTTCATTAGCATCACCGTGAATCTCGCGAATGATGTGGCTGACGGTGAGCTTGCCGGTCAGTTTCAGTTTGCCATCAGGAGTGAGCGCGGCTTTCTGGGAACGGAAGGTCAAGTGCGTGGCGAGGATGGGGCCGCCGGTTGAGAGCGCGGATTGGGCACCAGCCGGAGCAAGATCGATCTCGAGCGCGGAATTTGCGGGATTGACAGCGTCGATGCGCAGTACCCCGCTCGCGGCTGCCGCGGCGAGCGTGACCGAATCGCGCGTGTCGCGCGGCTGCGTCTCGACAGTAATGTGGGCGGAAGAATGATTGCCGTCCACCCTCCACTCCGCGGATTGAGCGAACGCGGGGAGAGCGAGGAAACTCGCCGCCGCAGCGACCGAGACCAGGCGTAAGAATTTGCTCGTCATTTCGATTCTTCCTTTCTCTCCCGGCAGAGCGCCGGAGGCACCGTTTGCCGCGTGATTCGCCCCGCCGGTCTGGCGGGGGGCCATTCCCGGTTCACTGCGTTGGATTCGGAGGGGTGGCGGAGACAGGCGGACGGGACAGAGAACTTCCGGTACTTTTTATGGCGGGAGCGGGGGCCGGTTTCGCCATTTCCGACCGGTTCCTCTGGCGTTGATGTATTCTGTCGCCCGCTTGTCCGAAGGAGGAGTCATCGTCATGCTGACCTGCCGCATACGCAAGCTCGCTTGGTTTCTCGGCCTGCTGCTACTGGCGTTGCCCGTGCGCGCCCAGCAAGCGCCACCGGATCTGGACGACTATGTTGCACGGGCGATGAAAACATTCGACGTTCCGGGCATGGCGGTGGCCATCGTGAAGGACGAAAAGGTGGTGGTATCGAAAGGCTATGGCGTGCGCAGGCTCGGAGAAGCGGCGCGGGTGGATGAAGATACCTTGTTCGGAATCGGCTCGAACACCAAAGCCTTCACCAGCGCGGCCCTGGCCACGCTGGTGGACGAGGGAAAAATCTCCTGGGACGACCCCGTGTATGAACGATTGAAGGGCTTTCAAATGTTCGACCCGTACGTGACGAAGGAAATGCGGATACGGGACCTGCTGTGCCACCGCAGCGGACTGGGCCTAGGCGAAGGAGACCTGATGTTCTGGCCGCATACGACGTTCACGCGAGAAGACGTGGTTTACCGGCTGCGGTTTCTAAAGCCGGCAACGAGCTTCCGCACGACGTACGCCTACAACAATCTGATGTTCGTGACGGCGGGGCAACTGTTGTCCGAGGTGAGCGGGAAGAGCTGGGAGGAAAACATTCGCGGGAAGATCTTCGTGCCCTTGGGCATGAAGAACTCGAACACCAGCGGCACGGCATTCCGGGCGGACGGAAATTGGGCTTCGCCGCACGGGAAGGTGGAGGGCAAACTCCAGCCCATCCCCTTTGAAAATCTCGACAACGCGGGTCCTGCGGGCTCGATCAATTCCTCCGTGGCCGACATGTCGCGCTGGATTCTGCTGCAACTGGGCCGCGGGAAAATTCCGGGGAGCGATACACGCATTTTCAGCGAAAAAGCTTCGCGGGAGATGTGGTCGGAACAGATGCCCGTTCCTTTCGGCGACGCGCCGCCGGAGCTGAAAAGCCTGCAGCGCCGATTTTCCGGTTACGGCATGGGCTGGGGCCTGCGAGATTACAAGGGCCGAAAGCTCGTGGGACATAGCGGGGGCGTGGCGGGCTACGTCAGCCGAGTCATGCTCGTTCCGGAAGAGAACCTGGGAGTAGTCATCCTCACCAACGCCGAAGAGGGAAACGCTTTCGAATCGGTTCTCTTGCACATTCTCGACGCCTATCTCGGCGGCTCCACGCTGGATTACATCGGCGTCTTCAAGGCCGAAGAGGACAAGCACCGCGCCGAAGCGGACGAAACGATGCGCAAAGCCGCCGAGGCGCGCGCGGCGGGGGCCGGGCCTTCGCTTCCGCTCGAGAAGTACGCGGGCGAGTATTCCGACGCGTGGTACGGCAAGGTGACCATCCGCAAGGAAGGCGGCGGGCTGGTTCTGAACTTCGAGCACACGATCGACGCGCTGGCGGATCTACAGCCCTGGCAATACGACACCTTCAAAGCGCACTGGCGCAGGCGGACGATTGAAGACGCCTTTGTCACCTTCACTTTGAAGCCCGACGGCTCCATCGACCATTTCACAATGGTCGCGGTGTCTCCGCTTGCGGATTTCAGCTTCGATTACCAAGACCTTTATTTCACGCCGGCAAAGCCGCAGGAAAAAAAGTAGCGCGCCTCTTCAAAATGCGCTCGGAGTAAAATGACTACGCGGCGTGCCGGAGGTGGTGAATGAAGACGCACAGGCTTTTGTTCCGAGCGAGCGCATTGCTTGGATTGGGCGGCCTGCTTTTTCAGGCGCATGGCCAGTCTACTGCAGCAGGGCCAGGAACGGCGGCCGCGCCAGCAGCGAAAGCGCAGACCACAGTAATTCCGGGTGAGGGCGCACTAGCGCTGGGCAAGAAGATCTTTGTGGAGCGCTGCGCGAAATGCCACGGCGAGGACGGAACGAAGCCGGTGGGAGACGGATTGCCACTGAGTGAACGGAAACTGAGCGACGAGGACCTGGCGAAAATGGTTCGCGGGCGGCTAAAGAGCTCACCGGAGAACGAACAGAAGGCCGTGGCCGCATATATCCGCTGCTTTCAGAAGAAATAGTTTCGACCCCCAGCAGCTCTTGTTGAAGGAGAGGGCGGACCGGGGCGCAAGAGGCGCGGGCGAGTCCGCCCCTACAATCACTCGAACGGATCGTCGTCTTCAGGACGCGGGCCGCGGCGCTCGCCGCCGGGCGCGCTGATGGAGATGTGAGGAATGCCAGCGTCGTTCATCATCTTGTTCAGACTGGCGAGGTCTTCGTCTACGAGTTTCTTGACGGCAGTGTGGCCATCGGCGACAAGCTGGGTGATGGTGGCCAGCTCGGCCAACTGCTGAGAAGTTGGAGCCGCGGTGTAGCCTTCTATCGAACCCATAAGGCTGCCGATGCGCTGCCCGAACGGCGGGGGTGTATAGGTGAGCGGAGGGCCCGCGTTGCCCTGCGACTGCTCGGGTGGCATGTATTTGGCGTGGAGTTCGTCCACCTGTTTGGAAAGCGCCTCGGCGGCCTTTTGAATGTTTTCAGGAATCTTGGGCGCGCCGGGCTTTTTCCAGGCCTCGAGGGCGGCGGTGAGAGCGGTTTTCATTCCGACGACCGAAGCGCGATCGCCGTCGGAGGTCTTGCCCAAGTCATAGAGCTTCATGATCGCGTCGTGACGGGCGGCGCGGGCTTCCGGAGTTGCCTGAACACGGGGGTCAGACTGCACTTCAACGGTCTGTGAAGCTTCTTCTTTCCCGGCCTGAATTCTTACGGTGTAGCGACCGGGCTCGACGAGCGGCCCACGAGGCCCGAAGCCGAAGCCGGCTTCCATGGCCTGGAGTTGTTGCGGGGTGGGCTCGGCCCAGGGGGAGTAGCGCAGGTCCCAATTGGTGCGGTTGATGCCGGCCTTGGGCTCGCACGGAGTGGCGCCAAAACGGGCGGCGGGGCCCGCAGCAGAGGCAGCCGCGGGACGGGTGGCGCAACGGATATCGCGAATCGCTTTCCCGCCTGCATCGAGGATGGTGATCTTAACGGGCTCCTTTTCGCTGGGAGCCGACTTTAGGTAAAACTGGATGAGGGCGCCATAGGGCGGGTTGGGGGCCTGAAACCATTGATGGCCGGTGTTGCCTTTGAGCCCGTAGATATGCCACTCGATGGCCGGGCGAATGTCGAAGAGGCGCAGATCGGAGTCGAGGACATCTTTGCTGAGCTGGACGAGCGGGGTGATGTCGTCCATGACCCAGATGGAGCGGCCATGAGTGCCGAGCACGAGATCGTTGTCGCGCGGATGAATCTGAATATCGTCCACGGGGACGGTAGGAAGATTGGCCTGGAGCGATTGCCAATTGGCGCCGCGGTCGAAGGAAATGAAGACGCCGTATTCCGTGCCGGCAAAGAGGAGGTTGGGATTGCGAGGATGCTCGCGAATCACGTGGAGGGTGCCATGGTTGGCGGGCAGTCCGCTGGAGATGGAGGTCCACGTCTCGCCGTAGTCGTTGGTCATGAAGAGGTACACGTTGAAGTCGTTCGAGCGATGGCCGTCGAAGGCGACGAAGGCGGCGCCTTCCGCGGCGCGCGACGCGACCACACGGCTGACGTAGGTGCCTTTGGGAACGCCGGGAACGCGGTCGGCTACGTTCTTCCAGGTCTGGCCGCCGTCGCGGGTGACTTGCAGGTTGCCATCGTCGGTGCCGGCCCAGAGAACGGAAGCGGATGCCGGGGATTCGCTGATGGTGGTGATGCAGGGGTAGTCCTCGACGCCATCGTTGCGCGAAAGCGTGTCTTTATCGAGGATTTTGCCGAGGATGGGGAGCTTTGCGCGGTCCACGCCAGTGGTAAGGTCGCCGCCGAGTTTGGTCCAGGTGTCGCCGCGGTCGGTGGATTTGAACAGGAAGTTTCCACCGTAGTAGATGGTGCTGTGGTCGTGGGAAGAAATGATGACCGGTGAGTTCCACTGGAAGCGGTAGGGCGGGTCGCCCTCCTTGAAGAGCGGGCGGATGAAGCGAGCTTCGGTGGTGCGGAGATCGCGGCGGGAAATGTTGCCGTCCTGGGATTCGGTGTACACGGTGTAGGGGTCGGTGGGGTCCACCGCGGCGTAGAAGCCGTCGCCGCCATCGACGCGGAACCAATCGTCGTTGGTGATGCCTTCCTGATAGGGCGTAGCGCTGGGGCCGCACCAACTGCCGTTGTCCTGCAGACCGCCGCAGA
Source organism: Candidatus Acidiferrales bacterium (assembly GCA_030037225.1). Lineage (GTDB taxonomy): Bacteria > Acidobacteriota > Terriglobia > Acidiferrales > UBA7541 > JOPF136. The sequence goes on along the minus strand of JASHRU010000427.1, from coordinate 31,251 downwards.
CCCACCAGGGCGATCGCATATCAAGGCCGATTTCATAAAACTGGCCGAGCGGGATCGTGTTGATGTAGTCCCAACTGCGGCCGGCGTCCCAACTCCAGTGAATGCCGCCATCGGTGCCGACGATCATGTGATTGGAATTGGCGGGGTCGATCCAGAGGCCGTGGTAGTCGCCGTGGATGCGGGCACCGCGGCTGGTGACGAAGGTCTTGCCGCCGTCCTCGGAGTACTGGACGGGAGCACCGAGGACCCAGATGCGCAGATCGTTGTTGGGGTCAATGCGCACCTGACTGTAATAGGACGGGCGAGGATTGGTGTCGCTCATCTTGGACCACGATTCGCCTTTGTCTTCGCTGCGATAGATGCCGCCTTTGGCGTGCTGGACGAGGGCGTAAACGATGTTCGGATTGCGGAGATAGACGGCGAGACCAATGCGGCCGGTATCGCCGCCGTCGGCGTAGGGCAGGCCCTTGGTGAGCTTTTTCCATGTGGCGCCGCCATCGGTGGTCTTGTAAATTGCGCTTCCCGGACCGCCACCGTTGAAGCCGAACGGGGTGCGACGGCGCTCGTAGGCCGCAGCGTAAAGCGTGTCGGGGCTCTGCGGGTCCATGGCGATATCGGAGACGCCCGTGTCTTCGTCGATGGCGAGCGACTGGGTCCAGGTGCGGCCGCCATCGGTGGTCTTATAGACGCCGCGTTCTTTGCTGGGGCCCCAGAGGCGGCCTTCGGCAGCGACGTAAACGACGTCAGGGTTTGCGGGATGAATGACGACGCGGCCGATGTGCATGGTTTCGGCGAGGCCCATGTTGGTCCAGGTTTTGCCAGCATCGGTGGATTTGTAAACGCCGTCGCCCCAGGAGGAACTCTGGCGATTGTTGGCCTCGCCGGTGCCGACCCAGACGATGGATGGGTCGGAGGGGGCCACGGTGACGGTTCCGATCGTGGACACGTGTTCTTTGTCGAAAACGGGCTCCCAGGTGACGCCCTGGTTTATGGTCTTCCAGACGCCGCCGGAAGCGACACCGACATAGACGGTCTGGGGATTGCCTTCGGCGACGCCGAAATCGTCGATGCGCCCGCCAAAGATGGCGGGGCCTAGCTCGCGCCAGTGGAGATTTTCGAGAGCCACTTTGTAGTCCACTTTCGGGGCCGCGGGAGATGCTGGGGCGGCGGCCGGCTGCTTGGCGGGTTTGACCTTTTTGGCGGGTTGTTCCTGGGCGACCAGGAGCGGGGCTCCGGATACTATTCCGAATAGTATGAGCAGGGAGACAATGTTGCGCAGGCGGGAGGAATCGGCGTTCATGGGGTAATCTCCGCTGGGTGAATTTGTGGTTCGCCGTGTGGTGACGCGGCGGGCGGATGCTAACTCCGGCATGGGGGAAATGCAACGGGGTGAGTGTGGTGACGAGTGGAAATGCGCGAAGCGATTGCACAATGACCGTCGAGCGCGAGTGAAGTGAGAGGAGAGGCGGTGTGAGTCAGGAGCAAGTTTTTGCGCTGGCGATAGGGATTGGATTCGTGGCGGGGCTGCGTTCCATGACCGCTCCGGCGGCGGTGAGCTGGGGAACGCATTTGGGCAGGCTCAACCTGAGCGCCTCGACGTTTGCGTTCATGGGAACCGCGGCGGCGGTGGGAATATTTTCGATCCTGGCAGCGGCGGAATACGTGGTGGATCTTCTGCCGCGAACTCCGAACCGAACGGAGCCGGCGTCGTTGCTGGTCAGAGTGGTGACGGGAGGATTGGCCGGAGCCTGCGTGTGCGTGCCGGAAGGTGGATTCGTAATGCTGGGTGGGATGCTCGGAGCGGTGAGCGGCGTGATCGGCGCCTACGCGGGGTTCGAGGCGCGGACGCGGCTGGTGAAAAAGTTGAACGTGCCGGCGGCAGCGATCGCAATTGGGGAGGATCTTGTGGCGATTGGGTTGGCGTACGCGATCTTGTTCGTTTGATAGGTGATCGAATGGGCGGAAAACTATCTTTGTCGGTGATTCGCCCCTGGCGGTGCAAAGATTGTGCAATGCGGGAGTCGTGCGAAGTGAAATGAGCCTGGGCGCGTGCTATGGTCATAAATAGGGGAACGCGGGATGCGCGCGAGCCGAGCCCGTAGAATGCCGCGGCAGAGGAAAGTGCCATCGCTGATAGTGCTGGCCGCGGCACTGATTGGAAGCGGGTGCCGGGTGAAATCGACAACAGTGGTGCCGACCGAAGAGGTGCGGCCGCTTCTGGACTCGACGAGAGACGGGCTGATGTCGCGTTATGAAGAGCTGAGCCGATCCGTGCGTACGGTGAACGCGAAGGTGGAACTAACGCCGCATACCGGATCGCAATATACGGGAGTGATCGAAGACTATAAAGAGGTGAGTGGGTTCGTACTGGCGGTGAGCCCGAACGAAATCCGGATGATTGGACAGGCACCGGTAATCGGCACACGCATCTTCGACATGGTGAGCGACGGCGAGACGTTCCGCATCTCGATCCCCCCGAAGGGGAAATTCATCGTCGGTCCGGCGAACTTTGAACACGCAGCGAAGAAGCCGCTCGAAAATCTGAGGCCACAACATATTCTGGAGGCGATTTTCTGGCCTGCGATCGATGCCGCGAGCCCGGTGTTGTTCGACGAGGAGGAAAATGGGACCGGGCGTTACTATGCGCTTACGGTGGTGAGACTTGGGCAGACGCCGGAAGTGCGGCGGCGAATCTGGTTCGACCGCACGGACCTGAACCTGTCGCGAGTGGAAGTGTACGAGCCCGGAGGACGGCTGGTGTCGGTGGCCCGGTATTCCGACTGGCAGGCGTCCGGGGAAGGACCGAGCTACCCGCGGCTGATCACGGTCGAGCGTCCGCACGACAATTATCGGCTGGATCTCCACATCAGCACGCTAACGCTGAATGCGGAAGTTCCCGCGGACCGGTTTCAACTGGAGCAGCCGCCCGGGAGCGAACTAGTGCGAGTGGGCGAGAAGGAAGAGGAAGCAGGGGGGCCGGCGCGGCCATGATGCGGGAAATGGTGATGCGGAACGTGTGGCACCGTCCAGCGCGGACGGTGGTGTGCCTGCTCGCGGTGGCGGTGGAAGTGAGCGTGGTGGTGCTGGTGGTGGGGCTGACCACCGGGCTGCTGACGGACACGGCGAAACGAATCGAAGGGGTGGGGGCGGACATTATGTTGCAGCCGCCCTCGGCTTCGGCATTCATCGGCATAACGAGCGCGCCGATGCCGATCAAGATCGGAGAGAAAATCGTACAAGAGCGCCACGTGGCGGCGGTAGCGCCCGTGCTGCTCCAGTTCAACGCCTCGGGGCTGGAGATCGTGTACGGCATCGACCCGGAGAGTTTTCGAGCCGTGTCGGGGGGATTCGTGTTCCACAAAGGACACGACATGGAAGGGCCCGACGACATGGTGGTGGACGACGTGTACGCGGCCACGCACCACGTTCGCGCCGGGCAGACGTACCGGTATCTAGAGCATGATTTCCACGTGGTGGGGATCGTGGAGCACGGGAAGGGAGCGCGGATCTTCGTGCCCATTGAGACGCTGCAAGAAATCTCGGCGGCGCACGACAAGGCGTCGCTCTTCTTTATTCGCTGCAACCGGCCGGAACAAACGGAAGAGGTGATGGAGGAGTTGCGGAGCACGTTCCGCGGGTATCAGGTGCGGCCGCTGAAAGAGTACCTGTCGTTGATGACGGCGACGGACCTGCCGGGGCTGCATGGATTTATCGATTCGATGATCGCGCTCGCGGTGTGTGTGGGATTCCTGGTAATTTTTCTGTGCATGTACACGACGATTATGGAGCGTACGCGGCAGATTGGCGTGTTGAAATCGCTCGGGGCGTCAGACGGATACATCGCGCAGGCGATCCTAAGCGAAAGCGCGACGCTGTGCGTAATGGGGGGCGTATGTGGAATCGGGTTGAGCCTGCTGTTACGGGCCCTGGCGCTGGCAAAATGGCCGAATCTACCGATACTGATCACGCCGGAATGGACGGCGGGAGCAATGGTGATCGCGCTGGTGGGCGGCCTACTGGGGGCAGCGTATCCCACTTGGCTGGCTTGCAGGAAGGACCCGGTGGAGGCGCTGGCATTTGAATAGACGAGCGAAGTGAGAGAGGATGCAGGGAAGCAAGGACGAAGGACGCAAACGATGACACCGGCACAGCCTGAAGGAAGGCCGACTATAGTACCGATACGGGGCGTGCAGCACCCAGTGCCGCAGGTGGAAGCGCTTCTCAAAACGGAAATGCTGTGGAAGGTATATCGCACCGGGCAGGTGGAGGTGCAGGCGTTGCAAGGTGTGACGTTCGAAGTGTTGCCGGGTGAATTTGTGGCGGTGATGGGGCCATCGGGGTGCGGGAAATCGACGCTGTTGCACGTAATCGGAGGATTGGCGAGGGCGACGCGGGGCCGGGTGCTGGTGGACGGAAACGACTTGACGGCGATGAGCGACGCGGAACGGACCAAACTTCGGCGGCACAAAGTGGGATTCGTGTTTCAGCGGTTCAACCTGCTTCCGGCGCTGGACGCGCGGGGGAACATCGCATTAGCGCAGCACATCCACGGAAATGGGTTCGATCCGCACCGGTTTGAGGTGGTGACGCGTATGCTCGGGCTGACCGAGCGGCTGCACCACAAACCTTCGGAAATGTCGGGCGGGGAGCAGCAACGGGTGGCGATCGCGCGAGCGATCATCAACGAGCCGAAGATCCTGCTGGCGGATGAGCCCACGGGCAGCCTGGACACGAAGAATTCGACGCTGGTGCTGGAGATGCTCCGGCAATTGAACCGGGACCTGGGACAGACGATTGTGATGATCACGCACAATCCGGAGGCGGCGGCGTACGGCAACCGGATCGTGCACATGCGTGATGGAGTGATCGTAGACGGCGTCCCGGAGGAATGAAGTGGGCGGAGTGCTGAAGCGAATTTTCTTCTGGAATTACGAGCGGGGAACGTGGCCGTACGACGTAATCGTGCTGGCGATCGTGGCGTTCGTGTTTATGACCCCGCGGAACTGGTTCCACGACCAGGCGGAGACGAGCCCGGTGCCAGGGGCGACAGCCATTCCGTGCGAGGCGGATCCGGCTACTCCCCAAATGCTACGTTGCAAAGTGAACGCTGCTCTACTGACACCGCAACAGGTCTCGCCCCAACTGCAGGAGAAAGCCCATGACGTCCTGCTGCGCAGCGCAGCGCCGCTGAAAGACCGGACGTTCCAGATCACGCAGATGGAGCCGGTGCTGGGCAAAGACGGGGGCGTGCTGTATTACGAGGTTTCGGTGAAGCAGTAAGCCGGCGCGCCTACACACTTAGTAGCAGAGACCTTTCCGATGCTGACGATGTGCTGTGGTAGGATGTCGCTCCGGTGCAGAATCCTTCCCCAAGAATGAGGAACGGGAAAACCTTGGTGTGCGCGCGCGTCGCTTGGTCGTTGGTGTTGCTCGCGGCGAGCGGGCTGGGACTGCGGATGGCTTCGGGGCAGAACGGAAAAGGGCCGGACCTGGATTCAGTGATGCGAGAGCTGGACCGTGAGGCGAAGGACCTGCACAGCCTGTCGGCGGACATCGAACGGACCACGGTGACCGTGGTGGTGAACGACAAGTCGGTGGAATCGGGAAAGATCTACATGCGCACCGACGGAAAGATGCGCATCGAATTGACGAATCCCGACCAGCGCACGATCTTGCGCAACGGCGACAAAGTCTGGCACTACTTACCGAAGACGAAGCGGGTGGAAGAGTACGACATCAGCAAATACGGGGCGCTGGCGGACTCGTTGCTGACCATCGGGCTGGGCTCCTCGGGGAGCTCTTTGAAGAAGCATTTTCTGGTGACGTTGCTGGGTGGGGCGACGGTAGAAGAGCGGAAGACGGTACAGCTCGAACTGGTGCCGAAGGACGAGAAGCTGCGCAGCCAGATCGACCGGATTCAGTTGTGGGTGGATACGGAATCGTGGCTGGCAATCCAGCAGAAATTCTTCGAAACCGGTTCGGGCGACTACATCGTGATCAATTACCGAAACATTACGACGAACATGAAGATGCCGGAGAATGACTTCCGGCCGCGGTGGCCGAAAGATGTGGCGGTTGTGAAGCCGCAGGCGAATCCCGGGCTATAAAATCCAGGACAAAAAAGGAGGCGCAGCTATCCTGCGGGCATCGAGCACGGGTGTCCCGTGCTTTTACGAAGACGAAACCTGCTCGGAAGCGAGGAGAGCCTGTTTGCGTTCGAGGCCCCAGCGATAGCCAGCGAGACTGCCATTCTTGCCCACAACGCGATGGCAGGGAATGACGACGGAAAGAGAATTGGAAGCACAGGCGCGGGCCACGGCGCGGACAGCCCGGGAATTGCCGATGCGGCGAGCGATTTCGGAGTAAGTGCGCGTCTGGCCGCGGGGGATGCGGCGGAGTTCTTCCCAGACGCGGCGCTGGAAAGCGGTTCCGCGGATGTCGAGTGGAATATCGCCCCCTTGAGCATCGTGACGCAGACGGGCGAGCACAGCCCGGGCCCAGGCGCCGACGCTGTGCGCGTCCTCGCGGAGTTTCGCATGTGGAAAATCGCGGGCGAGTTCGCGGAGTAGCTGAGCGTCAGGTTTTCCGAGCATGACGGCGCACACGCCGCGCGGAGTGGCGCCGACCAGCAAGCGGCCCAGGGGCGAGTCCACGATGGCGTAGCGGATTTCGAGGCCGGAAGCGCCACGAAGGAAGCTTCCGGGAGTCATGCCCAGTTGAGCGGCGGAGCGTTCGTAGAGGCGGCTCGAAGAGCCATATCCGGCGTCGTAGATGGCTGTGGTCACATTTCCTCCCTCTCGCAGACTGCGCTTGAAGCGGCGCAATCGCACGGCGTCGGCATATTGCCGAGGCGTGACTCCAAGAACGCGGCGAAACAGGCGCAGAAGCCGGAAGGGTCCGATGCCGGATTGACGCGCCAGGGTCTGGAGGGTGGGACGGCCCGGATGGCTGGAGGCTGCGGCTTCACCCGATTCGATAGTGTGTTCGATCCCGCGGCAGATCCGGTGAACCAAGGTACGCTGGATGGGGCCGAGCGACGCGTCGCGTCCCAGACAACGAGCGCAGGGGCGATAGCCCTGCCGGAGGGCGTCGACTGGAGAGGGAAAAAAGGAGACGTTTCGGGTCGAGGGGCGGCGGGCAGGGCAACTCGGCCGGCAAAAGATTCCCGTGGTGCGAACGGCGAAGACGAAGCGGCCATCAAAGGCAGCATCACGTGTGGCTATGGCGCGCCACCAGGCGCGCTGCGGGCGCGCGGGCGGATTCTGTGCCATGGCCGGCCTGGGAAGAATTGTTCGTGTGTGTCTCATGTGCTCACGGTACGACGAGTCGGGGGCGAAGTGCTATCCGTTTCTTGCGATGAAAATGGCGGGGGACGGAACTGGCATTGGCTGGAAAATCGCCGCACCCATCGATCCATCTTCTTCAAAGAGTCCCAGGCAGAAAGCCTGTGCTGCGAAAGGCTGAGATAGAATAGCTGCTTCTATGCCAGAGGCTGGAATTTTTCGGGATTTGCTGCTGCTGCTGGGGCTGGCGACGCTCATGTCGTTCTTGATGCGGCGGCTGAGCCAGTCGACGGTGGTGGGGTATCTGCTGACGGGGCTCGTGGCCGGGCCGTATGGGCTGCGGATGATCTCCAACGTGGAGACCGTGGACCATTTGGCAGAGATCGGTGTGGCGCTTCTGCTGTTTACGGTGGGGCTGGAGTTCTCGCTCGAGCGGCTGGCGCGGATGAAACAAATCGCGCTGGGCGGGGGCAGCCTGCAACTCGGCATTACGGTGCTGCTCACCATGGCGGTTCTGCTGGCGGCGGGACTCAAGACCACGGAAGCGCTGTTCTGGGGATTTCTGGTGGCCGTGAGCAGCACAGCCATCGTAATGAAAGTGCTGGAGGAGCGGAACGAAATCGAGACCATGCCGGGGCGAATCAGCCTGGGAATTCTGCTGTTTCAGGACCTGTGCGTGGTGCCGATGATGGCGCTGGTTCCGGTTCTGGCGGCGCGGCAATCGGCACAGATGCTCGAGGTAGTGGTGGCGCTGGGGAAGTCGCTGGTGGTCGTGGCAGTAATCGTGGCGAGTGCGCGCTACCTGTTCCCGCGGCTGTTGCGGGCGGTGGCAGGGGTGCGAAGCCGCGAGGTTTTCGTGATTGCGACGCTGTTTGCAACGCTGGCGACGGCATGGGGAGCGGCGCAAATGGGGTTGTCCCTGGCTCTGGGCGCGTTTATCGCAGGGGTGGTGATCAGCGAATCGGAATACGCGCACCAGGCCATGGCTGCAATCATTCCGTTTCGCGACAGTTTTTCGAGCCTGTTTTTTGTGGCCATTGGAATGCTCATCCGCGTCCCATACGCGGTGGCGCACGCGCCCGTGGTGCTCGGAGTGACGGCGGCCATCCTGCTGGGAAAACTGCTGGCGGGCGGGGCCGCGGTGCGAATCATGGGGTTTCCGGCACGGCTTGCAGTGGTGTGCGCACTAGCGGTTTCGCAGGTGGGCGAGTTTTCGTTTGTGCTGCTGCGGGAGGGCGAGCTGAGAGGGATGGTGCCCGAATCGTTCTATCAGGTATTTCTCTCGGCGGCGGTGCTGACACTGGCGGCGACGCCGGGACTAGTGGCCGCAGGCCCGTATGTGGCTCGCTGGTTCGGGAGGCAAGGGGCTTTCCCGGGTGAGGCGGCCGCGGATAACGCCGAAGCGCCGATGTCGGATCACGTGATCATCTGTGGATACGGAGAGAACGGACGGCGGCTGGCGGCGCTGCTGCGGGAGAATAACCTGCCGTACGTGATCGTGGACGTGAACGTGCATGCCGTGCGGCACGCGAAGGCGGCGGGGGAAACAATTTACTTCGGGGATCTCTCCAGCTCGGAAATCCTCCGGCGGGCCGGGGTGGAACAGGCGCGTGCGGTGGTATTCGCGGTGTCGGATCCCTCGATTCTCCCGCTGGCCATCTCGCATGCGCGAATGCTGAACCCGGAAGTGAATATCATCGCCCGGGTAAAACGAATCGCGTTTGCGGCGGAGCTGCGGCGAGCGGGTGCCACGCATGTGGTGGCAGAGGAGATCGAGGCCTGGACGGAAATCGCAGTTCGCGTGATGCGAATCTTCGGAGTGCCGCGGGAGGTCCTGGCCCAACAGCTCGGGGCACTGCGGTCCGGGGACTACGACATGCAGCGAATCCTGCCGCTGCCCGGCGAGCCGTTGAGGCATCTGCGGCACTTGCTGCCAGAGGTGGATTTGGAGCTGTTTCTGGTGATGCCGGGGTCGCGTCTGGTCGGCATGGAACTACGCGAGGTGGACTTAAGGGGACGCAGCGGGGCGGTGGTGGTGGCTGTGGTGCGTGACCCCAGCGTGATTTACAACCCTGCACCGGGCACCGTGATGGCAGAGGCCGACCAGATCGTGCTGATGGGCTCCCGGATGCAGCTTGCGGCCGCTCATGAGGCGCTGAGCGAGATTCAACTCGGCCCGGGAGCCACGCAGCGCACGCCGCCTGTTGTCAGTTAGGACACCGAAACGCCCCGCTGAATTGACCCTTTCCGCGGCTGGGAAGAAGATGCGGCTTTCTTGGGCGGGATCTTCCCTGGGGTGAAGTGATGGCGGCCAAAGCGAAACCGAGTGTGTCTCCTGAGTGGCCTGAGCGGCGGTCGAATACAAAGCCTGATTCCCCCATTTCGTTCAGGACCCCAAGCAACCAACACTTTCTGAGTGTGCCGACGCACACGGTAAACGTAGTGGGGAACCGGCGGAGTTGCGCCCGGGCGTTCCTGCGCCTGCCGCTGCGACTGACGGCAATCAACGGGCGAGACCTGGAGTTTCCGATACCGCTGGAGACGCGCAATATAAGCGCGAGCGGGATTTACTTCCTGGCGCCGCAATGTCTGGAACCAGGAACAACGATTGGGATGGAAGTGGCGCTGACGGACCGCCCGATAGGCATGGGCTCCGTACGGATGTGCACGATGGCGCAGGTGGTGCGGAACGAGGCGCAGGGGCCGCGCGGGTGGTACGGCCTGGCGGCTTCCTTCGTGCACTACGAGTTCAACCGCGACGAATCGCTCCCGGTCCGCTTCCGCTGACGGCCGCCTGGCCTCCTAACCTGATCTGCCCAATTTGCCGATATCTAAAAGGTCGAATGCAGCAGGAGTGTGTTCTGGAGACTCATGGAAGGCACGAACGAAGCAGCGGCTGCGGCCGCGACAGCTCCGGGCGGCACGGGTGCGCCGTCCATCCCCACAGGGGCGCTAATTGGCGCGATGGTTCGCTCGGCGAAGCATGTGAGCGATCTGATATTTTCGCCGGGACGGCCGCCCCAGATGGAGGTGGACGGCCAGCTTGTGGGGGTGAAAATTGCGGGAATTCCGGTTCTGCTGCCGGAACACACGGCCACGATTGCGGGAGACCTGATGGGGCCGAACCTGCAAGCGTCGAGAAAATTGCGCGAGGAGGGTTCCGCGGACCTGTCGTACAGCCTGCCGAAGGTGGCGCGATTCCGGGTGAACGTGTTCACGCAACGGGGGAGCTGCGCCATCGTGATGCGCGTAATTCCGGATACGATTCCGGACTTCACATCGCTGCGGCTGCCGGAGCGGCTGGCCGACGTGGCGCAGATGAAAAACGGGATCGTGCTGGTGACCGGGCCGACAGGGTCGGGGAAATCGTCCACGCTGGCGGCAATTCTGGACCGCATCAACAGCGAACGGGCCTGCCACATTATCACGATTGAGGATCCCATCGAGTTTCTGCACCGGCACAAAAAGGCCACGATTCATCAGCGCGAACTGCACAGCGACACGCCGAGCTTCGCGCTGGCGCTGCGCGCCGCGCTGCGACAAGCGCCGAAAGTAATCCTGGTGGGAGAAATGCGGGACCGGGAAACGATTGAAATCGCGCTCGAGGCGGCAGAGACCGGACACCTCGTGCTTTCCACCCTGCACACGATAGACGCTTCGAAGACGGTGGAGCGCATCATCGGGGCGTTTCCGCTGGGCGATCAGCACGCGGTGCGCAACCGCCTGGCCAAGTCGTTCCGTGTGTTCATCGCGCAGCGGCTGGTGCCGCGCAAGGACGGGCAGGGGCGCGTGGCAGTATTTGAAATCATGCGCGCGAGCATGCGCACGCGCGAGTACATCGAAAAAGGCGAGGGAGAGGGGAAAAGCCTGGTGGATGCAATGCGAGACGGGAGCGCCGACGGGATGCAGTGTTTCGACGGCGAACTCGAGCGCATGGCCCGCGAGGGAAACATCGAAGTAGAGACCGCGCTTGCGTATGCCACCAATTCGGGCAATTTGCGCCTGCTGGTATCCGACCTGCTCGAAGAGCCGAAGCCCGTTGCGACAGCTCCCGCGCCAGAAGGTGAGCAGACGACTCCCGCAGGGACGGAGCCGGAAATTGTGCGGTTCTGACGCGGGCCGAGGCGTCAGATCAGAAACTGTCCGCGGCGAATTGAGAGATCTACTGGCCGGCGGGCTTCGGGATGAGATCCACAGCCTGCGCGCGCAGAGCCCGTGGAACAAACGTCGGCGTGATCCCCTTGCGCTTTGACCAATCGTGATACGCGTGGCACTCGAAGCAGCGCGCTTCGACGTGAGACGGGCCAGGCGCATGGCAGTCCTTGCATGTAGCGAGCTTGGGAAGCAGGAGTTCGGCCGAGTCCTGGCTGGTGAGCGCGTTGGGATGGCAGCTCGCGCAGGCGAATCCCCGATGCGCATCGTGGTCGAAGCGGGCGTGCGGGAGCCAGTGCAGGGTGTAGTTCGCGTCTGCAACCTTCGGCAGCGGCGCGCCCTCCGTGATGGTGATGGAGTGGCACTGGCGGCACGTCTTTCCCCAAAGGAGCGTCTCAGCCTCTTTCGTGCGCTCGGCTACCCATTGGGCGGGAGTGACGACGCGCGCTGCGGGTGGAGCGGGACGGTTCGGCAGGCGACGCTCTTCCTCCGGCTGCTCACGCAATTCGGCGGGATGCGCGGCAATATAGGCCTCGAACTTCTTTACGACAAAGGCGTGGACCACATCCGGCTTATCGTGCGGAACCTGCTCGGAAAAGCGCTTGTCGAACTGGAGCAGGTGGCAGGCGGAGCAGGATTCGGCGAATTTCGGCATGGACATGAGCGCGAGCCCGGGATCGGGGGCATATAGGTCGGCCTTCATCCCGGCTGCAGGGGTGGCCACAGGTGCGGAGACCGGCAGGGCTTCAGCGGAGCCGAAAAGCCAGGGCTCGCGCGAGGCTGGCTGGCGGTGGCAATCCTTGCATTCCAGTTGGACGGAACCGTGCGGGCCCAGCAGGTTCTTCTTCATGTGGACAAAGTGATTGACGCGGATGGTGACGGGATCCCGAGGATTGGCGCCGCGGAAAACAGCCATTTCGGGGTGGTCGGTGTTGAAACTGGAAATCGTCTTGATGTACTTGGTGGAGGAACCGGGCTTGGTCTCCAGATTGGCGTGGCATTGGGCACAGCTCTGATTGCTTGTCGCGATCAGGCGAGCGCCACCGCGGTGCTCGACGTGGCAGGAGCCGCACTCGGGCTCGCGCGCCTGAGCGAGCTGATGAATGGGGCCGTCGTGGCAGTTCTTACAGGCCTGATCGCTGGCGTGCTCGGTGAACACGGCGTTTTTTTCGGGCACATGGCAGGTGGTGCAGTCGCGAGTGAGCAGGACGTGGCCGGCGGAAAGCGGCCCGCTGGAATAGGGCTGGAAGTCGCGGCCTGCCAGCTTCCAGCCGATCCATAGGAAACAGCCGAGGGGGATGAGCAGGCAGAGCCAGAAGCGCCAGCGGCGAAGAGGGATAGGCCGCTTGAAGTAGTTCAGATCAATGCGCTGCGCGAGAGCCTTGGTTGTGCGGACACGCGGCACGCCTATGCTCCTCCGTCCCTAAACTAACGCTCGCCCTATCGACCGCCTTCGTTGCCGAATACTGCCGTCAGTACCGCAGAGCGATGACGGCGTGAAACACGCTGAGCAACAACAAAGCCAATGAGAGCGGAATATGCACGAGCAGCCAGGTATGCAGCATCTTGTGCAGGCGCGCCTGGCGGGTGAGTTGCCGCTCTTCTTCACACAAATTCTCGAGGTTGGCGATCACCGGATGGGCGGCGGCAGGAGCGAGCATGCGTAGCTTGGTGAATGCGGCCACTGCGCGGGTGTCGTCGCCGAGGCGGGAGCTTTTGGCACTTGGCTCGAGCAGGAAGGGGAGCATTTCCGTCTGAAAGAACGAGCGCACCGGCTCGACTTCCGCTTCCGTGAGCCCGTACTGAACACCACCGCCGCCGCGGGGGCGCATGGCGGTAAAGCCGCCGGCGCGAATGCCACCTTCCGGAACGAGTGCCATGGCTTCCGCCTCCGGAACGCCACCGCCGCAAAGATCGGCGACGAAGCCCTCGGCTTCGACGCGGAGCTGATCGCGAACGCGGTCAATCTCGTCGTAGATGGTCTCCATGGGGACCCGTTCGAGGATGACGGTGGGCAGGTAGTGCTGGAGAATCGCGCCGAAAACGCCACTGAGGACCGTGATGATGAGCAGCCACAGGAGAATTGAGGTGAGCAGGCCGCCGAAATGGAAACCGCCGTGGAACAGGATCAGTGGGAGTGCAAGCAGGCCGAGCCATAGGTGGCCGCGCATCCAGCCCTGCGCGCGGCCGAGCCGCATGATGGGTACTTTTTTCCGGGCGCCGAGCAGCCCCGCGTAAATCATGAAGCCAAATCCCGTGAAACCAAAGACGAGACCGATGGGAGAGCCGCCGCTGGGCCCGTGGGGTGCAGCGAGCGCGTAGATGACGTAGACGGCAGTCGCCGCGCCCAGGATGACTATGGAGGCGACGAGCCAAACGCGATGCGTTTCGTCAATGCGCATGCGGCCTCACACTTTTGTTCCCAGGAGTTCGGAGAAGAACTTGCGCGGGTCCACGCGATGCGCGGCGTCGTGGGGGCAGGCATAAACGCAACTGGGCTCGGCATGCTCGGTGCATAGGTCGCACGAAGTCGCTTTCTGCTTGACCATGGCGATGCGGCGGCCGGGATTGTCGGGGTCGTCTGCCATCACCTGGAAGGGATGCAAGTTGATGTTGCCGTAAGGGCAATTGCGGGCGCAGAGGCCGCAGCCGATGCACCAATCCTCGATGATGACTTCGAGTGAATTGCGGCGGCGTATGGAGCCGACCGGGCAGCCGACCATGCAGAGCGGATCCTTGCAATGGCGGCAGGATGTGGCCACGAGGTAGCGGTCGAAACGCTGTCCTTCGCGAACCAGGCGGGTGATGCCGTCGTGAGCGTCGGCGCACGCGCGGACGCACGCGTCGCAACGGGTGCAGCGCGCCAAATCGAGGACGAGCAAACTCTGGGCTTCCATCAAGCCCTGGCCGAGGAAGGAATCGAGTGAGATGGTTCCCAGGGCGGCCATGCGTTCGGCGTTCTGCCGCTGGCGCTCATCCGCAAGGGCCTGGAGACCGCGGCGCACGCCGGGGAACTGATCGACCATTGCGTTGAAGTCATCGGCCGAGATCTTGACCAGTTCGACGTGGTCGAGCGCCGTGCAGGTGGCCGTGCGGGCGCCCGCTCCAAGAAGTCCGATTTCGCCGAAAGAGTCACCGCGGGAAAGATAAGCGATGACGAGCTCGCCGCCGGGATACGTTTCCGTGACCTTTACGAACCCGATGCGGACAAGATAGAAGCTGTCGGCCGGCTCGCCTTGCTTGCAAATCACCTGCCCGGGAGAGAGGCGGATAAGCTTGACGTTGTCCATCAGCCGCTCGACGAAGTCGGGGGAGAGCTCAGAGAACATGGGCACGCCGCGAAGATGTGTTTCGAGCGCGCGGCGCTTGTACTCCTTGCCAAGGCGTGCGCGGAAGGACTTGTTCTTGAGCAGGATATCGAGCACGTTCCGCAACATCTCGTACATGGTGCAATCGGTGAGGGCCTTGACCGTCGCGGAACGCGGATAAAAGCTCATGCAGGTCATTTCGCCGAACAGATCGCCGGGCCCCAACTCGGCGACGGGGTTGCTGTACGCGAGGTCGACCGAGGCGTCGATGGGAATGTACCCTTGCGAGGTCTCTTCCTCGCGCGCGTCGGAGTCGCGGCCGATGAGGCTCGAAGTGAGGCGGCTGAACCATCCGCCGGCGCCGCCGTGTGTCTTCACGTGCGCCATGGGGGTGGAAATCGAGACGGCGGCCTTGCCTTCTGCGATGTAGAAAGCGGTAGATCCGAAATCGCCCTCGCGGCAGATTACGTCGCCCGGATGGAAGCTGCGTTTGACGATGGCCCCCTTATTCATCTCGAGGAAGGTACCGGATACGCCCTTAAAGACGGGGAGCTCGAGCAGGTCTTCCGGTTCAGCGGGAACCGCGCCGGCGGGAATGGGCAGCTCGGTTCCAGCGATGCGCTTGTTGGTGAGCGCGCCGGTGGGGCAGCTCACCATGCATTCACCGCAGGAGATGCAGGAGGACTCGCCCATGGGAGTATTGAGGTCAAAAGCCACGCCCGCGCCCGCGCCTTTGCCCATGCGGCCGAGCACGAGGTTCTGGCGGATTTCGTTGCAGCCGCGGATGCAGCGGTCGCAAAGGATGCAGGCCTCGTGGTCCACAGCGATGGCCAGCGAGGAATCGTCCTTCGGGCGCGTGAAATAGCGTTTGGGATAGCGAATTTCGGTGATGCCGTGATTGCGGGCCTGCATCTCCAGTTCGCAATCGCCCGATTGCCGCTCGCGGGCGCAGGGCGAGGGGTGGTCGGACATGAGAATTTCGAGCAGGGTACGGCGAGCGGCCAAAACGCGGTCGGAATTGGTGACCACCTTCATTCCGTTTTCTACCTGGCGGACACAGGAAGCAGTGAGAACGCGGCCGCCGGCCTCGACCACGCACAGGCGGCAGACTCCGACCGGGGTTTCGTTCTGCATGTGACAGAGCGTGGGTATGGGGATGCCGTGAGCGCGCGCGGCGTCAAAGATGGTGGCGCTGGCCGGCGCGGCAACCTCTTTGCCATCGATGGTGAGCTGCACCATCGGGCCGAGAAAGGTTCCGAACAGGGTGCTCATGGATTGATCCCCACCCGCTGACTGGCGGCCCGCTTGGCAGGCGCTCCCGGCAGATGGCAAATGCCGGATGGGCAAGTGCCCTGGAGCGCGTGCTCTCTCACTTCGTCTTCAAAATATTTCAAAACGGAGTTGATGGGCGCCGGGACAATCTGGCCTAGTCCGCAGATGGATGCCAGTCCCATGGCGTTCGAGAGCTCGTCAATGAGGCCGCGATCCGCGGTGAATTGCTTCTCGGAAAGACCGCCCTGAGTCCAGCGGTGGAGCAGCGCGACCATTTTTTGGGAGCCGACACGGCAAGGAACGCACTTACCGCAGGACTCGTTACGGAAGAAGGCCACGGAGTTGAGCGCCATGTCGAGCATGCACGTGTCCTGGTCGCAAATGACCATGGCGCCGGAACCGAGCATGGAACCTGCCGCGGCGAGCGTCTTGAAATCGAGCCGGATGTCGGCCATTGAGGCGGGCAAATAGCCGGAAGAGGGCCCGGAGGGAGCGAAGCCCTTCATCTTCTTGCCGCCGCGGATGCCCCCCGCGAGACGGAAAATGACTTCGGAAGCCGGGGTGCCCATGGGAATTTCAAACACGCCGGGCTTGACCACGTGTCCGCTTATGCCGACGAATTTGAGGCCGCTGGTGCCCGCGAGGCCGGCGGATTTGAACCAATCCACGCCACGGACGAGAATTTGTGGGACGTTGGCAAAGGTCTCGACGTTGTTTACCACGGTTGGCTTTTGCCACAAGCCGGCCTGTCCGGGGAAGGGGGGCTTGTTGCGCGGCTCCGCGCGGTGGCCTTCGATGGCTTCAATGAGCGCGCTTTCCTCGCCGCAGATGTAGCCGCCTGGGCTGACGAACACTTCGAGGTCGAAGTCGATGCCCGAGCCCTGAATGTTCTGACCGAGCAAGCCCTGGTGGTAGGCGCGTTCGACCTCCTCCTTCATGATGTGTTCTTGATGGCCGTACTCGTGGCGAATATAAAAAATTCCTTTTTTCGCTCCGGTACAGATGCCGGCAATTGCCATCCCTTCGGCCACGAGATAGGCCAGGTGCTGGATGATGAAGCGGTCTTTGATGGTCCCCGGCTCGCTTTCGTCCGCGTTGCAGACAATGTATTTCTCGGGCGAGTCCATTCTGCGGACGAGCGACCACTTCATCTCCGTGGAGAAGCCGGCGCCACCCATGCCGCGAAGGTCGGCTGCTTTGAGCGAGGCGAGCACGCCGTCCACGTCTTTCGATTTGAGCAGCCAGCGCAGGGCACCATAGCGTTTGTCAGGAGGATACGGATCCGACTTGCAGGTAGCCTCGGTATGGGGCGGATGCGGTTCCTCCAAGGCCTCGCCGCCGAGGGCGCGGGTAATCAGCAGGTCCACAGTGGGCTCGGACATTGAGGAGAAGATCTGGTCGTTGACGGTCACCGCGGGAGCGTGGTCGCAACGGCCCAGGCAGGAAACCTCGCGAACGGTGACTTCCGAGGGGCCCATGCCCGCGTAGCGGCGCTCCAGGGCCTGGCGGAGCTCGCAGGCCCCGTTGAGATTGCAAGACATGTCCATGCAAACGCGCACGTCCGCTTTGGGCGGCGGCGCGAGGCGGAAATGGGGATAAAAGCTGGCGACGCTGTGGATCTGGTAAAGCGGAGTTCCCGTATGCTGCGAGAGTGCGTGCAATTCCTCGGCCGGAAGGTATCCATGCCGGCTTTGGATGGCGCGAAGATCGTCCCAGATCACCGTCGCACTCTTTGGGCCCTGTGGACTCGCCGGGCTCGAGCCGCCGTTCGTGCAATCAATCCTGGCGGTCCCGCTGGGCGAGGATAGTAGCGATTCACCCGCCGGATGTCCATAGGGATGGAGCGAGAGTTTCTGGTGAGAACGGCATCGTCCGCATCGGCGTCGTGGATGGTTGTTCTCACGGGGACGCTGAACGCAACCCCCGCCCGTTCCGCCATTGACACTCGGTCGGGCAGGAGGTATAAGCACAACCACCTGAGGCCGGTTGTGGCTGCAGCCCGGGGGCCGAGTCCGGGCGCCGCGGCATCAGGAAGCGGAAACTAACGAGTGCGCCCCCTGCGTCCCGCGACAATCATAGCTCTGATGCTATTTGCCCCGGCAGTCTTTGCGGGGCCGGGCGGAAGTCCACCTGCCAAGGCAATGCCTGCCGAAGCTATGGGTCAGTATTCTGGGCCCGGTTCCTGCAGCGCCACCAGCTGCCACGGGAGCATCCGCCCGCGGGGAGACAGCCGGATCCTGCAAACGGAATACAGCACCTGGGTTGTGAAGGACAAGCACAGCCGCGCCTACCTGGCGCTGACCGGTGAAGTGGGCGAGCGCATGGCGCGCATCCTCAAATTGAACACCAAGGCCGAAGAATCCCCGAAATGTCTGGTTTGTCATTCGCTTTCGGTGCCGGCGGAAAAACGCGCACGCACATTTGAACTGAGCGAAGGCGTGTCCTGCGAGAACTGCCACGGACCGGCGGGAGGGTGGCTGGGCGGACACACGACGCGGGGTTGGACGCATGAACAGTCAGTAGCAGCGGGGATGGTGGACCTGCGCGACCTGACCCACCGGACCGATAAATGCCTCACCTGCCATCTGGGCACTCCCGATCAGTTTGTGGACCACGAGATGATCGCGGGCGGGCATCCGGACCTGTACTTCGAACTCGATTCTTTTCAGGCCGCGATGCCGCTCCACTGGAAGGTTCCCCGGGAAAGCGAGGCTGGGAAACCGGCCGAGGACGCCGCGATGCTGGGAATGAGGCAATGGGGGACTGGCCAAGCCGAACAGCTGCGTGCCGAGCTCGAGCGGGTTTCCTGGCGCGCGAAAGGGAAAGTTTGGCCGGAATATTCAGAACTCGACTGCTTCGCCTGCCATCATGCGCTCGGTCCGGCGGCGCAAAGTTGGCGGCAGGAGCACGGCTATTCGGCACGGCGCGCGGGCGATCCGCCGTGGCAAGCCTCGCGCTACATCGTGTTCCTGCATCTGGCAGAGGCTGTAGATCCTGCGGCGGCACAGGACTTAGCGGCGAAGGTGGCAAAGGTCCAGGCGGAAATGAACAAGTTGAATCCGGACCCCTCGGCTGTGGTCGCGGCGGCGGGCGCGGCAGCTCCGGTGGCGCAGCAGTTTGGGGCGAAGCTCCAGACGATGAGCTACGACCCGGCGATGGCCAAGCGCGTGATGCTGGCAATCACCGGCGACGCGGAGAAGATTTCCTACTCCGGCGAACGGTGCGGCGAGCAGGCGGCCATGGCGCTCGACTCGCTTTACATTGCGTACAGCAAGGAAGCGAAGGCAGGCGATGCCGCCGACGTACGCGCAGCCATCAACGTGCTCTTCCAGCAGCTCGAAAATCCCTCGTATTACGAGCCGGGAGCATTTTCCCACCAGATGGAAAAGGTAGGTTCGCTGATCCGCTAGCTGGCCGTCCGGTTTGCCGTTCCGTTCTAGATTCCCCCAACAGGTGAGGTCTGTCCCTAGGCCGACGCGAGCCTCAGCACGGCAGGAATTAGCGAAACGCAGGATTTCCCGATGGGACAAGACACGCCGTGCCCCTACTCAGGAGGGGTGTCGACAATTCGTTCGGCAGAGAAGCCTGAGTTGCGCGCCGTGGTTTGCCGTATGATTTTCGCGCGCAGCCCGTTCTCTCGTCGGGCACGAGAGGGTAGCAGCGCCACAGGCTCGCAAGGAGTGGGACATGACGCCTGAAGAATTTCGAAGCGTTGGCCATGCGCTGGTGGACTGGATCGCGGAATACCGCAGCGGTATCGAGCGGCTTCCGGTGATGAGCCCAGTGGCGCCCGGAGCAATCCGAGCGCAGCTTCCGGCGCAGCCGCCGGAGAGGGGCACACCGCTCGACTCCATCGTGGTTGACCTTGAACGGATCATCCTGCCGGGCATCACGCACTGGAATCATCCCGGTTTTTTTGCCTATTTCCCATCGAACACGAGCTTTGCTTCCGTGCTGGCCGATCTGACCGCCGCGGGGCTGGGCGCGCAGTGCATGAGCTGGCAAACCAGCCCGGCCGCGACGGAACTTGAAGAAGTGATGATGGACTGGCTGCGTCAGATGGTAGGTCTATCGCGGCAATTCACAGGGGTCATCCAGGGCTTTGCATCTACGGCGACGCTTTGCGCGCTGCTGTGCGCGCGCGAGCGCGCCACGAATTTCAGTCAGGATCGCGGCGGACTGCAGGCGGAAGAAAAACGGCTGGTGGTGTACGCATCGGAGGAAAGCCACAGCTCCGTCTGGAAGGCGGCGCGGCTGGCGGGATTCGGAAGCGACAATCTGCGGCTGATTCCGACGGATGAGAACCATGCGCTGATCGCAAAGGAATTGGAGACGGCTATGCAAGTGGACGATGAACGCGGCATGCGGCCGTGCGCGGTGGTGGCCACGACCGGGACGACGAACAGCACCGCACTCGATCCGGTGGCGGACATGGCGGTGCTGGCACGGCTGTGGGGGGCCTGGCTACACGTGGACGCGGCCTTAGCTGGCGATGCCATGATTCTTCCGGAATGCCGCTGGATGTGGGATGGGGTCGAGGGAGCGGATTCGATTGTGCTGAACCCGCACAAATGGCTGGGCACAGGCTCCGATCTGAGCGCTTATTTTGTTCGCGACACGGAGCAATTGATCCGCACAATGTCCACGAATCCCGCGTACCTAAGAACTCAGCATGATGCTCACGTCAAGAACTATCGCGACTGGGGGCTTCCGTTAGGCCGGCGGTTCCGAGCGCTGAAATTGTGGTTCCTGTTGCGGGAGCAGGGAGTCGCGGAGCTGCAGGCGCGGCTGCGGCGGGACTTGCAAAACGCTCAGTGGCTGAAAGGGGTAGTGGACGGTGCCCCGGACTGGCAGCGGACAGCGCCGGTACATCTGCAGACATTATGCATCCGGCACATTCCGCCGGGCTGGACGGATGGAGCGGAGCTCGACGCGCATAACCTGCGCATCGCGGCTGCCGTGAATCACAGAGGGCGGGCGTTTCTGACGCCTTCAATTTTGAAAGGGAAGCAAATCATCCGTGTGTCAATCGGCGCAGAGACCACCGAGCGGCGGCACGTGGAGGCGCTCTGGGAGGAATTACAGGCCGCAGCGCGGGAATAGATTTAGCTATGGCGCCGGAGCCGGGGCCTTCAGAAGCTGCGTAAGTGCTTGACTTTCATCGAAGGGAAGCATATATCACGGCACCAAAAAGGCGGCAAAAACGAGCTCATCAGCTCAGTGGGCACGCGCAGCTGATGCGTGAAGCGAGGCCCCATGTACCAACAGAATTACGATCCGTTCAACAACGTGTTCCTGTCGACGCTTTTGGCGGGAGTGCCGATACTGGTGCTGCTTTACTTTATTGCTCTGCACCCTCATCGGGACAAAAAGGGCGCCAGACACCTTGGAATTTCCGCCCCCTATGCGGCTTTCTACGGTGTCGTGGCGGCTTTCGCCGTCACCTGCCTGGGCTATGGGATGCCTCTCAGGTCGGCGTTCTCGGCCTTTGGCTTCGGGTGTTTGTCCGGGTTCCTGGCGATCATCTGGATTATTGTTGGGGCCATCTTCCTTTACAACATGACCCTTATCTCCGGCAAGTTTGAGATCGTGAAGGAATCGATCATCCATATATCCTTCGACCGGCGCCTGCAAGTATTGCTAATCGCATTCTCCTTCGGTGCCATCATCGAGGGAACCTCGGGATTCGGGACGCCGGTTGCCATCGCCGGTGCCGTTATGGTTGGCCTGGGATTCCCTCCCTTCCAATCGGCCGTCTTAAACCTACTGGCGAACACTGCTCCTGTGGCCTATGGAGCCATCGGCACTCCTATCGTCATGCTCGCAACCGTGACGGGCCTGGACCAGCTTAAGCTGTCGACCATGGTCGGGCACCAACTTCCCTGGGTGTCCATCCTGGTCCCGTTCTGGCTGGTCGCCGCATTTGTGCTGATGGAGGGAGGCACCTGGAAGGAGATCTGGGAGGTGTGGCCGGGGGCGCTGTGCGCGGGTCTCTCCTTCGCCGTAATGCAGTGGCTCGCGTCCTCCACGGCGTCCTTCCACCTAATGACCGACGTGGTCGCGGGCGTATTCTCCGTCATTTGCACCGCCCTATTCCTGCGTTTTGTCTGGCACCCCAAGACGCGATTCCTCCTGCGGTCGGAGCGCGAGGCCCTGGCCAAATCCGGAAAGAGTACGGCGACGGCAACCACGGACGCGAAGGAGTGGGTGTATCCCTACACCGTCGGCCAGACCGCGTATGCCTGGTTGCCTTGGGCGATCCTCATCATCTGCTGCGCTGTATGGGGCATTCCAGCATGGAAAGCCCAATTGAATAACCTTTTTTCGGGGATAACGTTTAAGACCACCATCCTCGGCGGTGTGTTTTCAGGCAAGCTTTCCTTGCCACAGTGGCAGATGCCGGCTCTGCACAACCTAGTCCAGCGCATGCCCCCCGTGGCAGCACTAAATGCCAAGCCCGAGGCCGCCGTCTTTAACATCAACTGGCTGTCGGCGGCCGGGACAGGCGTGTTCGTCGCGGCTTTACTATCCGGGCTCGCGCTGCGCCTGACTGCCGCGCAGTGGGTCGAATCCGTCCGGCGAACCGTCAATCGTCTGGTGATTCCGATCCTGGTCATCGCGCAGGTGCTGGGGCTCGGGTTTCTCACCCGTTACTCTGGTACCGACGCGGTGATTGGTCTGGCATTCACGCACGCTGGAGCCCTGTACCCCATCTGCGCAGCCTACCTGGGCTGGCTGGGCGTCTTCCTCACGGGCTCCGACACTGCTTCCAACGCACTGTTCGGCAGCCTGCAAAGGATCACTGCCCAGCAGTTGCACCTAAACGAAGTCCTGATCTCCGCCACCAACTCCACTGGGGGAGTGATGGGGAAGATGATCGATCCTCAATCCATCATGGTGGCCTGCGCCGCCTGTTACGAAGATGCCTATGAGCGATCCCATGCCTTGGGTCCGATCTTCCGCACCGTGTGGTGGCATTCCGTGGCCGGGGCAGCGGTGATCGGACTGATCGCCTTCCTCCAGGCCTATGTATTTCAGGGCGCCATTCCGTAGGGTTTGACGTTTGTCAGTGGTTGGGACAAGCTGCTGGCTAGCGGATCGGGGCCGCTGCCAGTTCGGATGGGCTGCGGTAACTTGGCCCGCTGATTTAGGAGAGGCTTCCTCCGAGGCCGTAGACCTCGAGAAGGAATTTGCGCCCGCACCTCTCCGGTGTTCGAAGGTGGGTCAGACGTGGACGCCCGCACCCTACAGGAATTCCGCGCTGTAGTCGGAGAGCGCGGACTTATCACTTCCGCCGAAGAATTACATACCTACGAGTGCGACGGCCTGACGAACTTCCGGGTGATGCCGGAGGCGGTACTGCTGCCTGAATCCGCAGAGCAGGTGCAGGCCATCGTGCGGGTGTGCCACCGGGAACGCATTCCGTTTGTAGCGCGGGGTTCAGGCACGGGATTGAGCGGAGGGGCGCTGCCGGTGGAGCATGGAATCGTGATCAGCACAGCGCGGATGAACCGGATTCTGGAGGTGGACCTGACGAACCAGCGCGTAGTGGTGGAACCGGGAGTCATCAACCTGGATGTGACCGGAAAGGTATCGCCTCACGGATTTTTCTACGCGCCCGATCCCTCTTCGCAGTCGGTGTGCAGCATCGGCGGAAACGTGGCGGAGAATTCCGGCGGAGCCCACTGCCTGAAATATGGCTTCACCACCACACATGTTCTGGGAATCGAGGTGGTGCTCCCGGATGGCGCGATGGTCCACTTGGGCGGAAGAACGCTGGACACCCCAGGGTACGACCTGCCGGGAGTCTTTGTCGGTTCTGAGGGAACGCTGGGCGTGACCACGAAAGTAATCCTCCGGATCGTGAAGCGTCCGGAGTGCATCCAGACGCTGCTGGCTGCGTTTGCGACAACCGGAGAGGCGGGCGCAGCGGTAAGTGGAATCATCGCGGCCGGAATGGTTCCGGCCGCGATCGAGATGATGGACAATTTATCGATTCAGGCGGCAGAAGCGGCAGTGCACGCGCATTATCCTGATTGTGGCGGGCTGCTACTGGTGGAACTGGATGGGCCAAGCGCGGAAGTCGCCTCGCTGATGGAGAGGGTGAACGAGATTTGTCTTTCGTGCGGAGCCACGGAAATCCGTGTGGCGCAGAGCGAAGCGGAACGCGCCGTCTTCTGGAAGGGGCGGAAGGCCGCATTTGCGGCCGTGGGCCGCATTTCGCCGAACTACATCGTGCAAGATGGCGTGATCCCGCGCACCGCACTGCCCCGAATCCTCGAGGAGATCGAGCGGCTGAGCGCGGCGGCAGGGATCAAAGTGGCCAATGTCTTTCACGCGGGTGACGGCAATCTGCACCCGCTGGTGCTCTATGACCGGAGTGTTCCGGGCCAGGAGCACGCTGCGGAAGAGCTCGCCATGCGAATCTTGGAATTGTGCGTTGAGGCGGGCGGCTCGATTACGGGCGAGCACGGCGTGGGTGAAGAGAAAAAGCAGATGATTGGGAAAATGTTCAGCGAGCCGGATCTGGAGACGATGCAATTGGTGCGCTGCGCGTTTGATCCGCTGCAACTCTCGAACCCTTCGAAGGTTTTTCCCCGGCCGCGACTGTGCGGCGAGAAGCCGGGGCGTTACGAGCCGCATCCGCTGGAAACGGCGGGAATCGCGGAACGATTTTGATGGACCAAGCGGGAGCATCTTCGCCCGGAGGGACGGCAGCAGCCACGGCGGAGGTGTCGTGGGAGCAACTCCACGCCCTCATCGGAGCGAATTACGTGCGTCCGGCAGGCCCGGCCGATGCGGTGATGGGAGTCGCGTCACAAACAGTGGCGGAGCCGGCGGATGAAATGCAGCTCGCCGCCGCCCTGCGTTGGGCAAATGAAGCGGATATCGCCGTGGCACCGCGCGGGGGCGGCACAAAGCTCGGCTGGGGCAACGCGCCAAGAGTGCTCCGTTTGATCCTTTCCACGAAACGGCTGAATCGTATCGTCGAACACGCCTGGGCCGATCTCACTGTCGTCGCGGAGGCCGGCGTGACCTTCGGAAAACTCCAGTCCGCTCTCGCGCAGCATGGCCAGCGCCTTGCCGTTGACCCCTTGTGGCCGGAAAACGCGACCATCGGCGGCATTCTGTCCACGAACGACAGCGGCGCGCTGAGACTGCGGTTTGGCGGGTTGCGCGACTTAGTCATCGGAGTGACGCTGGCTCTGCCGGATGGCACGCTGGCCAAGAGCGGCGGAAAAGTGGTGAAGAACGTGGCGGGCTACGACCTGCCGAAACTGGTTACCGGCGCACTGGGGACGCTGGGCGTGATTACACGGGCGGCATTCCGGTTGCACCCGCTCCCGCCTGCGGAAGGGCGCACGCTGACGTTTCGCGCGGGGAGCGTGTCCGATGCGAACCGGCTAATCGTGGAGTTGCAGGGCTCGCCACTGGCGCACACGGGCCTGCAGGCGCGTGCGCGGCACGATGTGCAACCCGAAGTGGACGTACGCTTCGATGGGACACCGGCGGGGATCGAAGCGCAATGCACCACGGCGAGAAAACTGGCGGCATTTGCAGTTGAGACGGGAGAATCAGCCCAGGTATGGAATGCCCGGCAGGAACTGTGGACGCTGGCGGATACAGCGGCGGTAGCAAAATTCAGCGTGCTGCCTTCGCGCATAGCGGCAGCGTGCGAGACAGTGAGAAGGGCAGCGGAAAAGGGCGGGATGAAGTGGAAGATCGTGGCGCAAGGGACCGGACTCGGGTGGGTTCGGCTGGAAGCTGCACAGCCGGCGGACATTCGCGAGGCACTCGTATCCGTGCGCGCTGAATTCGAGCGCGGCGCAGGTTCGCTGTTTATTGCCAATCGGCCGGCTGGCTCAGGTGCCATCGAGGCGTGGGGAAGCCCGGGCGACGCGTATCCTGTAATGCTGCGGGTGAAGCAACAGTTCGACCCCCGCGGCACGCTGAATCCCGGGCGTTTTGTGGGAGGTATTTGATGGGCGCGGTGGGAGAGGGCGGACAGCCAGCGACGGGCGCGAAGAGTGCGTTCGACGCGCACCATCCGCCCGTGCGCGAGTTGATGGACAAATGCGTGCACTGCGGCTTCTGCCTGCCAGTGTGCCCGACGTACGTGCTGTGGCACGAAGAGATGGATTCGCCGCGCGGGCGCATTTACTTGATGAGGATGGCGCTCGATGGCGCGGCCACGCTCAACGACAAATGGGTGGGCCACCTGGACGCTTGCCTGGGGTGCATGGCGTGCATGACGGCGTGCCCTTCGGGCGTGGACTATGGAAAATTGATCGAGGCCACCCGGGCGCAGATTGAGCGGAACTATCCGCGTTCGGTCGCCGAACGCGCGTACCGGCAGATGATTTTCAGTACGTTTACAGTTCCGGCGCGGCTGCGGGCATTCCTTCTGCCACTGAAGTTTTACCAAAAGTCGGGCATTCAGGCGCTGGCACGAAGGACTGGCGTGCTGAATTTGCTGCCCAAGAAGCTGCGTTCGATGGAGTCGTTGCTGCCGCGGCTCGAGAAGGGCGAAGCCATAGCGGAGGTCACGGGCGCAAAGGGAACGCAGCGGCATCGCGTGGGAATGCTCACGGGGTGCGTGCAGAGCGTGTTCTTCCCGCAGGTGAACGCGGCCACGGCGCGGGTGCTGGCCGCAGAGGGATGCGAGGTGATAACACCCAAGGATCAGTCGTGCTGCGGCGCGCTCTTGGTACACGCGGGAGAAGAGGAACGGGCACAGGAGCTAGCTCGGCGGACCATCGATGCGTTCGAGCGCGCCAACGTGGAGACCATAATCGTGAATGCGGCGGGCTGCGGCTCGACGATGAAGGAGTACGGCTATCTGTTGCGCGATGATCCGAAATACGCGACCCGGGCGCGCGTGTTCTCCGCGAAATGCCGCGATGTATCGGAATTTCTGGCCGCTCTCGAGCCGCGTGCCCCGCGCAACCCGATCGCAATGCGCGTGGCGTATCACGACTCGTGCCATCTGCAGCACGCGCAGGGGGTGCGCAGCCAACCGCGCGCGCTGCTCTCGCGCATCCCGCAAATCGACATCGTGGAGATTCCTGACGCCGCGGTCTGCTGCGGCTCAGCGGGGATCTACAATTTGGTGCAGCCGGAAGCCGCGACGGAACTGGGCGACCGAAAAGCGCAAAACGTTCTGGGACTAAAGCCCGACGTGGTTGCTTCCGGAAATCCAGGCTGCCTTCTGCAATTACGCACCGCGCTCGAGCGCGCCGGCAAACGCATCCCTGTCCTTCACACCGTTGAGCTGCTGGATGCCTCTATACGCGGCGCGTCACCGCGAATGAACTAGGGCGGCGCTCCCCTTCAGACCAGGGCGCAGGCCGGCGGTCGCCCAACGACGGGACCTGCGCTACAACTTCAAGATGGCGGCCAGAAGTTCGATGGGGTGCAGGACTGGGCGGCCGAGTCCAGCGTGGAACTGTTCCGTGCAGGAGGTGCCGCTGGCAACCAAGGCGCGCGCGCCGCCCGCGTCGGGCGCTTCAGCAGCACGCACTTGCCCGAAGAGGTCTTCTCCCACAGCCATGCTCATCTCATAGTATTCCTTCTTGTATCCAAAACTGCCCGCCATTCCGCAGCACTCGACCGAGGAGGTGGCGACGTCGAACCCGATCTCACGCAATAACGCTTCGGTGGGTTGGGCGCAGCCGAGCGTCTTCTGCTGGCAGTGGGAGTGAACGAAGAGGCGCGAGCCGACCGGTGAGCGAGCCAGATCGAATAGATCGCGTGCCGGGCGGCCCGATTTGGCGGAGAGGCGCGCGATGTATTCCACGGGATCAAAAGTGCGCGTGCGCAACAAGTCGAATCGAGCAGCGTCGGCCAACAGATGGCGGTAGTCGCGGCGAAACATTGCCAACGCGCTCGGCTCAATTACGATGATGTCACGTCCCTGGTCGAGGTAGGGCAGAAGCGCATCGGCAGTATGGCGCGCGTGTTTTTTTGCGGTGGCAATCATGCCCTGGGAGAGCGCCGCACGGCCTTCCGGAATCGCGTCGCTCACCACAACATCAACGCCCAGCGCGCGAAGAACCTTAATTGTGGCGATGCCGCGTTGGGGCAGGCCATAGTTTGTGTATACATCGGGGAATAGCACGACCTTGGCGCGCTTCCCGGCGCGCGCGAGGGGGGGGAGATTGCGCGCGGCGCGGACGAGCGGATGCGCGGGGAACGGCGGAATTTCGCGGCGGACGTCCACACCGACAAGCGACTCCATCAATCGTCGCGCCGGGCCGTAGCGAATCACGCCGTTCGCGAAGGCGCGAGTTCGCGCGCCCCATTTGGCGTACCAGTGATAGTTGGCAAAGAAAACCTTCTGCGCTGAGGCGCGGCGGTCGTCCCCGCGGACGAAAGAGACGATGCCGAGCAGAGAAGCCAGCGGAGAGCCCGCGCTCGAGCGGTTCAAGCGGTCGCGCAGTACTTCATTGAGCCAGGGAATGTCGATGCGCACGGGGCAATTGTTGACGCATCGCGAGCATCCAGTGCAAAGATCGGAGAACCGCGCGTTTTCCAACGTACCGGTACCCGCTTCCCACGCGCCGCCGATGCCCCCGCAATAGGTCTCGCCGCCGAAGGCATGCCCGCCGACGGTCTGAAAGTTCGCGCAACAGTTCATGCAGGCGCTGCAGCGAATGCAGTAGAGGGATTCCTGGAGGACGGGATCCTGGCGCAGCTTCATGCGGCCGTTGTCAATGAGAACGAGATGAAACTCGCGCTTCTTGCGCGGGCGCCCCGTAAGGGCGAAGGGCGGATCGTCGAGCGGAGGGCGAAGGAAGCTGATGTACGAGGTGAGCTTTCCGTTGAAGGACAGCGGCAACAACTCCAAGAAAACACCCATTTGAGACTGCGCCGGGATCACCTTTTCTACGCCGGCCAGCGAGATGTGCACCGGCGGGAGCAAAGAGGACATGCGAATGTTGCCCTCGCTCTCGACGAGCATGACGGTGCCGGTGTCTGCAGCGACGAGGTTGGCTCCAGTGAATCCCACATCGGCTTTCAGAAACTTCTGGCGGAGGCGGCCGCGCGCGAATTTGGTTAGCTCCTCGCCGGTGTCGAGTGGTTCGCTGGTGGAGAACTTGCGCTTGAAAAGCGCGGAGATGCGCTCGGTACTGTAGTGCATTGCGGGGGCGACGTTATGAGAAGGCTGTTCGTCGGCCACTTGCAAGATAAACTCGGCCAAATCGCTCTCTGCCACCTCGATGCCAGCGCCCTCCAGGGTGTGATTCAAGCGAATCTCTTCGCTGGTTATGCTCTTTCCCTTGACTACCAGCTTCGCGCCGTGCGACTGGCAGACGCCCAGGATATAGCGGCAGGCATCGGCGGCCGTGGAGGCCAGATAGAAATTTCCGCCGCGCGCCCGGATAGCGGTCTCCAGCGTCATCAGGAGATCGGGCAGATGGCCGATGGCGCGCTCTTTGATTGCGCGCGCTTCATCTTTGAGCGCCTCGTAATCGGGCAGTGCGGCAGCTTCGCGGTATCGGTTCCGGTTGAAGGTCTGCGTGTTTCGGCGGATGGCGTCGCTTTCAATGCCCAAGGCCATGCGGATGGCGCGAAGCAACGCGCTCTTGTCGCGCTTGTTGGCGACGGCGCGGGGCGCGTCGTACGCTTCTGCCGGAGCTGGAGGAGCGGCCATGGCTATTCAAGTACCAATATGTGGAGGCGATGCGGACCGTGGACGCCGCGCACCAGCGGACCCATGTCCGCGGTGGCGCTCGGTCCCGTGACGAAAATGATGTTGCGCTGCATAGCCTCGGCGCCAATTCCTGTCTGTTCGAAGAGTTCGCGAGGCCGCAAGACAATGCGCTCGACGGGCAGCAGCGCCACGTGCAGGGGCATGAGCAGGCTCGCGGCTGAGCGAAGTGGCGGGCCCATAGCCACACAGATGGAGCCGCTGCGAGCCACTCCAGCAAAGGCTTCCGTGATGCCGGCGTCAGCCGTAGCAAGTTGGTCGTCCGTCGGTTTGGGGATCACCTGGGGAATTGTGCGGAGAGAGGAGAAAATGTCGGACTGGAGGTAATCGCCGTCGGCAACCACCAGCGAACTGAGTCCCTCGGTTGCGCGCGCCACTGCCGCGCGCACTTCCGAGGCCGCGCGGCCGATGCGCTCGACCTTCGCGGCGGCCTCGGTGGCTCGGGCCACGAAGAGATCAACCAGCGAGGTATTGTCGCGGGTGGCCATCCTAGGGCCTTATCCTCATCTTGCGCCCAGCGGCCGGTACCGGACACTGCGCCGCCGAGCCTGACGTTTCCGTGGATTCAGAGTGCGGGCGACTACCCCCTGCCCGGGAAATAGACGCGTCGCATACATACCAGAAATATCGCGTCAATGCCAATGGACGCACCCCGACTTCGGACTCCGCAAAAGATTGCCTAGGGCGTGCCAGTTCTCAGTGATCCCTGTCACGCCGCCCCATGACTTCTCCGCATTCGGACCCTGCGCGAGTCTCGGGGCGCGCCCAGGTGGTTCGCGGATTCGGCCCAGGTTCCATTCCGCGGGTCTTCCTGCTCTCTCATCTTTAGTCGCACAGCCTCGTATACGTTTACAGCTGATTGGCGGTGAGGTAGCGCGTGCGACAATCCCTCTGTCACAATTTGCCCGTGCTCACGCGCCTGCTGGACGAGCAGGCTAAGGCGATGTGGCGCCGCTGAGCGCGACAATAAGGAAATATTGAGGCGTCCGAGCTACTCCGGGCAGGCAGCACCCTTCTCGACCCATTGTTTGACGTCGCGGGCGAACTCCTCGCGGCTCAATGGCGGCAACGTGCGGCCTTCCCCCGGATCCCAACCCCAGCCGACGAGCTTGTCGGTCGAGACGTGCTCAATGATTTGCTGGAGCGTTCTGCCGCCATTGCGCGCCGGATCTTTTAGCTGCTCGCAGAGCTGGTGCGGCGATCTTCCCTGAAAGATCATCGGCATCTTGGGCGGAGGGAGCCGCCAGATAATGGCGCCAGGCGGCATGTGCGGCCCCGGAGTATTTTCTTTTTGATGGCAGGCGCCGCACTTCATTCCGTACTTGCCGTCGCCCAGGGGCCCACGTTGGACATTTTGCGCATGCGGATGGCTATCATCTCCCTGTAGCGGCCGGTCGTCCGAAGGGTGGCAATTCATGCAGCGGGGATGAAGGAAAACTGCAAAGGCGGCGGTAAATGCGGCCCGAGCTCCGGCATCATCATGCGCACTCGGGACCGCGGGCGGCGCAACACCACCTAGGTTCGC
>JASHRU010000426.1 GCA_030037225.1 Candidatus Acidiferrales bacterium | reverse complement strand
TTTCCACGCAGCGGCTTTTCCACAGCGTTTCCCGCGGCCTCCCGCGCGAACTCACTCGGTGTCTTATGCCCCAGACTGCTGTGCGGACGCGGCTTGCGCTCATCCCTCCGGCGCCGAGATGAAAATCCGCAAATCCCGCAGATTGTTTCCCGTCGGCCCCGTTTCGACTGCATCTTCGAGATAGGAAAAAAAGCTGTACGCATCACTCCGCTTGAAATAATCCGCCGGCTCCATCCCGGCCCGCCGCGCGCGCTCCAGCGTCGTTCCGTCCGCCACCGCGCCCGCCGCCGGACTGTTTCCGTCAATTCCATCCGTCCCCACGCTGAGCACGGCAATCGGTTTCCCTGCGATTCTCTCCACGCACGCCAGCACGAACGCCGAATTCCGGCCTCCCACTCCGTCGCCCGTCACCCGGGAGAGCACTTCGCCGTCCGCGATCACGCACACGCGGCGTCCCGGATGCTGCCGGCCCAGCGCCTCGAGTTGCCCCAGCAAAAAATCGCGCGCCTTCTCGAGCGGCCAGTCGTCGGTCGAGTTGTCGCACACCGTCACGCATCCGCTCGCCTCCGCATGCCGATGCGCGCTGTGGAACATCTGGTTCATTCCCAGTACCAGGTGGAAATGCGTCCGCTGGAACGCCCGGTCACCCTCCTTCGGCGTTTCCGGCAGGTCGCCCTTCTCAATCCTCCGCGCGAGCGGGCCAGTCAGTTTCGCCGCGACGCCGTATTCCCGCGAAACGCGCAGCACATCCGAAATGCGCGTGGGGTCCGGTAGCGTCGGCCCCGACGCCAGCGCCGATTCCCGGCCCGGCGGGACATCGCTCACTCCCAGCGTGATTTTCAGCGCCTCCGGCGCCGCCGCCGCCAGTCGTCCGCCCTTCACCGCCGAAACGTGCTTCCGCACCGCGTTGATTTCATCGATCGGCGCTCCGCACGTCACCAGCACCCGATGCAATTCCTGCATGTCCTTCAGCCCGACATCGGCAAAGTACGGTTTTTCCACCAGCGCCGAGCCGCCGCCCGAGAGCAGAAAAAACACCAGCGTGTCCGCGCCGCACCCGGCCAGGATGTCCAGCGCCGCGCCGCCCGCCCAAAAGCTCTCCTCCGTCGGCACCGGGTGCCCTGCCACGATCGTCTCGATCCCAGGCAGGTTGTTCCACGGTTTGGAAGGCACCACCATCAGGCCCGTTGGCGAAACGTCGGAGGGAAGCGCAGCCACCAGCCCCGAGGCCATGGCCTCTCCGGCTTTGCCGATGGCCAGCACGTGCACGCGCGAAAAATCGCACAAATCGAACTCGAAATCGCCCACCCGGCAGATTGTTCCAATGCGTCCCAGCGCGGATTTCACCGAGTCGGCCACGTCGATTGCGGCCAGCGTCTCGCGGAAAATTCCCCGTGCGATCGCCTTCAGGTCACTCATTTTCCTCGATCGCTTCAAAACCTCGCTGCTCGGCCGGTTCCGCGCGACACGCCGCACCGAACGCTTCCGCCCCGGCCAGCGCAACCGCCGTATCCTGCTCCTCGGTCCCGCTGCTTACGCCGATCGCGCCCACCACCTGCTCGGCAAAGACCAGCGGCAGCCCGCCGCGGATCGGTGTTTGCTCCGCACGACTCCCAATCGCCAGCCCCAGGCTCAACACCAAGTTCGGCGCGCCCGCTTCCATAACCGGACCCGTCGGCTGCCTGCGAATCGCCGCCGAGTGAGCTTTGTTGATCGCAATCGCCACCGAGCCCAGCTTCGCGCCGTCCTGGCGCGCAAAAGCGATCAGATGTCCGCCGTCGTCGACCACGGCGATATCCATCGGCACGCCCATCTCGCGCGCCCGCCTCTCCGCTCCCTCCAGGGCGACGCGGGCGCCCTCGAGCGTCAATCGCAACGAATCCTGCAGCATCGCCATACTCGTTTCCTCCCGCAGCGCCGGAGTCCCGCCGGCCTTCCGTTTTTATTAGACCGGGCCAAGTCCGTTGATCCAATAGTCCGCGCTCTAGCCCAGCGCCTCCGGATTCACCACATTCGGCGGCCGTTGACCGCCAAAAAACGCCAGCACGTTCTCCGCGGCCATGCACGCCATCTTCGTTCGCGTCTCGATCGACGCGCTGGCAATGTGAGGCGTCAGCACCACGTTTTTCAGGCTCACCAGGCCGGCGTGAATCTTCGGCTCCTGTTCGTGCACGTCGATCCCGGCGCCCGCAATCGTTCCTGCTTTCAACGCCTGGTAAAGCGCCTCATTGTCCACCACCGGCCCGCGCGCGGTGTTCACCAGGTACGCCGTACGCTTCATCTTCTTCAGCCGTTCCGCGTTGATCAGATGGTGCGTCCCCGCCATCATCGGCACGTGGAGCGTCACGAAGTCGGCGTTCGCCAGCAGCGTGTCCATGTCCACGTACCGCGCGCCCAGTTCATGCTCCACCCCTTCTGGCGCGCGAATCGCGTCCGTATAGATCACCTTCATTCCGAACCCGCGCGACCGGCGCGCCACCGCGCGCCCGATGCGCCCGAAACCGACCACTCCGAGTGTTTTGCCCCACACGTCGCCGCCGCAAAATTGGTCCAGATTCCAACCGGCCCACTGCCCCGAGCGGCACATCGCCTCGCCTTCTCCCACGCGCCGCGCCGTGCACATCAGCAGCGTCCACGCGAAATCCGCCGTCGTCTCGTCCAGCAC
Source organism: Candidatus Acidiferrales bacterium (assembly GCA_030037225.1). GTDB lineage: Bacteria > Acidobacteriota > Terriglobia > Acidiferrales > UBA7541 > JOPF136. The sequence goes on along the minus strand of JASHRU010000426.1, from coordinate 805 downwards.
CCCCGGCGTGTTCGTCACAACCACCTTCCGCGACGTACAGTCAGGCAAGCTGATGTTGTCGTAGCCCACGGCCACATTCGCCGCGATGCGCAGCTTCGGCGCCGCCGCCAGCATCTCTTTGTCGATTTTTTCCGTCAGCAAACAAATCACGCCGTCTTTCGGCGCCACCTGTTTCAGGAATTCCGCCCGCGAAGGCCGTTCGGGCCGCTGCCAGTACTCCACGTCGCAACGAGCGTCCAGCAGCGTCCGCGCTTCCGGGAACAGCGGATGAGTGGAAAGAAGACTCGGCCGGCTCATCGAACTCCTTCCTGGCGCGCCCGCGCTTCGCGCGACTTGTGGCCATCCTGCTGTCGCTCGCCGCACGGACCGTGCGCCAAATTACACAGCCCCGCGCAGCGTGTCAACGCGCCACCAACGGCCATGTGAGTGTTGCGGGCGGCTCGGCAGCGGCCTACTTTTCCCCGATCAGGTAGCGGCAGCCTTGCGGGCCCATCCGCGCAGCGTGAACCGTTCCTGCGGCCACGTCGCAGCGTTCGCCGCTTCGATAAGTCCGCGATGCTCCATCGACGGTCAGCGTCATTTCCCCATCTAGAATGATATGCGCGGTGAGCGACGCATGCGTGTGCGCCGGATAGTGCGTGTGCGGAGAATCGTGCCAGACGTACGTTCGACGGAACCCTTCGGCGCGCAGTTGGCGTTCCAGTTCAGCCGTATCCATCGGGTCCCCGCCGGGCAACTCTACCACGCCCGCGTCGAAATTCTTTTCTCGCCACTTGCTAGTCGCGATTGTTATTGAATGGGGAGC
>JASHRU010000425.1 GCA_030037225.1 Candidatus Acidiferrales bacterium | reverse complement strand
CCCGCTCGCCACTGTCTTTTTGGCATTCACCCACGCACCCAAAATTCTCGTCGAAATTAGATGCTGTCACCATCCGACCAGGATGATGATCCTGAGCGAGTCCGCCGCGGCGGACGAGTCGAAGGACAGCCGTCCCCTCCTAGCCCTTACCCACGTTGCTCAAATTTTTGTCGAAATTAGACCCTGTGCGCCGGGCGCACAACCCAATCTAATGCGTGTCGTGGTGGGGCCGGTAAGGCCCCCGTGCCAGTCCGAGAAGACGGGGCCGGCAAGGCCCCCGTGCCAGTCCGAGAAGACGGGGCCGGTAAGGCCCCCGTGCCAGTCCGAGAAGTCCGCCCGCCCCGTCCCGAAGATTCTGGATCACTCGCCACCGGGCCGGATGGCGAGGGGGCACGGCCAAGGAAGTCATAGAAAATTTATGAGCTTTCGCTTGACAGACGGGTGAAGCACGGGTTTCAATGGTTCTTCCAGTTGAGAATCATTTGCAACTGAGAAGTAGTCAGAGAGGGAGTAGGTGCTAAGCGGTCTTATTGCAAATGGTTTGCAAGTGAAGCAACGGCCCCAGGTACTCATGCGGCGGACGGCCCGTGGGCAGCAAGAACAGGTGCGCGCTGTTGCACACCGCCAGCGGTGGCAAGCGGGCGCTGAGGATGAAGCTATGGAGGCGCAAACACGCGGGGCTGCCAGTTAACGAGGGGCCCAGATAGCAAGACCTTCTGACAGACGGCCACGAGATAGGAAATTCGAAGGCGCGGGGCCTGAGCATTATGCGGGACCCGGCCGGGGACCTTACCTAGGGGAAATATGACGAGCGACGGGCGCACAGGGGTGCGTATTTCCTGCAGAGCTGTTGCCTTAGTCCTCGCGGCAGCAACAATACTTCTATGCTCGCCGGGACGTAACGTGGCTGCCGGGGCAGGGGGTGGCGGGAGCGTGTCGGGGACCGTGACCGATGTGACCGGCGCAGTTGTCCCCGGGGCGATTGTGCGCGCGGTGAACCAAGAAACCGGGATTCAGCAGCGGGTGACGACGAACGCGCTGGGCTTTTACTCCTTTGCAGGTCTTTCTGTCGGACGCTACACGGTCTCCATCCAAAAGCAGGGCTTCCGCCCCTACCGCCGCACGGAAGTGGCCGTGGATGCGAACAGTTCCGTGAACGTGGATGCGGTGCTGCAGGTGGGGGAAGAAACGCAGGCGGTGACCGTCGAGGAGAACGCGGTGCGCGCGGAAACCTCCGATACCCAGATGGGCGAGACGATTTCGGGTGCAACGATGACGACGGTGCCGCTGAACGGGCGAAGTTACACAGACCTGCTGGCACTGCAGCCGGGTGTGGTTCCCTCGACCTCCCTGACGGCCAACACCCAGCAGGATGTGGGGGTGAGCGCGCTGGCCCCTTCCGGCAATCAGAATCCGGGAACGATCTCCATCAACGGCCAGCGGGAATTTGCCAACGCGTTCATTGTGAATGGGAGTGACGCCGAGGAGGATGTAAATTCCGGGGCGGCGATTCTTCCCAACCTGGATTCCATCGCCGAATTCCGAATCTTGACCAACAACTTCGACGCGGAATACGGCGGCCACGGCGGCGGGCAGATCAACGTGGTAACGAAATCCGGGACGAATGAGATTCACGGAGACGTTTTCGAGTTTGTGCGCAACACGGCGCTGGACGCCCGCAATTATTTCTCGCCGACGCGGGGCGCTTACGACCAAAACCAGTTTGGCGGCACGATGGGCGGGCCGATCCGGAAGAACGGAGTGTTCTTCTTCGCCGATTATCAGGGCACGCGGCTGACGCAGGGCGTGGATACCGGAAGGATTGCGGTGCCCTCGGACCAGGACCGTTCGGGCGATTTGCTGGACATCGCCAACACGCTGACCGGCACGGTGACGGGCGGGAACTGGGCGAGCCGGCTGTCCCAGGAACTCGGCTATCCGGTTGCGGCGGGAGAGGCGTACTACCTGCCGGGATGTTCGAGCTCCGCGGAGTGCGTGTTTCCGAATGCGGTGATTCCGGTATCGGCGTGGTCGGCGCCGGCGAAAAACCTGCTGCAATACATACCGGTGCCGAACGCGGGACCTTCGAGTTTCGCGACCTCGGCCTACGACCAGACGCTGCGCGACGACAAAGGAGCGATCCGGGTGGACGGGAACAGCGGTCTGGGACTGCTGAGCGCGTATTATTTCGCGGATGATTACACGCTGAATAATCCATACCCAGTCGCGCAGAGCGGCGCAAGCGTGCCGGGGTTCAACGCGCTGTATCTGGGGCGCGCGCAATTGCTCAGCCTGGGCGACACGAAGACATTGAGTTCGAGCGCGGTGAACGAATTCCACTTCAGCTATCTGCGCGACAGCAACGATCTGGGACAGCCCGTGGGGGGGCTGGGGGTGAGCCTGGCTTCGCAGGGATTCACGACCGGCCCCGGCACTCCGGGCATTGTCCCGCTCAATCCGCAGGGAGAAGGCGTGGAGAACATCGTCTTCAACACGTATTCGATCGGCACGAATGCGAATGAGCTGAAGCAGGCGAACAACACATTTCAGTGGGTGGAAAACTTTTCGAAGGTCATCGGGCGGCACACGCTGAGGTTCGGCGCGGAATATCACTACGACCAAATCAATACGCACGCCATCGCGCAATTCAACGGCAACTTTCTGTTTACGGGCAGCGAAACGGGGTCTGATTTCGCGGATTTCCTGCTGGGCATTCCGAGCCAGTATAACCAGAGCGAGCTTTTGCCCTTCTACGGACGGAACAATTATTGGGGATTGTACGCGCAGGATAGCTGGCGGCTGCGGTCGAACCTGACGCTGAACTATGGCCTGCGGTGGGACCGCCTCGAGCCGTGGTATGAGAAGAACAACGGCATTTCCACGTTCGAGCCGGGCAAACAGTCGGTAGTGTTTCCGGGCGCGCCCGCGGGCATCCTGTTTCCCGGCGACCCTGGTGTGCCACGGACGCTGGGGCCCGCAGGGAATCTGGACTTCGCGCCACGGATCGGCGTGGCGTATTCGCCGGCGGGGGCGCAGGACTCGCTGGCGCGAAAAATCCTGGGCGGGACAGGGAAGACGAGCATTCGCGCGGGTTTTGGCGTGTACTACACGGCCATCGAGGCGCTCTCGCTGGGAATCTTGGCGGCCAATCCTCCGTTTGGGATCACGTATTCCAGCCCCGCTCCGCCGCTGTTTGCGACGCCGTTCATCACGGCGTCTACGGGTGAAAATCTGGGGCAACCATTTCCGGTGGCGTTGGTGAACGAGAAGACGACGAGCAGTAATCCCAATTCGAGCGTGGACTGGCAGCAATTCGAGCCCATTACCGGCGTTCCGGGATACGCCACGACGGACCGAATCCCGTACGTGTACGAGAGCATGGTTTCGATCCAGCGGCAAATTGGGGCGAATACGGTGGTGAGCGCGAGCTACGTGGGCGCGCTGGGACGCCACGAGCTCGTTCTGGTGGAGGCGAATCCGGGGGATCCGGCGCTGTGCCTGAGTCTGGGGCAGCCGAGCGAAGTGGCAACCGGTTCGCCCACATGTGGGCCGTTTGGGGAAGGAAATGTGTTCACGACGGCTGCGGGCCAGACGATCAACGGGACGCGCGGGCCGCTCGGGCCGAGCTTCGGCAGCGACACGTACCAGGCCACCATCGGCCGGTCGAATTACAACGCGTTCGAGTTGAGTGTGCGGCATACGAGCGGACGCGTGGAAATCTCGGCCGGATATACCTACGGGAAATCGCTGGACGACTCTTCGAGCCTCGGCGAAGAAGTGAATCCGGTGAACCCGGCGCTGAGCTACGCGCTGTCGTCGTTCGATGTACGGCACAACTTCGTGGCGAGCTACAAGTACCGGATTCCGCTGGAAGAGTTGTTTCGCGCGACGAACCGGTGGACGGAGGGATGGGAGATATCCGGTATCACGCGCTTCAGCACGGGGCTGCCCGTGACGCTGGTGAACTATGGGGACAACTCGTTGCTGGGGGCGGAACCCAATGGCATCAACAACTACGGGATCGATGAGCCGGACTACACGCCCGGCCCGCTCGAGCTGAACCACAATCCGCGGAATGGACGGCCGTATTTCAACACGGCGTTGTTCAGCGAGAACGCGCTGGGCACGCCCGGGACCGCATCGCGCAGGTTCTTCTCAGGACCTGGGATGGCCAACTTTGATATGGCTCTGCTCAAGAATATTCGCGTAGCCGAGGCCAAGTCGTTCCAAATCCGGCTGGAGGCCTTCAATGTGTTCAATCACACGCAATTTTTCGGGCCGCAGGCGGTGGATGGGAATATCAACAGCACGACGTTTGGGCAGGTGATTAACTCCGCGCCGCCGCGGCTGATGCAGGCAGCGGTGAAGTTCCTGTTCTAGCGCCGAGAAATAGGAAAAGGCGAGAATCGAAATTCGAAAGTCGAAAAACGGCGACAACCTTCTGGGCCGCGGACAAAATCACCATACAATCGAAGCTTGATGCGAGCAGGAGGCGACGGATTGAGTGTTGTGCGCCGGAAACCGGATTGGGGAAGGCCGCCATGGCAGATTGATTTTCGGCCGAGGAGCAGAAGCCTGCCCAGGGCGACGGACTACGCAATTGTGGGAGGCGGATTTACGGGGCTGGCGGCGGCAGCATGGCTGCGTCATCTAGCGCCGAAGAAAACCGTGTCGATACTTGAGGCGAGACGGATAGGGGCCGGTTCGAGCGGGCGCACAGGCGGGATTGCGCTAGGCGAAACCGCCGCGGGCGACTTGCCGGGACTGGGAGACGTGCTGGGAGGACTGCCCGAAATCCTGGGAGCGCTGCGCGTGGATTGCGAGTTTGAAGCAGGCGGCGTGTACGAACTGACACACCGCCCAGGCGCGAAACGGCGCAGTGCGAAGGGAGCACCCATTTTTTGGGCGGATGCGGGCGGACTGAGGGTGGCGGAAGAGGTGCCGGGAGGCTCGGTTAATCCGGGGAAGCTGGTGAGCGGGCTGGGACGAGCGGCGCAACGGCTGGGCGCGATCATCTTTGAAAATGCGCCGGTCGAGAAGATCGAGTACGGCGAGCTGGTGGAGTTGGTGGTGAACGGCCGCGTGATTCGGGCGGCGCAAGTGCTGGTGGCGACGAATGCGATGTCGTTGGAACTGAGCGGGCTGGCCGAGCGGGCGGAGCCGAAATTCACGCTGGCAGTGGCGACGCGGCCACTGACGACCGGTCAACTCGAGGCGCTGGGGCTGGGGATGCGACGGCCATTCTATACGGTGGATCTGCCGTATTTGTGGGGCCGAGTGCTGGCAACAAACAGCGTGATCTTTGGGAGCGGGCTGGTGCATTTGAAAGACTGGCGGGAGTTGGAAGAGATTTCGATGGGCGAAGGGGAGGCGGGAGAGTTGGCGAGGCGGCTCAAGGGGCGGGTGCGGAGATTGCATCCGGTTCTGGGAGAAGTGGAGTTCAGCCATACATGGGGCGGGCCGATGCTGATTGGGGAGGGATGGAGGCCTGTGTTTGCGCGGCACCCGCGGACGGGCAATGTGCTCGTGCTGGGGGCATATTCCGGACACGGGGTGGCGCTTTCGGTGTATTTGGGGCGGTGGGCGGCGGAGGTGATGGCGGTAGGGAGAGAGTTGCCGAGGTGGAATGAGAGAAGAGAACCGATCGTGTGGAAGGTGTAGGGACGGTCGTGAAGACTTATTTCCCAAATTTCGGGATTAGGAATGACGCAGCCTAGCGCGTGAGGCGCCGGCGGGGATGGGGCGCGACCTTCCTGTGGTTGCTCGAGCAGGCAGGTCGCGCCATCTGGAGGAGTTACGCGGGGACGGTGGCGGCGTCGAGAAGCTGGCGCACCTTGCGCAGCAGGCTCTCGCGTGAGAAGGGCTTTTCGAGATAGGCGGCGACATCGCTGGTGACGCCGGGCAGCACGGTGCGATCGCTGGAATAGCCGGACATGTAGAGCACGGCGAGCGCCGGGTCGATCAGGGTCAATTCTTCAGCCAATTGGCGGCCGCTCATGCCGGGCATAACCAGGTCAGTGATGAGCAGGTGGATGTGCTCTGAGGAACGACGATAAATTTGGAGCGCTTCCTTGCCATTGGAAGCCTCGAGCACCTTGTAGCCGCAGTCGGAAAGGAATTCGCGGGTGAGGCAGCGCAGGGGTTCGGCGTCTTCGACAACGAGCACGGTTTCTGTGCCGCGATAGGAGTTTCGTGAAGGACGAGGTGCAGGCGCGGGGACGACGGCTTCCGCTTCCCGCGGCAAGTAGATTTTGAAGGTGGTGCCGTGGCCGAGTTCGCTGTACACCCAGATGAAGCCGCCACTCTGCTTGACGATGCCATAGACG
>JASHRU010000424.1 GCA_030037225.1 Candidatus Acidiferrales bacterium | reverse complement strand
CCGCGGCGCTGCGATTCTGTGGCGCCCCAGCAGGCCGGCTGATGCGGAGCTTTTTCATCCTGTAGACCAACGAAGTTCGCTTCACGCCCAAACGCGCAGCGGCACCATTCGGCCCACCGATCACCCAATTGCTTGCTTCCAACGCGCGAAGGATATGATCCCGCTCCGCCTCCGCGAGCCCATTAATAGCAACATTCGACTCTCCGCGAGGATGGAAAGGCTCCAGTTCGGAAATTGGAGCGCGCAAAATAGTATGTGGAGAGAGGATCACGGCGCGTTCCAAGAAGTTCTGCAATTCACGGACGTTTCCGGGCCACTGATATCGCACCAACGCATCCATAGTCTCCGGAGGGATGACGTCAATGCGTTTGTTCATGCGCTGAGCGAAGAGCGCTGTGAAATGCTGCACCAATCTCGGAATGTCGTGAGCGCGCTGACGCAAGGGCGGGACATGGATCGGAAATACTCTCAGACGATAGTAGAGGTCTTCGCGAAATGTCCCTTGGCTTACCATCGCGGGCAGATCCCGGTGCGTCGCCGCAATCAGCCGGACGTCGACCTTACACGTACGGTTGCTGCCGAGCCTCTCGAATTCCTGCTCCTGCAAGACGCGGAGAAGTTTCGCTTGAAGCTCCAGAGGAATATCCCCGACCTCATCGAGAAAAAGGGTGCCTTTGTCGGCGAGCTCAAACCTTCCTGTCTTCTGGGCGATGGCGCCGGTAAACGCTCCTTTTTCGTGACCAAACAGCTCGCTCTCGAGAAGTCCAAGAGGGATTGCGGCGCAATTCAGTTTTACGAAAGTCATTTGGCTGCGAGCGCTCAGGTGATGAGTCGCGCGGGCAACAAGTTCTTTGCCGGTTCCGGTCTCTCCCAGGATCAAAACGGTCGAATCCGTAGGAGCCACCACCGAAACCAGGCTTAACGTGGTCTTCAAGGCGGGGCTCTCGCCGACGATCTGGCCGAACTCGGCGCGAATTTCCTCCTCGAGATAGAGCCTTTGTTTCGTTTCCTTGTCCCGATCCGTTGTCGCTTTTTCGTACTCCAGGGTGTTTTCAACTGCAATCGCTACCTGACGGGCCACCTGCTCCAGCAAGAGGACGTCGTCTTTCTCAAAAGCATTGTCCGAGCGCCGGCAGAGCATCAAAACGCCAACAACGCGGTCGCGGACTGTGAGCGGAAGATAACACCCCGTTCTAAGACCTTCCTCGATTACGCGCTCATAAAGAAGCCGGCCCTCAGGATTCCCATAAATTTCAGGATCCTCGCGGACCTGTTCGAAGCTATCGATCCGGAGGCTCTTGCCCTTCCGCAATACCTGACCAGAAATCGAACCATTCATCGACACCGACGAACCTTCGCGGAAGGGTCCTCTCGCGTCGGGATTGTACAAGATGGTGACGCGTAACGCGCCGCTCCCGGAGTCGGGCAGCAACAAGGCTGACACGTCGCACTGCATCACGCGGAATAGATTCGTGGAAAGTCCCTCGATCACCTGCCGGAGATCCAGCTTGGAGGTCACGCTGCTGGTGATTTCCAGAAGCAAACGCAGCCTGTCGCGTTCGCGCCGCAAAGCTTCTTCGTTCCTGTGACGCTCAATTGCGATCCCGGTGATGTGGCTTGCGTTCTCTATCAATTGGAGTTCGCTGGTACCAGGGGTGCGCTCGTCGCGGTGAAGGATCGCGAAAGTTCCGAGGGCCCGCCCTTCGCTGCTGAACAAGGGGTGGGACCACACGGAGCGAATTCCATAAGGCGACATCAGATGACGATAGTCATCCCAGAGCGGGTCAGCGAGAATGTCGCTCACATACACCGGCTCCCTGCGAAAAACGGCGGTGCCGCAGGACGCGCCTTTCGCGCAAATCCTCGTGCGCCCCACGTGGTCGGCAAATCCAGGAAGGCTTGGCGCCGTTACACAATGGAGATAGCTCGTCCTTTCATCGGGAAGCCATATGGTGCAGAACAAACCTTCGCCTTGAGATTCAACCAGACGGGCAATACGCGTCAGAACTTCATCGAGCGGCGACCCAGCAAAAATCAGCTTTAGAATGTTGAGTTCGGACTCGCTGGAAAAGGGTCCCGAACCGTTCTGTGGGCGTTCGGTTCTCGGTACTACTTGCGCGGGAGACTCAGTTGTTCTTTCCATGAATTCTCCCCTCCTGCAGCCATTGGATTCCGCGGCTGGACATTTGTTGCCAATGGGATGAAAACGCGGTTGACATCACCGAGAAGGCTGATGATCTTCCGCCTTCACTGGTGGAATTCCGGGGGCAGATCCCGCCATGGGACGGTTTCATAACCCCTAGATACGAACTGGCAGCCTATCAGCTTAAGTCGGAACAGGCGAAACTGCCACAGTTTCCGAGCAAGACAGCGTCGAGCTGCCCGGGAAGCGACGCGCAACCGTTCGCGAAAGACTTAGAGCCTGCCGTGCAGATGAGGGCGGAAAGGCAGTCAACCGCAGGCGGTGCTATTGCAGGCGGGTGCGACGCGAAGAAGTATCAATCAGCGAATCGAAGATGGCCAGGACACTGCGGCGGTATTCCAAGATGCGGTCGATCACGGGGCGGGCTTCCGGCAGCAGTTCGGCTTCGCGCTGCCATTTGGCCACGATCTCGGGAGGAACGTCGATATCGCGGCGCAGCTTGTCGGGAGCGTGTCCGCGAAGGAAGAGACCGTAGAAGAAGGCCGCCTCCCTTTGCGGGTAGTCGAAATCGCGAATCGAATCTTGAGCCGGTTCTTGCATCGGTGCTGCGAGAAAGTGCAGTTTACAGATTCCTATGGGAGCGTCAAGAGAAAGGTCGGCCGCGCGGCCGGAACCCGTCAACGGGCCCGGGCCTCAGGGTGAGACGCGCGCCACGCGCGCGTAAACGCGGAGGGCGGAAACGTTAGGCTCGTAGGAGTCCGTGCGGCCCAGGTCCACGGGCAGACCCCAGGATTCCGCCTGCACGAGGCTCACGCCCGCGGCCACCAGCTCGTCGAGGCTGAACCCTTCAGCAGGAATCAGCCGGTTCGTTCCCGAGCGGTAGAGTGGCCGGGGAGGCTTAGAGAGCCCCGCCGTCTTCTTGACGGCCTGGTAAAATGTCTTCCACTCACGTCGCGTCCACATTGACGACTCCGGCGCGGGGGGACGGCCGCGCTTAGCATCTTAGATGCAGGCGCGGGCCGAAAGGTCGCGAGAGGCCCCACGTGCGCCTACTGCTTATTTAACGCAGGACAGTGTCACAAAGTTGCACCTTCGTGGAAGGCCCAGATCTGGTCGTGTCTTCTAAGGGTCACCCGGGTGTCCGGGGAGTCGATCCGCACGTGAGGGGCCTTCAATTGGGGCTCCATCCGCGCGGAAAGCCACGCGCAATCCGCGCGGCAGAACAAACCGAGAGCCGAAGAAGTGTGCCGCGTCCGCCCGCGGCCACATCCCTACTCGCGATAGCGGCCGCCGCCGCCCCCGCGCCGTTCTCTGTTTCCACCCTCGCCGCGGCCGCCGCCGGGGCCCCGCGGGGCAGGCGGACGAGCTTCATTCACCACCAGCGCGCGGCCCATGAAGGCCTTACCATTAAGCGCGGCGATAGCGCGATCGGCCTCTTCGTCGTTTCCAATTTCGACGAAGCCGAACCCGCGTGATTGCCCTGTAGCCCGGTCCCGCAGGATAGTGACCGACTGGGTGGAGTAGCCCCCCTGGGTAAACCACTCCGCCAAATCCTGGTCGGTGCAGTTATAAGGGATATTTCCAATGTACAGCTTTTTCAAGAGAGGACTCCTTCGGCCCACCGAAAAATCCGCGGGCGGGATGCTGAAGAGACTGTAGCTGCCTCGGGCAGTCAGCACGGAAGTGGCTACGCGGGGTCAACCCAGGGCACCAGCAACCGAGGCGGATATTCCTCTAATTCGATGCCGTTGTCAACGAGTGGAGGCCGGAGGCCGGGAAAGGGCTTGTCAGGGGTTCTTCTCGCGCGCGGCGCGGCCCTGGGCCATGACCGCTTCCACCTCGGCGGGATCGCGCGGGAGGCGCGCGCTCAGCATTTTTGCACCGGATTCGGTGATCAGCACGTCGTCTTCAATGCGCACGCCCAGCTTTTCGTCGGGGATGTAGATGCCCGGCTCGATCGTAATCACCATGCCGGGTTCGAGCGGGCGGGAGGGATCGCTGGGATCGTGGACGTTCAATCCGATATGATGCGAAAGACCGTGAATGAAGTAGCGGCCGAGGGAATTTCCCGCGCTGTCTTTTCCGTGCGAATCGATGTAATCGTAGGCGATCTTGAAGATGCTATTAGGGGCGTTGCCGGTGTTGAACATTCCCGGCTTTGCCGCGGCGAAGGCCGCATTCTGAGCGCCGAGAACGATTTCGTAGATTTCGCGCTGGCGGGGGGAGAAATGGCCGTTGGCGGGGAGCGTGCGCGTGATATCGGCGGCGTAGCCGTCCTGCGCGCAGGCCACATCCAGAACGACGACGTCGCCGTCCGCGATTTTCGACTCCAGCGAATCGTAGTGGAGCACGGTGGAGTTGAATCCGGTGCCGACGATAGGGGCGTAAGCTTCCTCGGTGCATCCCGCGTCGGCATGGACGAATTCCATCCGCGCTGCCACCTGATACTCAAATAGGCCCGGGCGCATCATGCGCATGGCCTCGAAATGAGCATCCACGGAAACCTCCACGGCGCGCGTGATGAGCGCAATTTCACCGGGGGATTTGATCTCGCGCAAAGCGGTGATCTTCGGGACGACGTTTTCGAGCTGGACGCCGGGCGCCTGCTTGCGGAGCCAATCGCTCCAGACTTGGAGGTGCGGATAGCCGAGCTCGTGAGGGCCCGGCAATTCGGCGTACAACTTCGGAAACGACTGGGCGAGCTGCGTGACGAGCCCCGCCAAATCCGAGAACGGCTGGACTTCCTGGAATCCGGTCCGCTCTTCGATGCCAGGATCGTTGGGCGCGAGCCGCGGGCCATTCCAGCGCTCCGCGCGGGGATTTTTGGGGGGAAGAAAGAGGATCTCCCGCGCGGCGGCGATCTTGCCCTTGGCGACTGCCGGGATCAGTACCAGCGCAGCGCCTTCTTCGTTGAGTCCGGAAAGGTAGTAAAAATTTTCTTCCTGCTGGAAACGGAGGAATTCGAGCGTGTTCTCGTTGCCGTTGTAACCGAAAAGCACAACCGGGGCGTCCACCTGCGCGAGGAGCCGATGACGCCGCGCCGCGTACTCTTCGTTGGGCTGGCGGCCGCGCGCGGAGACCGCGGACACAGCAAGTACGGCGGCCAGCGCGAGGAGAGCGGCAAAAGGCATGGAGAATCTGAGGAGATTTTCTGCTGGTCCGCGCGATGGGGTCACTTGCCTGTCCTTTCTTCCGAAGGAATGTGCGCCAGCCGCAGATTCATGCGGCGGCGGCCTCGGCGACGAAGATCATATCCGGTGAATCATCGCTGTAGGGCGCGCGATTGACGTCGCCGTAGAGGGCAACGACGGCATATCCGGTGCGCGCCAGCAGGTGTTCGAGCTCGAAGCGGTACGCGTAGCGCAGCGCGGTGCGCCAACGAATTTCCTCGCGCCGCCCGTTGGTGTGTGTGACGTACCAGCAGAACTCGACGTCGTTAATCTGCGCGGCGCGATGGAAGGCAGCGATCCGCACGGTACGCCGGACAACGCGCCCGTCGGCGAGCCGGCTGGCGGGCGCATCCTCTTTCTCCTCCATCCACGCTTTCTCATAGACGGAGGAAGGGTCCACGTGGAATACATCAAAAATCAGCCGGCCGCGGGGAGCCAAGTGACGGCGCGCAGAACGAAGGCAGCCGAGCTGCTGCTCGACGGTGAGCAGATGCTGGAACGGCCGGAAGGGAATGGTGATGAGGGCAAACTGGCGGCCGAGGTCGAACGCGGCCAAGTCGCCGCGCACGAGGCTGGCACGCGCGCGAACCGGTTCGGGCTCCGCGTCCAGTTTGGCGCGGCAGCGCGCAAGCATGTTGGCGGAGGCATCGAGGCCGGTGATTTGGATTCCGGCGCGCGCGGTGGGCAGGAGCACGCGGCCGGTGCCGCAGCCCAATTCCAGCACCGGACCGCCCGAGGCGCGGGCTTCCGCGACGTAAAATTCGATGTCTTTTCTTTCCTGGTACACCAGCGTGGCGTCGTAGAACTCGGCGATGCTGGTGATGGCGTCGTAATGGCTCTCGGCGGGCATGGTGGCTGGAGCACGAGTCTGGCCATTGTACACGCGGCCGCGACGCCATGTCGTGCGCGCGGCGCGCCGATTGCGATTGTCCGGAACTGGTGATTTGCAGGGGCACGACACGTCGTGCCCCTACGGCGCGCTCCCGGGGAGGGGCGGGCGGAGCCGCGCCAGCGTCATTTTCGACGGGGTCTCCGCACCGTGGGGGAGCGCCGCGGCGCCACAGCCACAACCTCGATTTCGACGAGCATGGCGGGATCAATCAGCGCGCTGATTTGCACCATCGAGCAGGCGGGGCGGACATCGCGAAAATACTCGCCATGGGCGCGGCCGATGTGCTGCCAATCGGCGATGTTTGTGACGAAGATGCGCGTGCGGACAACGTCCGCGATGCGCGCGCCGGCCTTGTGGAGCGCGCGCTCGATGTTTTTGAGCGTTTGAATGGCCTGGGCGTAGGGATCGCCCGGTGCGACGACGCGGCCTTCACTGTCCGTCGCCGTGGTTCCGGAGACAAAGACGAGGTCCCCTATCCGGACAGCGCGCGAATAGCCCACAATCGGCTCCCAGGGAGCGCCGCTCGAAATGTTCTGGCGTTTCATTGAGAGTCCTTTCCTCCGCAGCACGCGGCACACGCGGTGATCCAGGCTGGACAGGCCGCAGCGAAGCCCCTAATCTGAAAGGCTATCGTATCGCGAGGAGAAGCGAATGAAGTGCCAAAACATCCTGGAGGCGATTGCGCACACGCCTTTGATCCGCCTGAACCGGATCGTACAGGGCGTGCCGTGCGAGGTGTGGGTGAAGGCCGATTATCTGAATCCCGGCGGCTCGGTGAAAGACCGCATCGGAATCACGATGATCGACGAGGCCGAGAAAAAAGGCCTGCTGAAGCCGGGGGGCACAATCATCGAGGGCACCTCGGGAAACACGGGCATGGGACTGGCGCTGGTGGCGGCGGTGCGCGGCTACAAGGTGGTCTTTACAATTACGGACAAACAATCGCGGGAGAAGATCGACCTGCTGAAAGCACTGGGGGCCGAAGTGATCGTCTGCCCCACGGCCGTAGAGCCCACGGACCCGCGAAGCTACTATTCCGTGGCGAAAAAGCTGGCGAAGGAGATTCCGAACTCGTTTTATCCGAACCAGTACGACAATCCGGACAACCCGCGCGCACACTACGAGACGACCGGCCCCGAAATCTGGGAGGACACGGAGGGCCGGATTACGCATTTTGTGTGCGGGATGGGGACGGGGGGCACAATCAGCGGCGTGGGGAAATTTCTAAAGGAAAAGAACAAGAACGTCAGGATCATCGGGGTCGATCCCATCGGCTCGCTGTACTACGATTACTTCAAGAACAAGCGGCTGATCAAAGCCACGACGTACGTGGTGCAGGGCATCGGAGAGGACATCCTGCCCACTACGATGGATTTCTCCGTCCTGGACGACATCCTGCAGGTGACGGACGAGGACTGCTTTGTGATGGCGCGGCGGCTGGCGCGCATGGAGGGAGTCTTTGCGGGAGGCTCTTGCGGAGGCTGCGTGGCGGCGGCGCTGCGAGTGGCGCGGACACTCAAACCCACGGATTTCGTGGTGGCGTTTCTGCCGGACACGGGCATGCGCTACCTGAGCAACGTGTTCAGCGACGCGTGGATGGCGGAACACGGCTACAGCGAGAAGGCCGTGGCACTCACGGCGGCAGAGGTGGTGCGCGCGAAGAAGGCGCGCGGCGCGGTGCGCGAACTGGTGACGGTGAAACCGTTCCAGACCGTTTTTCACGCGCTCAAGACCATGCAGGCTGAAGACATTTCGCAGATTCCGGTGTGCGAGGACGTGCAGCCCATCGGCACGATTGCCGAGGATCAGATCCTGACGCTGGCGTTGCACGGCAAGGACCTGCGCAAACTGGTGGTGCGCGAGGTGATGGGTCCGCCGCTGCCGCGCGTTCCCGCGGACGCGCCGATCGAACGGCTCACACGGGTGCTGAGCCAGGAGGGCCCAGCGGTGTTTGTCGAACAGGTGGACGGCCACCTGGACATCCTGACCAAATACGATCTAATCGGAACAGTGACGAGCCTGGTGGACCAATCGCGCTAGTTGCGCGAGCCAGGGTTCGAAGACGAAAAGCCGCGGCGCTAATTGCCCCGCGCAACAGCGGGACGGACGCCGAGCGCGGCATAGACCGCGCCTGCGTCGTACACGGTTCCGTCCTTGATTACGGTGACGACGCGGCGGATATCGGAAATCCGTGCAGTCGGATCGCCATCCACGAGGATCATGTCCGCGAGTTTTCCAGCGGCGATCGAGCCGCGCTCGCCATCGTGTTTCATGACGCGAGCGCCGCCGAGAGTGGCGATTTGCAGCACTTCGGGCGCGGGGATTCCGGCAGCGACGTAGTTTTCGAGTTCGCGGTGAAGCGTGAAGCCGGCGAGGGAATCGGTGCCGGCAACAATGGTAATTCCCGAATCGTGGAAGAGCTTCAGCATATTCAGCATGGCCTGGAACGAATCGCGATAAAGCTGGTCTTTTCCTTCCGGCACGGGCAGACCGCCGGTGAGCGCGCTACGCCGGACCTGCGCGGGGAGGCGCGAGGCCACCGGTGCCAATCCCGGCGCCATGACGCCGCGGCGTGAGACAAACATTTCCTCGAATACGCTGACGGTGGGATCGGACACCGTATGGCGCTCGCGAAGCAGATTGACGAAGTCGCGGACGCGCTGCGAATTGAGGTCAAGGCCGGCGGCTAGCTCGGCCACGGTGGTGAATCGCGCGGGCGTGCGCGTGTCCTGCACCTTGTCGAAGAAGAAATTGAGAAAAATGAAATTCATGTGCTGGATTTCGTCGGCGCCGGCGCGGACGAACTGCTCGGCCGTCATGAACGCGGGGACATGGCCGGAAAGACGCAGGCCTCGCGCGTGAGCCTGCTCCGCGATGTAGGAAACGAGCTCGGGCTTGAGCGAGCTATAGACCTTAATCTGCTCGTAGCCGAGTGACTTGTAGCGTTCGATGTCGGCAAGCGCCTCTTCCCGCGTGTCGGCAAACACCTTCGAGGGGCCCTGGTAGGGCCCGCGGCCGTCAATGAAACCGGCCATGATGATGCGCGGGCCGATCAGGGTCCCATGATCGAATTTGACGCGCAGGTCATTGAGGTGGTCGATGTCGTTGGCCATGTCGCGGACGGTGGTGACGCCCGCAGCGATGTGCAGCAACCCGTCGTCCCAGTCGCCGAGGTGGACGTGCATGTCCCACAGGCCGGGAAGTAGCATTTTCCCCTTCGCGTCGATGACCTCTGCGCCGGGACTGCGAGGAAGTATGCCATCCGCTGCGACGGCCTCGATGCGATTGCCGGAAACGAGCACGGACATGCCGTCGCGAACCTGCATCGTCTCGCTGTCGAACAGGCGCGCGTGTTCGATGAGCACCTTTCCGGCGGGGCGGTGGGCGAGCGTTCGAGCTACTTCCTCGCCGCGGGCAGAGGCGCGCGCCTTTTGCGCTTCCAGCAGTGCCGGCCATGCGGCCTCCGCGCCTTCGCGAATCAGCACAGCCCAGTCGCTGCCGCCGGCGAGAAAGTTGTGGCCCTCGTCGAGCCACACGGACTCGGGCGTGAAGCTGAGCCCCGAAACTTCATAGAGCGTCGCGGTGTGTTTCTTGCCGCCAGACTCGACCGGACGGTCGAGCACGCGCTCGATGCGCGCTTCGCCTTCGGGCAGCAACGCCAGGCGGCCGCCGGGAGCGGAGAGCAACGCGGCGGCCAGTTCGCTACCGAGCGTGGCGTCAATCGGAACGTAAAAGGCCGGCGCGGCGAGTTGCTTTTCGCCTTTCTCAGCCTTGTTGCTCCACGAAGCGTGCAAGGGCTGACCCTCGATGCGGAAGTGTTCTTCGACCGGGCCCTTGTAATAATCGTTTCCTGTGGCATCGATTCGGGCCGGGATGCCGGCGGAATCGAGGACCATGCGCGTGAGAATGGAAGGGCCGCGCCCGCGGTCGTTGAAAGCGAAGAAATTGTGGCGCGCGCCATCCGGCGTGGTCCAAACGGCCATCAGGCCCGCCTTGTTCCCCGCTATGAGGAAAGTGTAGCGGGTCGCATCCGGCGGCACTTCCGCCGGAACTGCGATGAGCTGGACAGGGGCGTTTGATTGCCCCGACGGGGGCGCCGGGGCTTGTGCGTGAGCGCCCGCGGCAAGAACCAGAGAAATCAGGGTGAATCCGGCTGTCGCAGCCAGAAATGCTCGTTCGAACGAATTTTGGCTAGAAAGCCGTCGGATGGAGTTCATCGTCCCCCCTCGCTCGCAATAGAGACGTAGAGCCTACTCCGGAGGATTCAACCGCCGAAGCAGATTTTGGAAGGCGGGGTCCGAGCGCAGGCCGTCGAATTCGGTGTCGCCGCGCAGGCCCAGCAACGAGGCGTCGCGCAGCCGAAACGCGCGCTCGAGCCAGTCCAGGGTCTTTTCGCGCTCGCCAAGGCGCGCATACTCGCCGGCAACGAGCATGGGCCGTAGCGACTGCAATTCCGGCGACCGCAGCACGAACTCCAGAGTCTTCTGAGAAGCGGCGCGGCATCCGCCCGCCTCCAAGGCGTTGCGGGCTGCCTCCGCCAATTCGCCGAGGCCCGCGGCGCGATACCCGCGGATGCGTTCCGCCGCAGCCTCGTGACAATCGAGCGTCTGGTCGAGGAGCCTAGCGTCCGCAAAGTGAGCTACGGCGGATGCGGGTTCCAACTCGAGAGCGGTGTGCAGTTCGGGCGCGGCATGCGCGAATTCCCGGAATCCGAGAAACAGCAAACCACGAGCGAGGTGAGTTTCGGGGTCGAGCGGGTCGAGGCGCACGGCATGCGCGCTCTCCGCCATGGAGTCGTCGTAGATGCCCAGGAAACCCAAATAAAGCGCGTACCAACGATGCACGGCTGAATCATTGGAATCGAGAATTACGGCCTGATGGTATTCTTCGCCGGCGGAGGACCAGTCCCAGGCGACACGTGATTTCAGATTGGCGAGGGCGAGGTGAGCGCGTGCGAGAGCAGGATCGAGCGAAAGAGCCCGCTGGATGTTCGGCTGGGCAACGTCGAGGGCCGCTGCCGCGGTGATGTACTCGCGGTCGTGCGCTTCAAGCCAGACCTCACCTCGGGCAAGGAAGGCCGGAGCAAAATTGCCGTCCATTTCCGCAGCTTTGCGGAAAGCCTCGTCCGCCTGCCGAAAATTGGCTAACCCCGGCTGTTCCCGCGCGTAACAGCCGCGAAGATAGAGTTCGTACGCGATGCCGCTCGCGGTGGGTGGACGCGCGAGCCACTGGCTTTCCTCCGCGGATAACGGCAGGCGCAGGCTCTGGGCGATGGCGGAGGCTACCTGGCGAGTCAGACCGGGAAGGTCGGAGCGGCGGCTGTGGTATTCGCCGGACCAGAGGACGCTGGAATCGCGGGCCAGCAGAAGATCGAGATGAAGCTCGAGCTCTTCGCCACGCGCGCGGAGACGGCCGGTGAGCAGGCTTTCGGCTCCCAGCATTTTCGCGATTTCCTGCCATGACCTCCGGGCGGGCCCGAGCCGGATGGCCGATTCTCGGGACACAACTCCGATGCCATCAATCCGGGCGAGGCTGCCGGCGATTTCCTGAGTCAGGGAGCGGCTAAGATAGGGCTCCGGGGGAGAGGCCGAATCATCCTCGAGAAGAAGCACAGCCAGCGAGCGGGCGGCGAGGCGTGCTTCCGTGCGGCTGCGGAGATCCCACATGAGGGCCGCGGCGGCAAGAAGCAGGGCTACCGAAGCAACCGCGAACCAGCCACGCGCGCCCCGTCCCTTCGCTTTGGGAGGCGAAGGTGCGGGGAGAGGGGGAACGGCCTCGGCGAGTTCCGCCGATTCCCGGTAAAACCTCACGCGACGCAACTCGGTGAGCAGCTCGGCCATCGAGGCGTAACGCCGCTCGCGGTCTTTTTCCATTCCCCGCGCAATGACGCGCTCGATCTCGGGCGGCAGCGCGGGGTTCGCGCGGCGGAGCGGCCGGGGTTCGCGGTGCAGAACGGCGTAGCGGACAACGGACGAAGTGTCGCCGGAAAAGGGCTCGCGACCCGCAGCCATTTCGTAGAGCACGACGCAAAACGAGTAAATGTCCGAGCGGATATCCAGATCCTCGCCACGGGCCTGCTCGGGCGACATGTACTCCGCGGTTCCGGCGATCATTCCGGTTACGGTGTCTTTTCGCAGCCGGGCGCTCGCGGAGGCCGACGAGGGAGCGGGCGGCTGCCGCTCGCCCGGCGGGCGATCTTCGAGTGCGGAGACAGGGACAACTTCGGACTTTGTCCCCTCTCCCGCGGGTCGCAATTTGGCGAGGCCGAAATCGAGGAGCTTAGCCTGCCCGCGGTTGGTGATAAAGATGTTCCCCGGTTTGACGTCGCGGTGAAGGATTCCCTTGGCGTGGGCGGCGTCTAGCGCATCGCCAATTTGAATTCCCAGGTCGAGCAGCGAATCGAGATCGAGCGGATGCTCTTCGATGATGGACTTCAAGGACCGGCCCTCGAGGTATTCCATCACCAGGAAAGGGACGCCGTCCGCCTCGCTGATGTCGTGAATCGCGCAGATGCCTGGATGGTCGAGCGCCGAAGCCGCGCGCGCTTCGCGATAGAAGCGCTCGAGAGCTGCCGGGTCGTGAGCGAGTTCGGCAGAGAGGAACTTGAGGGCGACGGTCCTGCCGAGCTTCAGGTCCTCGGCGCGATAGACCACCCCCATGCCGCCTCCGCCCATCCGTTCGACAATGCGGTAATGGCCGACAATGGTGCCGGTTCTGTCGGTATCTGCGCTCAAGAACGTCCTGGGGCGGGCTCCGAGTTCCCGTACCGGTTCCGATAAGGAAGCGGCGGCTGGGACCAACTCGCTGTGGCCGAAATTCCGCGAGTATCGGCGTTGAACTTACGTGGCCTTCCCGTGGCCCCGACCCGTGGCCCGCTCCGCAAATGTTATACTGGAGCTTTCGCTTTCTCCAGGCGAAGCCAGCAGAGAGCCATCATGCGGATTGAAGATCTCAAAACGCGGCTGCGGGACTCGATTGTGGTGGCAGACGGGGCCACGGGTTCGATGCTGTATGAAGCGCTCGGCCCGCAGCGCTGCTTCGAAGAGGCCAATCTGACCGCGCCGGAAGCCGTCTTTCGAATTCACCAGGCGTACATCGCGGCGGGCGCGCAACTGATCAAAACGAATACGTTCGGAGCAAATCGCCACAAACTCTCGCCGCACGGGCTGGGGGAGAGCACCGCGCGCATCAATCAGGCAGGGGTGAAGGTGGCGCGGGAGGCGCGGGAAGCGGCCGCGCGCGAGGTGCTGATTGCCGGCTCCATAGGCCCGCTGGGATCGGCCCGCCAGGTGACCCCGCTGCCGGCTGCCGAGGTCAGCGCGATCTTCCGCGAGCAGGCCGCGGCGCTGGAAGAGCGCGGTGCGGACCTGTTTCTGCTCGAGACGTTTGGGGACGCTGACGAACTGTTGCTGGCCATCGAGGCCATCCGCTCGTTTTCGCGGCTCCCGATCATCGCGGAGATGACCTTTTCGGAGGAAAACCGCACGTTCGGCGGCCTGAGGCCGCGCGACGTTTGGGAAAGGGTGAAAGAGAAAGACGTGCAAGCCATCGGCGCAAATTGCACAGTGGGGCCGCAGCTCCTTCTCGGAGTAATCGAGGAATACTCAGGGCTGGGCTCGATTCCGCTTTCGGCCATGCCCAACGTGGGATTTCCGAAACGCGTAGGGGACCGGATCACGTACCCGAAATCGTCTCCGGAATATTTTGCGCAGTTCGCGCGTGAGGCGGCGGCGCTGGGAGTGCGCTTGATTGGCGGGTGCTGTGGCACGACGCCAGAACATATCCGCGCCATCGCCGAGGCGATTGCCGGGATTCAGCCCGGAACGACGCCGCAGAGCCTTTCCCTGCGCGCCGAGCCGCGCACGGACACGCATCCCATTCCCGCGCGCGACCCGGAGAGCGGAATCTGGCGGCGCATCAAGAACGGCGAGTTCGTGGTAAGCGTGGAAATCGATCCGCCGAAGGGGATCTCCTGCGAGCGCGTGTTCGAGCAGGTGGCGCGCCTGATGGATTCGGGAAAGGTGCATTCAATCGACATCAACAGCGGAACATTGGCGCGGGTGGGTATGGACGCGCTGGTACTGGCGGGCGCGCTCGAAGCGCGCGGAGTGGAAACCATCCCGCATCTCACCACGCGCGACCAGAACATCATCGGGCTGCAAGCGATGCTGCTGGGCGCGTGGTCGGTGGGCGGCGTGCGCAACATTCTGGCCATCACCGGGGATCCGCCGTCGCTCGGAGACCATCCGGAAACGAGCGGCGTTTACGAGGTGGATTCCATAGGCCTGGTGAAAATCCTGGCGCGGTTGAATCAGGGCATGGACTGGGCTGGCAAGACACTGGGAGGCGCGACGAACTTCACCATCGGCGTGGCCGTCAATCCGGTGGCCGATGATCTCGACTACGAAATCGCCCGCTTCCGCCAGAAAATCGAGGCCGGTGCCCACCTGGCCATGACCCAGCCGTTGTTTGATCCCGAGCAATGGCACGCTTTCGAGAAGCGTCTGGGCGGAAAGTGTCCAATTCCTGTGATCGCCGGAGTGTGGCCGCTGACGAGCTACAAACAGGCGCTCCGCCTCCACAACGAGGTGCCTGGAATCGTGATCCCCGAAGTTGTGCTGAAAGACCTGGAATCGGCGGGGACGGCGGCGCGAGAGCGCGGATTCGCCATCGCGCGCCGCGCGTTGGATTGGGCCCGCACAGAATTGGCAGGCGCCTACCTGATTGCGCCGTTCAAGCGCTACGAGGAAATCCTCGAAATCTTCAATTGAACGCGTAGGCCGGAAAGCTTCCCGGACGTCAAGACTCGAGATCCTGCAGCAATTGCCTGGTGATGCGTTCGGCAGCGTGGCCATCCCAGAGCTCCGGTACGCGCCCGTGTTTCCTCCGTCCGGCGAGCGCCTCGCGAACGCCGCGGACGAGCTCGCCCACGTCGTTTCCCAGGAGCGTGTTCGTGCCCTGCTCGATGGTGATCGGCCGCTCCGTTGAGTTGCGGAGTGTGAAGCAGGGCACGCCGAGCGCTGTCGTCTCCTCCTGGATTCCGCCCGAATCGGTGACCACGGCTGCCGCGCAACTCTCCAGGCGTAGAAATTCAAGATAGCCGAACGGCGGGATGAGTCGCAGGCCTGTGCCGCGCTCGTTCCATCTTTGAACGAAGAAGCGTCCCATGATGAACTGCTCAAGCCGCTCCGCGGTGCGAGGGTGCGCCGGGAACAGCACGGGGGCATTGCGTGCTATCTCTGCGAGCGCATCCACGAGCGGGAGCAACGATTCCATCGCGTCCACATTCGATGGACGATGCAAGGTGACCAGCACGAATGGCCGGGCGCCGCCGCTGCTCGCTTCGAGGCCGAGTTCGCGCAAAGCTGAGGTCTTTTCCGCCGCGGGCAGAAACCGGCGCAGCGAATCGATCATAACGTTTCCCACCAGATGCACCCGGTCGGCGGCAATTCCTTCGCGTCGCAGATTTTCAATCCCGCTCGATTCGGTGACGAACAGCCAGCGCGAAATGCGATCCGTGAGCGCACGATTGATCTCTTCCGGCATGGTGGGATCGAAACTGCGCAGGCCCGCCTCGACGTGGGCCACGGGAATGTTGAGCTTCGCCGCGACCAGGGCTCCAGCCAGGGTCGAGTTGACGTCGCCGACAACAACGACGGCATCCGGCCGCCACTCCATCATCACCGGCTCCAACCGCTCGAGAATCAGGCCGGTCTGCGCGCCGTGCGCGGCCGAGCCCACCTCCAGGTTGGTATCCGGCCGCGGCAGGCCGAGCTGGTCGAAAAACAGCCGCGACATGGCCTCGTCGTAGTGCTGGCCGGTGTGAACCAGATGCAGCACGGCACGCCCCGAAAGCGCGGGCACGAGCGGAGCCGCCTTGACGAAATTCGGGCGCGCGCCCACGACCAACATCAGCCGGGGAGATGATTTGACGGCCACGGCTCAGAAGAAGAAAAAGCGCCGGTGAGCCGGGCTGGGTGCGGCCGCATCGGCGGGTTCGGGGGTCCAGGGGAGCGAATCCCCCTGCCAAGCCGCCAGGGGATTATCGTGAAAAAGAGCTCTGGCCAGCGGCGGGCCACAACGCGCCGCGACCAAATCGTAGGCCTTTCGCAGACGGGGCGGCCGGCGGTCCACGTTGTGCGCATCGCTGGCCACGAAATGAGCCCAGCGGCGATCCAGATACTCGAGTGCTGCGCGTTCCGCCTGAGGGCCGAAATGGCCGGTGAGCGAAAGCGCGGTGATTTGCAGGTAGCATTCGCCGTCGAGCCAGCGGCGCAAGCGCTCCGGCGCGTTGCGCAGCAGGGGGTTGCGCTCCGGATGCGTGACGATCAGCTTCAATCCCGCCTGCTGTAGGCGTACGAGAGCATGGTCGAGGGATGGGGGCAGGGAGAAGTCCGCGAACTCGAGCAGGAGATACTGTTTCTGGTTGAGCGCGAAGCGTTCGGGAGAAGCGCAAGCAGCTTCGACATTCTCGTAGCTTAGATGGAAATCGCATCCGGTGGCCAGATGGAGGCGCCCATCGAAGCGCGCGGCAAGTTCGCCGCGGAGCGCCAGGTTGCGATCACCGTCGAAGTGATAGGTATCATTGGCGTGGGGCGTAGCGGCAATGTGTGTGACGCCGTCGGCCAACGCCATTTCCGCCATCTCGGCCGATTCTTCCATCGACTCGGGGCCGTCGTCGACGCCGGGCAAGAGGTGACAGTGAATATCCACCATGGCGATGAGGATACCCGCCGAATTTGTAGCACACAATCGCGAAGGCCCTCGGACGTTCCGGCTGAGAAGCAGTCGCCGGGAGGGTGGATGGGCTCAGTGGACGAAAGAGTCGAGCACTTCAAACGCGCCCAACAGAAAAACTAGAGCGGCAAAAAGTACGCGCATCCGCTGGGGCGCCAAGCGCAACGCCAGCCGCGCGCCCGCTACGCCGCCCAGAAACACTCCGGGCATCAGCAAAAGGCCGACGCGCCAATCCACCTGTCCGGCGCGTGCGTAATTGATGAAGGCGAGCAGCCCTGTGGGCGGCACCATGGCGATAAGCGTGGTTCCCTGCGCGCGGTGCTGCTCGAATCCGAAAACGAGAACCAGCAGGGGCACAAAGAGAATACCGCCGCCCACTCCCAGCAGGCCGCCCACCGCGCCAATCGCGGCGGCGGCCAGAAACAGGGCGGCCGTTCGCCAGAGTGGCGAGGTCATCGCCTTTCCCCGCCGCGCAGTGCACCTGCCGCCGGCACGCCCGCCCGCGTCTGGAGCACGAGAAGAATGGAAGTGAGAATCAAGAACACGCCGAAGATGGCCTTCAGATGGCGCGCCGAGAGCAGCAGCGCCACAAGACTGCCTCCGTATCCCCCGGCCAGCGCGCCGCAGGCGCAAACGATTCCCGCGCGCAGGTCCACATCGCCCGATTTCCAGTATTCCCGCAAGGCACCGAGCCCGATGGGAGGCAGAAGAAGAAAGAGCGAGGTTCCCTGGGCCAGGTGCTGGCGGAAACCGATCAGGTGGACGAGCAGAGGCACCACGACGATGCCGCCGCCCACGCCCATTAGGCCGACCAGAACGCCGGCCGCCAAGCCCAGCAGAACGATTCCCAATGCCCCCGCTCCCATTTCCTCCCGGCTCCGCCCCGCAAAATTCAGGCAAACTCGGAACCGGCTAGTCTGCGCGATAGACCGCCCGGCGGCAACAACGAATCCCGCCCGGTCGGTGCGCGGCAAGAAATTTTTCGGCACACAGGCACCCTGCCTTTCTGTCACCCCAGAATGATTCCTGCTATATTCGATGGGCCTTTTTTCCTTCACCCCCTACAAGGAGGAATTCCGATTTCCATGGCCGCGCGACGTCCCCCCGAATACTTCGGCGGTAAGAAGATTCAGGTCGGTATCATCGGCCTCGGCTACGTGGGCCTTCCGCTGGCGCTGCGATTCGCCGAACAGGGCCATCAGGTGAAGGGGTTTGACACGGATCCGGAGAAGGTCGCCAAACTGAACGCGGGCCAGAGCTACATCCAGCACATTCCGGCGGACAAAATCGCGGAGTTTCGCGGGACCGGGGCGTTCACCGCCACCTCCGATTTCGCCGAGATCGCCGGGCGCGACGCGGTAATCATCTGCGTGCCCACACCCCTCGACGAGCGCTACCAGCCGGACCTGAGCTACGTAGAGCAGACTGCGCGCTCGATTCAGCCGCACCTGCAGCGCGAGCAACTGGTGGTGCTGGAAAGCACGACGTATCCCGGGACGACCGAGGAGTTGGTGCTGCCCATCCTGGAAAAATCCGGGCTGAAATGCCCGGTGCAGCGCGACAAGCGTGCGGCCGATCCGGCCACGGATTTTTACCTGGCCTTCTCCCCCGAACGGGAAGATCCGGGAAACAAAAAGTTTTCCCTGGCACAGATCCCGAAGGTCGTGGGGGGCATCAACTCGCCGAGCCGACGAGCGGCGGCCGCGCTTTACGGCCAGATTGTGGCGCGCGTCGTGGAGGTGAGCTCCACGCAGGCTGCGGAGATGTGCAAGCTGCTGGAAAACATCTTCCGGTGCGTGAACATCGCGCTGGTCAACGAGCTCAAAATGCTGTGCGCGCGGATGGGCATCGATATTTGGGAAGTGATCGAGGGCGCCTCGACCAAGCCCTTCGGCTTCATGCCGTTTTACCCGGGACCCGGGCTGGGCGGCCACTGCATTCCTGTAGATCCTTATTATCTCTCCTGGAAGGCGCACGAATATGATTTCTCAACGCGCTTCATCGAATTGGCCGGCGAGATCAACACCTCCATGCCCTACCACGTGGTGAACGAAGTCGCCGCGGCGCTCAACGAGCGGAAGAAAAGCCTGAAGGGCTCGCGTATCCTGCTGCTGGGCGTGGCCTACAAGAAGGACGTGGATGATCTGCGCGAATCCCCGTCACTCAAGATCATCCAGTTGCTGTTCGAGCGCGGGGCACTGCTCGACTACAACGATCCCTACTTCGCCAAGCTGCACCGCATGCGCCACTACGATTACTCGAATATGCGCTCCGTGCAGTTGACGCCGCAGGTGCTGGCGGGCTACGACGCCGTGGTCATCGCCACCGACCACAGCGCTTACAACTACCAGGAGATTGTGGACGCGGCGCCCCTGGTGGTGGACACGCGGAATGCCACCAAATCCATCACCCGCAACCACGCCAAGGTCGTGCGCTGCTAGCTGCTCCGCTATGTCCTCCCCGGAACAATTCATTCGCGAGCAGCTCGAGGAGAGCTGCCACGTGAAGCACAGCTTCTCACCCGAGTTGCTGGGACAGATCGCCGCGCTCGCGCGCCGCATCACGCAGGCGGTCGAGGAAGGCGGCAAGTTGATCCTTTTCGGGAACGGCGGTAGCGCCGCAGACGCCCAGCACATTGCCGCCGAGTTCGTGGTGCGTTTGCGGGAGCATCGCCGGCCCATCGCGGCGATGGCGCTCACGGTGAACACCTCCGTTCTGACCGCCGCGGCAAACGATTACGGTTACGAGCAGGTGTTTTCACGGCAGGTGGAAGCACTGGCGCGCCCCGGAGACGTGCTGATCGCGCTTTCGACGAGCGGAGCGAGCGCAAACGTCCTGCTGGGCGCGGAAGCCGGGCGCGCGAAAGGCGCCTGGGTCGCGGCGCTAACTGGCGAATCAGGTGGCGGCCTGCGTAAGCGGACCGACCTGCTAATCAACGTGCCTTCGCACGATTCGCAGCGCATTCAGGAGGCGCACATCACCATCGGCCACATCCTGTGCGCGCTCGTGGAGCAACAGCTGAAGGCTGGCGCGTCCACCGCCTAACGTCGAGAACCAAGGCCGCGGCCATCCTGCCGGGCCACTATCCCCAAAAGGATTGACTCCTCGCTGGCACGGGCTCAGGCCGCGACCCGCCGGCGGCAGGCCTCGCAAAATCTGCTGCTTTTCAAATCGATCCATTCCACGGCATGCGAGGGAGCCATCGCACATTCATAATTGTCGCAATGCGCCAGGCCGAAAGTGTGCCCGAGTTCGTGGACGACTTCCTTTAACAGCCGAGCGCTTTCCCGATTCGCATCCGCGGGCAAGCCGTAGAACTCCTGCCTCAGGCGGCAAGTGGAAACCACGGCGCATCGGCCTTCCAATTGCGCTTCCCCAAACACAAAGGTGAGCACAGGGACGTACAAGTCTGAGGACGTAATCGCTACCAGGCGGGCGGAATCGGGAATCACGCGCGCGGCCAGACCGGCCAAGATTTCCGTTGAGGAGTACTGCTGCCTGCCGGCGTGGAAGGCGCGTGGGGGAGGGGACTCGGTCCGCAGGATCTCGCAGCGGCCGCCAAACACAGCGCCGAGGCCGCCGCACAACCCGGCCAGCGTTCCATCCGGCAGGTTTCCCAGAGGCAATAATTGAATTCGTTTCACGTGACGTCGGCCGTTACTTTTTTCCAGCCGTATTTCTTGAGCTTGTTGTGCAGTGTTACCCGATCGATGTCGAGCACGGCAGCCGCCTGAGTCTGATTGCCGTTGCACTCTTCGAGTACGGTGAGGATGTGGACGCGCTCCGCATCATCCAGCGTGCGCGGGGCCTCGGTGTGAGCCGCGAGCTTGAGCGAAAAATCCTGCTCGCGCAATTCGGGCTCCTGCGCCACCACCATGGCTCGCTCCACTGCGTTTTCCAGCTCGCGCACGTTGCCGGGCCACGGATAGGCCGCGAGCTGCTCCATGGCCGCCGGAGAGACGCGCGTGATCCGCTTGTTCATCGAGGCGGAAAACCTGCGGATGAAAACGTCCGCCAGCAGAGGGATGTCGCTCTTCCGCTCGCGCAGCGGCGGCAGGCGGATCGGGAACACATTCAGGCGGTAATACAAGTCCGGCCGGAATTTGCCCTCGTGGATGAGCGACTCCAGGTCCTTGTTCGTCGCGGCGATGCAGCGGAAATCCACATGGATAGGTTGCGTGCTTCCCACGCGCGTGATTTCGTGCTCCTGCAGCACGCGCAGCAGATCCGTCTGGGTCTTGAGGCTGATGTCCCCAATCTCGTCCAGAAACACGGTGCCGCCCTGGGCCATCTCAAAGCTGCCCTTTTTGCGGTACTGCGCGCCGGTGAAGGCCCCCTTCTCATGTCCGAAGAGCTCGCTTTCCAGCAGCGTCTCCGTGAGCGCGCCGCAGTGGATCACCACCATCGGGTTGTAGCGCCGGTTGCTGGCGGAGTGGATCGCACGGGCGCACAGCTCCTTGCCGGTGCCGCTTTCCCCGGTGATCAGCACAGTCGCTTCCGTGGGCGCCACGGTCTGGACGGCTTCCAGAACCCGCATCATCTCGGCGCTCTGTCCGGCCAGTTCTTTTGCGCCGCCCACGGCCGCCAGGGTCTGGCGAAGCTGCGTATTTTCCCGCTCGGCCTGCCGGTGGGAGAGCGCGTTGCGGACCGTGTGCGCCATTTCCTCCGGATCGAAAGGCTTAGAGACGTAGTCGTAGGCGCCGTTTTTGAGCGCGGCCACCGCGGTTTCCACCGAAGCGTATCCAGTCATCATGATCACCAAGAGTTCGGGATCGATCTCATGCATCCGGCGCTGCAGTTCCACTCCATCGGTCCCCGGCATTTTGATGTCCACCAGCGCGAGATCGAACTGCCGCTGGGCCATCTTCTGTAGCGCGTCCTGGGCGCTCTCGGCCACGGTTACGCCGTAACCTTCCTCCTGAAACCATTTGGAGAGTGAATCACGGACGATCAGCTCGTCGTCCACAATCAGCAGACTCGCTTTGTGTTCCACGGCCGTTCCTCTTTCTCACGCCGCTCGTTCCGGCTGCGCCTTCGCCAGTGAACGCGCGCGGATCGGCAGAGTGATCGTCAGCACGGTTCCACTTCCCGGCGCCGACGATGCTTCTATGGTTCCTTCATGGCGCTCGACGATGCTGCGGCTAGTGGCCAGGCCGAGGCCCAGGCCGCGGCCCCGCTCCTTGGTGGTGAAGAAAGGCTCGAACAGGTTGGCCAGCACCTCGGGTGGCATGCCGATCCCATCGTCGCGGACCTCAAGCTGGACTTCAGCGTCGCCTTTTCGCCGTGTCCGCAGCGTCAGGGTTCCCCCATTGGGCATCGCGTCGATCGCGTTCACCACAAGGGCGAGCACCACCTGTTCGATCTGGCCGGCATCGCACCAGACTCTCGGCAGATCCGGCGCTGACTCGCGCCGCAAACCGATGTTCGCTAGCTCCAGTTTGTGCTGCACCAGGCGCACGCAGCGCGCAATCACGTCGTTCAGGTCCGACTCCTCGTAATTCATCGAGGTTTTTCGCGCAAAGGTCATCAGATTCTTCACGATCTCGCCGCAGCGCCGGCTTTCCGATTCCATCAGATCCAGCGTGCTGTAGAGTTCGTCGTCCTTTCCCGCAAATCGCTTCTTGAGCAGCTTCGCGTAGGTCAGGATGCCGGCCAGTGGGTTGTTGATTTCGTGCGCCACGACGGCGGCGAGCTTGCCGATGGAGGCCATGCGTTCGACGCGCAGCATTTCCTCCTGCGCGCTGCTCAATTCCCTGGTTTTCTGCTCCACGCGGGCTTCCAGCGTGCGTGCCCAGGCGTTGATTTCTTCGTGCGCCTCCCGGAGTTGCCGGCTCATGATGTTGAACGCTTGGGCCACGTCTGCCAGTTCCCCGGCCTGGCCCACCTGCACCTGGAAACCCAGTTCGCCGGAGCCGAGCCGTTCCGTTCCCGCCTTGAGGGCCGCCAACGGCTCGTGGACGACGCGCCAGACGAACACCGCGCTCAGCGCGGCGATAGCCACGACCGCCAGAAGCGTGGACAGAAGCACCTGACGTGTGCTTTCAGCCAGGCTGGCATCGGCGGCCCTGAGAGAGATATTCGTGTCCAGGACGCCCAGCACGCGCTGGTCTGGAGGATGCGCGTGGCATTGCGCCGAGGCGCACTGCGCCGAGTTCTCGATGGGATTCACCACCCCGAGCGCCCGTTCGCCCGAGGCGAGTTGGTAGGTTCGGAATCGCTCGCGAAGGTCCAGAGGGGCGGATGGACTCCCGGTCCCGAGTGGAGCGATCCCGCGCCCGTCGGCGAGTTGGCCAACTTCGCTTGGATCGGAGCTGAAGCTGATGCGGCCCTCCGCATTGATAATCCGCACGCGCACAATGCCCCGTTCGTTGGCCATGTCGGAAATCATTTGACGAAGGCTGTCGCGCTCGTTGTGAAGCATGGAATAGGTCGCATTGCGCTTGATCACATCACTCAGCCGCTCCGCGCTAGCCAGCGTGGTCTGCTCCAGATGCTGCCGGTGCAAGCGGATGTTCAGGTAACCGAGCAGTCCGAAGACGCAGGTCATGGAAACGACCAGCAGAATTACCAGCCGCGTGCTGACGCTCGCCCACACGCCTCCCGAGCCTTTTCCCGAACGCGACGCTCGTTCAAGGCCGGGCATGGGACAAGACCGCCAGTTCCGGTTCCCGTCTCCGGACGGTTGCCGGATG
>JASHRU010000423.1 GCA_030037225.1 Candidatus Acidiferrales bacterium | reverse complement strand
TGGCTGCGGTGATGATTTATCAGCCGGGCGACGCGTACAGCCGGTCGCGCTACAACCCGCTGGCTCTGCGCGCCATGGCCATCGACAAACTGCGCGAACGGCTGCTCGGCCTGATTTTTATTCCCGCGGACACGGGCGCTGCGGGTGCACACCCGACTCTCGACGATATCCTCGCCGGCCGCGTGAAGGGCCACCTTTACGACGCGTACCGCCAGAGCTGGGTAGCCAGCCCGGAGCACGCGTACGTCGCGGCGGGCAACGTGCCGCTGCGCGCGCCCGTGGCGCAGCTCCAGTCGCTGGTGGATGCGCCGCGCGATACCGTGGACGTGAAAGGAAAGCCCGTGCCCACGCCCACTAGTGGTCTCAGCGATGCGGAGCGGCAGGTTTTCGAGTCGCGCGGGCTCATCAACGCGCACGGGAAAATTACGCCTCACGTCGTCACCGAGGATTCGATCGCCACGCCCGAGAAAATCTTCTCGCCGGAGCTGTGGGAATCGATTTACGGCGTGCCGAAGGGCGACATCACCATCGAACACATCCAGCACGCCTTTTATATGGCGGCGAACTACGGCTTCCAAATCCTAAACGGAAACTTTGCCGCGGCGATTGACGACTACGAGCTGTGCCTTCGTTTTATGAACGACCTGGCGACGTACCGCATCGACGTTTCCTGGCTCTGGACCTTGGCGCACCATCAGGCGGCTATTACGAAAGACGGATGGCTCAAGCGACCGGCGCTGACCGAGGACGGGGTGGTGCCGTCGGTGAACGCGCAGCAGGTAAAAGCGGGCGAGCGCTTCACCCCGGCGCTCTTCCAGAAGGTGTGGGAATACCACAACGAATGGACGGCACAATTTTTTGCCGAGATGGACCGCCGCGGTGATCCCGGCCGCTTCGACCGTTCGAAAGCCGGCGTCATTATGGAGCTGCTGAAGAAGCAGTTGCTCTCGCCGCGATACATCCAGCACAGCGCGCGCGTGCTGTTCGTGGTGGGCGAGGCAAGTGCAAACGAGCGGGCGCAAATTCTCGAGGCGGTCTTCGACCTGAAGCGGGAAGAAACGGCCAAGCGAGTCGCCAACGGCACGATGAGCCAGAAGGCGCTGGCGGCCTATGACTACATCTACGATGTTTTCTAGCGCCGCGACGGGCTGCTAGACGTCGAAACCGAGCTTGCGGAGAATCGCCTGGAAACGCGGCTCGGCGCGAAGCGGATCGAACGCTGGCTCGACATTGAGAATGACGAGTAAACCCATGCGCACCTCGCAAGCCTTCTCCAGCCAGTCGAGGGCCTCTTCCCGTTCGCCCAGAAATGTCTGGATGATGGCTATCCAGTAGGCGATATCGGGCTGACCCTTCCATCCTCGTATCGCCTCGTCGCGGACACGCGAGGCTTGCGCTCGATCTCCCCCTACCGCAAATGCGAAGCCGCGCATGGCCTCGCGGGAGGGCAAACCTTCCGCCAGGGTCGCGATTCGATCCGCGGCTTGCAATGCAAGGTCGCCCCGCCGGCCAGTTCCGGCGCAATAGCACAGCAATCGATTAAGATAGTAGTCGTTTGGGAACGCTTGCAGGCCCGACAGGACGGCCTGAATCGCTTCCTCATCTCGGTGGAGGCAGTGGAGAATCCATCCCAGGTGAGCCTGGAAGAGAGGTGTGAGCGGGTCCAACTCCGCGGCCCTGCGCACCTCAGCCAGCGCTTCCTCGCTGCGGCGGGCCAAATTTAGAAAGATGGAGAGTCCGTGGTGGGCGATGGCCAGTTCGGGTTGCCGTTCCACGGCCTTGCGCCCTTCCTCTATCGCCCTTTGGTGGTCGAAGGCGTATTGACTGGCGTACATTCCCAGCGCGATGTGCGGTTCTCCCAGTGAAGGATCCAGCGCAAGCGCCTTTTCGGCGGCCGCCTTGGCCCGCGGATATGCCTCGTGGCTGGCCACGAAGCCATAAAAGCCCATCATCGTAAGCGCGTAGGACAGGCCGGAGTAACTCAACGCGAAGGTGGGGTCGGCGGCAGTCGCTTTCTGGAGCAGGTCGATTCCCAGGCGGACGCCGTCTTCGGTCCATCGCCGGGCCTGATGCGTGCCCTGCAAGTAGAGGCGATAGGCTTCCGCGTTTTCTTTCGGCTTTGCGCTCGCGCGCCTGGCGGGCGTGCTCACCAGCTTTTGCTGAAGGTGCTGTGCGATTTCTCCCGCAATTTCTTCCTGCACTTCCAGAAGGTCGGCCATCTTGCGTGTGTACTGATTGCCCCAGAGCTGGTCCTGCCGCGCGACGTCCACGAGTTCAGCCTTCACAATCAGGTTGTCTTTGTGCTGGAGCACGCGGCCAGTGACCACGGCGCGAACTTTCAGCTCCTCTGCCGCCGTCATCGGGTCCACCCCTTTTCCCTTGTAGCGGAAGACCACGCCGCGGGGCACCACGCGAATCTTGGGAATCTTCGAAAGGCTGTAAATGATCGTTTCCGTGAGGCCTTCGCTCAGATAGTCATTCGCCGCGTCGCCGCTCGCGTTTTCAAACGGCAGCACAGCGAGCGAATCGATGGATTTGCCCGCAGCGGGCGCGCGGCCGGACGCACGCGCGGAGCCGCTGCGTGCCGCTCCCGGTTTTGCCGCCTCCGTGCCCGCCGTATTTCCAGAGTCCGTATCGCGCTTGAGGCGCTTCAGGTCGGTACGCAACTCCGCCGCGCTTTGGTACCGAAAGTCGCGGTTCTTCTCGAGGAGCTTGGAGATGATTTCGTGCAGTCTGGGTGGGAGGCCGCGGCTGGTTTCCGCCAGGCTTGCGGGGGCGCGATTCAGAATGGAATCGAAGATCAGCGCAGTGGAGTCCGCAGCGAAGGCAGGGCGGCGCGCGGCCATTTCGTACAATACCGCGCCCAGGCTGAAGAGATCCGTGCGCGCGTCCACTTCCTCACCGCGTGCCTGTTCGGGTGACATGTAAGCCACAGTGCCAAGAGCCACTCCGGGACTGGTCAGATGTTCCTCGCCGATGCTGGCGGTGAGCATGGTGGCCGCGGCCGGCTGGCTCGAACGGGGAGCGACCACCTTTGCGAGGCCGAAATCGAGAACTTTTGCCTGGCCGCGCGCGGTGAGGAAGATGTTCGCAGGCTTGATGTCGCGATGAACGATTCCTTTCGAGTGCGCGGCTTCCAGAGCATCGGCGATTTGAATGCCGAGATCGAGGATTTGGTCGGCATCCAGGGGGTTGGCGGTGATGGCATGCTTGAGCGTTTGGCCGTCGAGAAATTGGAGCGCGAGGAAGGGCTTGCCGTCGTGTTCGGAAATTTCGAAGACGGTGCAGATATTGGGGTGGTCGAGTGCGGAGGCAGCGCGCGCTTCGCGAGTGAAGCGTTCGAGGGCTTGGGGATCACACGAGAACTCGTCCGGGAGGAATTTCAGAGCCACGTGGCGGCCGAGCTTCAGGTCTTCCGCCTCGTAGACGACGCCCATTCCGCCGCCGCCCAATTTGCGGAGGATACGGTAATGGGAAATAGTTTCGCCAATCACGCCGCGTAATCGTAGATGAAAACCCGGAAAATCGAAAAGCGAAAATCGAAGATCGGTGGAGGACAGAGCGGAGTGGTTGACGCCAGGCCGGCAGCGTGACCGCCGCAGGGAACGGAGGCCGACCGGAAAGCCGTTCCCGCGTCGGGGCGAAGGGAAGCTACATGGAGAGGCCGGGTTTGAAGACGAGGCCACGGGATTGCCTGCTGTTCATCACCACGAGTAGAGGCTCAGAAAAGCGCAGATGGCGGACACAGCCGCGTTCTTCCACGGCCGGCTGGGCCGCGAGCCACTCCCAGTCGAGCAGGCCCTCGCCCGCGTCGGGATTGACGGTGAAATAGCCCACCTGGAAGGCGACCAGGTTTTGGAAGAAGTGGCTGCCCTGCGATGGCGTGACGCGAAAATCGCGGAAGCCGGCCTCGACAATCACACGCGCGCCGGAGATTTCGTCCCACTCGACGGGAATCCCGAGCCAGGGGTCGTTCGAGCCCCAGCGGCCCACGCCAATCAGCAGGT
>JASHRU010000422.1 GCA_030037225.1 Candidatus Acidiferrales bacterium | reverse complement strand
CGGATCTGGATCTGGCTGTTGGCATCACCGACCGTTTTTCCGCCTTCGTCGAATTCACGCCCTATAGCCATATTCACGTCGATAACCCGCTGGAACTGAGCCTCAACCCCACGCTGGCCGGCTGCCCGCTGGTCCCGCTGCACGGCAGCACACAGCCGACGATCTATCACTACATCGATTGCGGCGCGGGCACTGCCGGCGCTGCCTATGTGGAGGATTATCCCTTCGCGAGCCATAACGGCGGCGGTGTAGGAACCTTCGAATTCGGCTTCAAGTACAACCTGCTTTCGCAGGCTCGCTCGAGCCCCATCGCGCTTTCCGTGCGCACCGACTTCATCATTCCCACCGTCACTGGTCTCAGCGACCTCTTGAACAACGAAGTGCAGAATGGCGCCTTCAACTTCCAGGTGATGGTGGCCGCGAGCCGGCGGTTTGGCGGCACGCTGGAAGCCGTCGTCAACCTCCCCTTCTGGATTAGTGCCGAACCCCGCTCCAACGGCGTGGAGCTGTTCAACGAAGCCAAGCAGTTCCGCCCCGGCTTCGGATTCACCGTGTTTCCACAGAAGCGAATCCAGATCATTTCCGAATACACGGGCGTGATTTTCTTCGGGCAAGCCACGCAGAACACCACATTCGGCCCCCGCGATCCCGTCGGAGCGGTATATGGCCTCCGCCTATACCCCGCCCGGTGGTTCGTTGTCGATCTCGGTTATCGTTCCGAATTCGGTCTCAATCAGATTACCGATCGCAACGGATTCGTGATTCGCGCGGGCACTGCTTTCGTCCCTGCAAAGAGGCTTCCGCCGCCCCTCACTCTGGAATGCGGCGTAGCGGTCGCGGAACCCAGCTCCATCGAAGCCACCACCGGCCTGCCCGTGAATATCACCACGCGGGCCGCCGCCAGCGACAATGGCCCGGTTTCCTATAGCTACGATGTTTCCGGCGGCCAGATCGTCGGCAGCGGTTCGCAGGTTCGCTGGGACTACACCGGACTTCCCGCGGGGACCTACACGATCAGCCCCAAGGCCAGCAGCGGCAAATTGTCTGCGGCATGTCCGTCGGCCACGGTAACGCTCACGGTGGCCCCGCCCGCGCCGCGCCTGGCGTGCTCGGCTAGCCCCACCACGCCCGTCTACGCTGGCGAGTATGTGGACGTGAGCGCCTCCGCCACCGACCCGAAGGGCAATGCGCTGCCTTATCCCGTCACCTACCAGTGGAAGTCCAGCGGCGGCGCCGTGGAAGGCTCCGGCGCCAATGTGCGCCTCAACACCACCGGAATGGCTGCGGGAGACTACACGGTTACCGCGCGCGCCGAAGGCAAGGGCGGAGCCGCCGATTGCAGCGCACCCGTCACCATCAAGAGCATCGAGCCGGCGCGTGAGATCGCCCGCTGCACCTTCAAGAAGTTCAGCGCCAGCGTCACCAACGCCTGCAAGAATCCTCCGCTCGACGGCGTGCCGCCGCGCTTCCAGCAGTTCCCGGGCGCCACGCTCGTGATCGAGGCCACCGCCGATCCGTCCGAGACGCATGAAGCGGCATCCAAGGCCATGAACACCAAGGCCAAGGCGAAACTCACGCCCGAGCAACTGGCCAAGGACCGCGCGCAGAACGTGAAGAACGACCTGGTCAAGCGCCTCGGCCTGCCCGACTCCGCTATCGAGACGCACGCGACGGTCGGCAAGAAGGGCGGCGGCGCTGCCAATCAGGCCATGACCATCACGCTCGTTCCACAGGGCGCCAAGTACGAGCCCAAGAACTAGCAGGACTCGGCAAACTTTCCGCGAGCGGGGCCAGCCAGCTAGCCGGCCTCGCTCGCCCTCTGCCATGAACCTCGGCTCTCCCTTCCTCCGCGTCGCGTCTGTGTCCGCGCTTGCGTTGTCTGCTTTGCTCGCCGTACCGGCGCGGCCCGATGGCGGACCCGTCTGGCGCCCCATGGGCCCTCCCGGCGGCGACGTGATCTCCTTGATCCAGGCGCCATCCTCGCCGGCGCGCCTCTATCTCGGCACCGTGGACGGCCACATTTTCTCGTCCAGTGACGAAGGAAGGCGTTGGGAGCTTGTCGGCCGTCCCGGCGGGCGCGCCGATCTCGTCGTTCAGTCGCTGGCCGTCGATCCCCGCGACCCGCGCGTCCTCTATGCCGCTGGTTGGACGCTCGACCCGGCAGCCGGAGGCGGCGTATTTCGCTCCGCCGATGGCGGAGTTTCCTGGCAAGCCGCCGGCCTCGCGGGCCATGCCGTTCGCGCCATTGCGCTCGCGCCCTCCGCGCCCGACACGATCGTGGCTGGCGCGCTCGACGGCGTCTATCGCTCGCGTGACGCCGGCCGCAATTGGGAACGCATTTCTCCCGAGGCCCATGAGGACCTCCACGACCTCGACTCCGTTGCCGTCGATCCCCGCCATCCCGAAGTAATTTACGTCGGCACCAGCCACCTGCCCTGGAAGACCACCGATGGCGGTCTCCACTGGGCTTCCATCCACGAGGGCATGATCGACGATTCCGACGTCATGAGCATCGTCGTGGACCGCGCGCATCCCGCCCGCATTTTCGCCAGCGCCTGCTCGGGTATTTATCGCACCGAGAATGCGGGCGCCCTCTGGCGGAAAATCGGAGGCATTCCCAACACCGCGCGCCGCACGCACGTCATCCGCCAGGATTCGCGCCGCCCACAAATTCTCTTTGCCGGCACCACCGAGGGGCTCTGGAGATCCATGGACGGCGGCGGCTCCTGGCACCGCGTCACTCCCGCGGACTGGAGCGTCAATGGACTCGTCGTAAGTGAAGCCACGCCCGGCCGATTGATTGTAGGCACGCAAAAACTTGGCTTGCTCGTGAGCGACGACTGGGGACAAACCTTCCGCGCGGCGAACGACGGGTTCAACCATCGTCGCGTCGTTTCTCTCGCGCTCGATGCCGCGCGTCCCTCCCGCGTGCTCGCCGTGCTCGCCGATGCGCCAGAACCTCTGCTCGCCACCGACGATGGCGGGCGCACCTGGAAGCCGCTCGGCCCCGGCCTGCGCATGGAATCTCTCCGCGGTATCTACGCTTCCCCAGGCGGATGGTGGGCGGCGCTCGAACGCGGCGGGCTGATGCGCTACGACCAGACGCGCGGGGCCTGGGCTCCCGCCGGCATGCTCGTCGGCGATATCCAGCCGCCATCCGAGCCCACGCAGCCGTTGCTGCTCAAACGGCGCAATGCCGTGCCCGCCGCAGCCAAGGCACAGGCCGGTCCGCGCCCACTCCGCTCCGTTGTGGACGATATGGCCTTCGCCGAGGACGCGTGGTATGCCGCGACCCAGGATGCGCTCCTGGTATCCCGCGACGCCGGCAGTACTTGGCGCGCGATGCCCTTTGGCCAGCTCAGCCTGCCCACCCGCAGCGTTCGCGTCTCGCCAGATGGCCACCGCCTCTGGGCCGTTTCCCTGCGCGGGATCGTTTTCTCCCTCGACAGCGGCCACACCTGGGCCTGGCGCGATCTTCCCGTGGATGCCGGCGGCGCGCTTCATCTCGACGCGGCCGACGACTCGACCTTCTTTGCTATCGGCAATCGCGCGCTCTACGTTTCCACCGATTCCGGCCGCACCTGGCAGAAGGCAGGAAACGGCCTCCCTCAAGTGCCCATCCAGCAAGTAGCCATCGTCGCAGGAACCGTATTCGCCGCCGTGCAGAGCGGCGGCATTTATTATTCCCGCGACCGCGGTTCGCGCTGGGATCGGCTGGAAGGCTCACTTGCGGAAGCGTTTTTTCCAGCCGTAGTGGCCAGCCCATCCTCTTCCACCGTCTTTGCTGCTTCTTCCACGGATGGTCTCTACGCCGTGGAATTTTCGCCCGCCGGCTCCACCGGCGCCGATCCTCCCGCACAGGGGAATACGCACCCGCATTGATTCGCCCTCGGCCCCAAAGTCACGTGCGAGGCGCGCGGTGCTTGCTTGCAGTCAGGCGGGCGCGAAGCTCGCGTGATAACGTGCGGAACGAAGCGCGAGCCGGAAAGGGCCTCTGTTCCATTATGGGAATTGTCATCTCATTTTGGTAAGTCTTTGACAATGCGCTAGTTATAGAAAGAGTATCGCACCCGGTTAGTTTCCTGTGTACCAGAATGGGAATTGCTGTATCATTGCTCCCGACGATAACTGGTTTAGAATTACAGCTTTCGGCCATTGCCGTCCTTGCTCCGAATTTGGCACTCAGGCTGCTCCATCGTGGCATGTAGACCATTTCCGGCTGCGGGGGCGCACTCATGCTTTCAGAAACTGCCGAGCATTCTCACCCAGTTACCGTTGTGGGAGCACTTGTGGACCACAGCACCGGTCCATTCACGGTCCTCATCGTCGACGATGAGGAAGAGCCGCGGAAACTTTGCGCCGAGGTAGCCGAAGATGCG
>JASHRU010000421.1 GCA_030037225.1 Candidatus Acidiferrales bacterium | reverse complement strand
AAATTCAGGAATAAGAAAAGAAAAAGGAAAGTTCGCAGGTCCGATGCGCGCTGTGTCTCTCGAACCACGGTCGAATCTAAACACGCCCGGCCGCAAGCGCAAACCCTCGACTGACGGAGGTGTTTCGTTTGGGATATGCCGCGGCCTTCGGGAGGGTTCGCGAAGACGCAGGCAGTTGACGGGCCGCTCTGACAGCGGTTATCTGATTGTACAGCCGCGATGTATCAGGAAGCCGGTTCGGCGGAGAAGGCTGCTAAATTAATCTCCGCCGGACTTCAGGAGCTCTCACGGTGATTCGGCGAATCACAGGAAAAATCGGGCATTTCCTGGGTCA
This sequence comes from Candidatus Acidiferrales bacterium, assembly GCA_030037225.1. Classification (GTDB taxonomy): domain Bacteria; phylum Acidobacteriota; class Terriglobia; order Acidiferrales; family UBA7541; genus JOPF136. The sequence goes on along the minus strand of JASHRU010000421.1, from coordinate 13,627 downwards.
TCCGGGAACGATAGTGGTCGCGGCATTCCTGGTGCGCTACGGAATTTTCTGCTACTTCAGCGCGACGGGTCCCTATCCGATTAGGGGCGTCATCCCCACAATGGGGTATGAGACGGGGCAGATCGCCCGCTCGCTCGTGCAGGGGCGCGGCTATGGCTCTCCGCTCAAGGTAGATACTGGGCCGACAGCGTGGATGCCCCCGGGTTATCCGTTTCTACTGGCGGGCGTGTTCAAACTATTCGGCATTTTCACAGTCGAATCGTATACCGTGATCAAGGCGTTTGACTGTGCCTTCTCGGCCCTCACCGTGTGGGTGATCTGGGCCATCGCCCGACGGGCATTCGGCACTGCCTGCGGCGTGACCGCGGGCTGGATGTGGACGCTGCTGCCGTCGGCCATTTTCTATCCGGTAGTATGGGTATGGGACACGTCACTTTCGGCGCTGGTCCTTCCCCTAATCGTGCTCGCCTCGATGCACGTGCAGGAGTCGAAGCGGGTATCGGCGTGGGCGGGCTGCGGAGCGCTGTGGGGCCTTGGCGCGATGGTGAATGCATCCATCGTCTCCACGCTGCCGTTCCTGCTGGGGTGGGACGCGCAGGTCCTCCGACGGAAGTCCGCGCAGTGGCTGAAGCTGACCTTGGTCGCGCTGCTGCTTTTTGCGGTGGTCATCGCTCCCTGGTTCATTCGCAACTACCTGGTGTTCCACAAACTGATTCTGTTTCGCAGTAACTTCGGCCTCGAGCTCTGGCTCGGGAACAATCGCTTCAATCCAGGCGTGTGGTCGTGGTGGCTGCATCCGAACGATGACGATGGAGAGCGCAGGCTATACGCCAGCATGGGAGAAATGGCTTATATGGCCATGAAGCAGCGCGAAGCGATCTCCTGGATTCGCGAGCACCCGGCCATGTGGCGGGAGCAGATCTTCCGCCGCTTTGTGGACAATTGGACCGGGTTTGACGAGCCACCGAACCTGACAAAGGCGCGCTTCTATATTGCAGTAGGCATGCTGCTCGAAATTCTTTTCCCTATGCTTGGGCTGCTGGGAGGGGTGCTCAGCTACCGCCGGGGAAACCCTTACGCGTTTCCGCTCACCGCGACCATTTTCTTCTTTCCGGTGGTGTACTACCTAACCCACACCTCGCTTCGCTACCGGCATCCCATAGATCCCGTGCTCTGTGTGCTGGCGGGATACACAGCAGTCTCTGCTTGGGGCTGGATTGCTGCGCTCGTTTCCAGGAAGCCAGCCTCCGCTGACCAGCAGCAGAGTGGCGAATGGATTACCGCCGGCAAATGACGGAGCACCTTGCAAACTCGGCGTCTACGGCGGGAAGCCCGCCGGAAAGCGAATCACTACGCAACGCGCCCTGGCTTTTTCCTCTGATCGTCACGCTGGTAATCGCAGCGGCTTACGTGCGAGCTCCGTCGCTGGACCTGGTGTTCGACGACGACATCATCGTCAAAGCCAATCCATACATTACCTCCGCACACTACATCCCCAGCTATTTCACCCAGCATATCTGGAGCAACCTGATGCAAGCGCGGAAGAACTACTACCGCCCGGTTTTCTTGCTCTGGCTGCTAGGAAATTACAAAGATTTCGGCACCGACCCTATAGGATGGCACCTGAGTTCCCTGGTCCTCCATCTCGGGAATGCCGTGCTTCTCTATTTCCTCGCGCTGCGCTTTACGCGCGAACGATTTTCCGCGCTTGCTGCCTCGCTCCTGTTCGGGCTGCATCCCGTGCAAGTGGAAAACGTGGCCTGGGTATCTTGCTCGACGGAATTACTGGGAAGTTTTCTGACCCTGGCCGCCGCGCTCTGTTATTTTCGCTCTTTGGAATTTCCTGCGCGGGGTGCGCTGCTGCTGGCAGCGTCAGTCTCTCTGTACGGGCTGGCGGTGCTGGCAAAGGAAACGGCTATCATTTTCCCGGTCATAGTGTTTCTGCACGAATGGCTGGGCAGACCCGTCACGAACGAGGCGCCCCTCGTCAGAAGCGCAGGCGCGCGCTTCTCCGGCTCATTGCTTGCATCCTTGCCATTCGGAATCGCCACTCTGGCTTATCTGGCTGCGCGCATCGCAGTTCTCGGGGCGCTGGGTACCCCTGTGGTTTCTATGACAAAGAAGGTATGGTTCGAGACGATCCCGAGCATCCTGCAGATTTATTTGCAGCACCTGGTGTGGCCGGCGCGGTTGAGCGCGTTCTACGATTACCCGTACATCGCGCAGTTTTCCGTGCGAGCCGTGATCCTGCCCGCAGCCCTCCTGGCGGGACTGGGAATCTTGCTCTTTATAGCCGTGCGCAAGTCCCCCGCGGCGCAGCTAGCGGCCATGTGGATGGTATTGCCGATTCTTCCGGTACTGGATATTCCCATCTTTCCCCGCGGCGAAATCCTGCACGACCGGTATCTCTATCATCCCCTGATCGGTCTATCGCTGCTTGCAGGCCTGGGAATTGCCGCTCTCGAGCGCCGCTGGGCCTCACGGGGGGCGCGCTGGGCGATCTATTCCGCGTGCGGGAGCGTGGCCCTGGCGATGGGTGCGGCAACATTTCACCAGACTGGATATTGGACGGATAACTTCAGCCTGTACACGCACGGGGTGGAAGTGGCGCCGCGAAGCGGCTTTGCGAACATGAATCTGGGCTCTGTCCTGTTCAACCGCGGCCACTGGAACGAATCGATGGCGCTGATGCAAAAGGCCATCGAGTACGCCCCAAACCTGTATCTGGCGCATTACGATATGGGACTGGCCTATTATCAGGTGGAACGCTTCTCCGAAGCCGAGGCCTGCTTCAAGCGCGCAATAGCCATCCTGCCTGAATACCCCGACTCGCACCTTTCGCTGGGGATGACGTACTACCGGACCCACCGTCTCCCCGAAGCGATCGGGGAATTGCGCAAGGCAATCGCGCTCGATCCCTCCGACGCCGGGCCCCATTTCGCGCTCGGGGTTATGCTGAAAGATTCGGGCGATTTGGCGGGTGCGCGAGCAGAGATGCTCGAAGTGTTGAAGCGTGATCCTCAACAAGGTGCGGCCCTGAAGCAATTGCACGAGATTGAGCAGCGTGCCGGGCCGGCGGAGTCGAGTACGTCACCTGCGGGGCCAAAGGCTCCGTGAACAGTCCTGACACGAATGCGAACGCCGACGGATCTTCGCCTCCGTCCGGGAACATGGCCAATTGGCTGGTGCCATTGATCATTCTTGCCGCAGTAGTCGCGACATTCGCCCACTGCCTGAAATTCCAGTTCGTCTTCGACGATCCGATCCTGATTGTCGGCAATCCGTTCATCCACTCAGCGGCCAACATCCCACGATTTTTCACCGAGGACTTCTGGAGCGGCATCCCCATCGCGCAGAAAAGTTTTTACCGGCCGCTGTCGCTCCTATGGCTGCTGACGAACTGGAAGCTATTTGGCGCGGACCCAACGGGCTGGCACGCGGCGTCGATTCTTTTGCACGCGCTGAATATTTTGCTGGTCTATCTGCTGGCATTTCGGTTCGTCAGGCCGCAGGCTAACGGAGTACTGGCAGCGGGAGCCGCCGCGACCGTGTTCGCCCTGCACCCAATCCAGTCGGAGGCGGTTTCCTGGATCTCCTGCTTCAACGATTTGCTCGCTTGTCTGTTCGTCCTCATCTCGTTCCACGCCTACTGCAGCGCGCGAGAAATAGCCGTTGCCCCGAGAAGCTTCGAGGGCCGGCACAAAGCGCTCTGGTACGGGCTTTCGCTGGCCGGATATGCCATTGCGGTGCTCTACAAAGAACCTGCCGTGCTTTTCCCTCTGATTCCTCTGGTCTGTGAACTGATCGGCCCCGGGAGGCTGATCCCGGGACCATGCGGTGAGAGCGCTCCTGCCCATGCAAATTCAGCACCGGCGGGCTCGACGGAAACTGATACGCCAGTCCGTCCTGCTTTTCTTCTGCTGGTCCCGTATCTGGCGATCGCGGCGTGCTACTTCGTATTGCGAACGCACGCCTTGGGCACGGCCACGACGCCACAGTCGCGCATTTTGTACTGGAGCACGGAACTACTAACGATTCCTGAGGTGATGCTCGCCTATCTGGTTCATCTTGCGTGGCCGGCGGGATTGAGCCCGTTTTACGACACGCCGTATCAGCAAAATCTCTCCTTTTCGGCAGTGATCCTTCCCCTCCTCATTTTGATGCTTGCGGCCGGTCTGCTTCTTTGTGCCGCGAGGCGCACTGCGGTGGTGCTGCTCTTTGCCAGTTGGACGCTTATCTTCTTGGCGCCGACATTGCACCTAGGGATTCAGCCGCGCGGCGAACTGATGCACGACCGGTACCTCTACATGCCGATGGTGGGAATCAGCGTGCTCGGCGGACTCGGCATCGCCGCCATTGCGAGACGATGGGCCTCAGCGCCGGATGCGCGACGAGCCTTGACCACTGCCGTGGCGCTCATTGGTATTGCGTTCGCTGTCATCACCTATCACCAGTCGTCGTTCTGGGAAGACAACCTGACGCTCTACAGCCGCGGCGTGGCCATCGCGCCGCTAAACGGAACCGCTGCCAATAACCTGGGCGCGGTGCTGCTGGGCCGGGGGCAGTGGGACGAAGCCATGGCACTGTTCCAAAGGGCCGTTGAATATGCGCCGAATCTCTTTTTGGCGCACTACGATATGGGGCTGGGTTATTACGAGGTGGGAAAATACGCAGAGGCGGAGGACTGCTTCAAACGAGCGTTGCACCTGATGCCCAATGACCCGGAATCCAACCTATTTCTGGGCATGAGCTACTATCACACGAACCGGCTGCCCGGGGCCGTGGAGTCGGTGCGAAAGGCGATCGCGCTGAAACCCGACGGCGTAGGATACCACTTTGCGCTGGCCATAATGCTCAAAGATTCAGGGGATTTAACCGGAGCGCGGGCGGAATTCGAGGCGGAATTACGGCGCGACCCGAACCACCAACCCACGCTCGAGCAGCTCCGGCTGCTCAATCAAACCACTACGCCTCCACCGGCTGCGCCACCGGCGCGCCGATAACTGCATCCGCCTTGCCCTGCGCTGCCGGAACGCGTTGCCGGCCAGCGGCATTTTACGGCTCAAGGCTGGAACCCGAACTCGGCTCGAAACCGCGACGATTGCCCTGGGCAACCCATTCGCGGGATCACGGGCGATCGTCTCGGGTGTTCGTGGATTCGAACAGGCTGGGCAATTCGTCTAGAGGGGCGGCTTGAGAGGAAGAGGCCTCGAAAAACATCACCACAACCATGGGATATTCCTGCGCCTGGAGCAGGCGCCACCCCTTGCCCCGCCAGGAGCGCAAGTGTCCCGCGAGATTCCTTCTTGTTTCAATGGTCAGGGGAGTCGGATGGTGGAAGACCACCCAAAATCTCCTGGTAGGGGCTGGCGCGGCGGCATTTTGTTCTCCCGGCTCGGCGACTTGTGCAGTGGGGGCTGAGGTCGTGGCCGCGCCGACCGCGATGTCCTTGGGCCACACGGCCGCCGGGACACTGTGGTCCCTGTAGTACTCAAAAGGGATTCGACTATATTCAGGGTAGAAGTAAATGCCATCTCCCGGTCCGGCTTGCCCCAGGATTCCGGAGCTGATGACGCGCCAATCATCAAGGACGCCGCTCAAATGGTAGCAGGCAGGAATGGCCGCAACATTGAGGATGAAAATCGCACCGCCCAGCGTCCACGCCACGGAGCGAGGCCGCATATAGGTGAGCCCGGCCCCCACTCCCAAGAGAAACGCCGGCAAACACGGAAGCAAATAGCGCGCCACGAACGGCGGCCAAAACTCCGCGACTGCCACCACAATGATAATCGGGACGGAGAACCAGAACAGCACAAGGAGTGCTGGCCAGCCATCGCCGGCGCGTCCAGTCCTCCGCATCCGCACGGCTTTGAAAATCAAGACCGCAAGCATGATGAAATCCAGTACCACCAGCAAACTGCCCCGGTTGCCTGCGAGCAGATCTACGAAGGCGGATACATCGGAGAAGCCACTAGCGGCGCCCCACTTGACCGGGTTTCCTCTGGCTAAAATCCGAAGAGCAGCAAGAGCGAGCGGCAGCGAGAGGGACACGAACCAAACGGCGCTACGGGCAAGATTCTTCCAAGGAATCTTGCCATGGGGCAAACAGAGGAGCGCCGCGCAGTGGGCGACAATCACCGTGAGCGCATACAGATGGCTATAGACCATGATGCTGAGAAGCACGCCGTAAGCTCCCCAGGAGGCCTTTTGCGGCCCCTGAAGATTGCGAACCAGCAGCCAGGTGGCGATCGTGGCCAAAAGGACCGCCAGCGCGTAGGAGCGCGCCTCCTGGGCGAAGCGGATATGAAATGAACTGAACGTCAGCAGCCCGGCCGCGATCAGCCCCGCTGCGCGGCCAAAGAGCCGTGAGCCGATGGCAAAGGTAAATGGAACGGTTGCCACCGAGAAAATCACGGAAAGCAGCCTTACCGTGAATTCCGAGTCGCCGAAAGCGAGCCACCAATGGAGGAGGAAATAGTAAAGCGCCATGTAGATTTCGCCGTCTCGAACGACCCGAAAAAGCACGGAGAGGCGTTGGTGGGAAATGAAAACACTGATGGCCTCGTCGAGCCACAGTCCGCGACCTGCAAGCGCGTGCGATCGAGCCAGCGCCGCCGCGAGAGTGATAAGGCCAAGCAAAATCCAGCAAGTGAGAGCGCTACTGTTTCCAGAAAAGCGGGAGACGTGTCTCTCCGCGCCGGCAGCGGGGAACGGTAGCACGGGATCTTCCATGGCCGTCCAGATTAGTGATCTCTGAAGCTCCCCGGCCAAGAATCTGGGCACGTGATATCTGACAATCAACAGAGCGCGGCCCCGGTGCGCACAGATGGCCCCTTTTCCAGGCGCCGAGCAGATAGCTGCGCGGTTCGGCGCGACGCGGTCTATTCGCAGCGAAGCGCAGCGACTGGAGAAACCCGCGTCGCGCGTATCGCGGGGATCAGAGTTGCAAGCAACACCACAAGAATCATGCCAAGCGGAGCTAGAGCGAACGTGGCCACATCGCGAACGCTTACGCCAAACAGAAGCGCCTGAAGCACTCGAGTGAGAGCGAGGGCGCCGGCGAGACCGATGCCGATGCCGAATCCCGCGAGCATGGCACCCTGGCCCGCCACCATGCGAATCACGTCCGCCGGCCCGGCCCCGAGAGCCATACGCACACCGATTTCCCGGGTACGCTGTGCCACCCAGTAGGCTACCAGGCCGTAAATACCGACCGCCGCAAGCACCAAGGCGATGCCAGCGAAAAGTCCGAGTAGCATTGCATTGAAGCGTGGGCGGGAAACGGATTGGTCCATGGACTGTTCAATCGTTTCGACCTGAGCGAGTGTCAGTGTCGGATCGAGGGACTGAATTTCGGCGCGCAGCCGCTCGGCCACAAGCGAAGCGTCTCCCGAGGTAGACACGACGAGGTAAATCCGCGGGCTATAGGACTGCGCCAGGGGCATGTAGTAGGCCATGGCCGTATCCATGGTCAGGCCCATGTATTTCACATTGCCAACGACGCCCACGATTTGCATCCAGTTGTCGCCGAAGCCGGGTCCGGATTGCTTGATGCGTTTGCCGACCGCATCCTGGCCCGGGAAGTAACGCCGCGCGAAGGCCTCGCTTACCAGTGCGACCGGCGCTGAATCGGGCAGGTCGTGGTCATCGAAGTAGCGGCCGCGGACGAGGGGAATGCCCATCGTGGAAAAGAATTCAGGGGTCACGGTGCCCAGGGTGATCACCGGGTTCATCTCGCCCGGACCGAGTTCCTGTCCATCGAGCACGAAGGTATCGGCGTCTCCCTGCTGATTGGGCGGGATCGAATCGGTCAAGGCGGCTGATTCGACGCCGGGAATGCCGCGGGCGCGGCGCAGTAGTTCGTTATCGAAAGCCAGACCAGTGCGCACGTCCTGGGATTTCTCCTTGCTGGGGGAAATCAGCATGCTAAGCATTTGTCGTGGCGGCTTGGTGAATCCTGCGGTCACGCGATGCAGATTGGCGAAGCTGCGCAAAAGCAGTCCCGCGCCCACCAGAAGCATCAGAGAAATGGCTATTTCGGAGACTACTAGCACGGCGCGCACGGAGCGGCTACCGGAGCTACCGCCGCTCGCGCTGCCACTCTCTCTCAGCGTCTGGCTCAGGTCTGTTCGCGCGCCTTGTAGCGCCGGAGCCAGGCCAAACATGATGCCTGCCAGGACGGAGACGGCGGCCATGAACGCGACGGCTCCTCCATCTAATTGAATGAACTGAATCATTGGAAAATTTCCGGGATTCCACACGCGGATCAGGCGAATGCACCACCAGGCCACACCCAGCCCCGCAAGGCCTCCCAGGCCGGCCAGGAGCACACTTTCGGTGAGCAGTTGCCGCACCAATCGGCCCCGTCCTGCGCCCAGGCTGAGCCGCACGGCGATTTCTCGCCGGCGGACTGCCGCGCGGGCGAGCATCAGATTCGCCACGTTGACCACGGCAATCAGGAGCACTAATCCCACGGCGCCCGTCAAGGCCAAAAGTGCCGACTTCATGGAGGTTCCCACGAGCGCATCCCGCAGCATGAGCACCGGAAACTCCAGGCGCTTGTAGTATGGATTCTCCTGCATCATGAGGTTGGCGATGGTAGCAAGCTCCGCCTGGGCCTGCGGCATGCCGATGCCGGGCTTCAATCGCGCGACCCCACGGTAGAACCACGGCCCATAGCGGGTTGGTGGGACCAGCGGAAGGTTGGTCCACACCTCAACGCTTGTGCGCGGGAACTTGACCGCTGCGGGCATCACTCCAATCACGGTGACGGGACCGCCGTTGACCGTAATCGTGCGGCCCAGAACGGCGGGATCCGAACCATACCGTCGCCGCCAGAGGGTCTCGCTTAGCACTGCTATCTTGTCGGCCGTGGGCTTGTCGTCGCCGGGCACAAAACCGCGCCCAATCAGAGGTGTCGCACCGATGGTGGAAAAGAAACCGGCAGTGACAGCGGCGCCATCCACTTGTTCCGGCAGGCCTTCACTACCGCCGATATCCATGGACTGGTTCCGGAAGATCGACGGGTTCTCGAACACGTGATTGTTGTCTTTCCATAGCAGATAGTCACGCATACACATGGTGCCGAACCGGAAGTCTCGCGGGGAGTAATTCATATAGACGACCGCTACGCGATCCGGTTCGGCGTACGGCAACGGGCGAAACAACATGCCGTACGCGACGCTGTACATGGCGGTGTTGACTCCGATGCCGAGGGCCAGGGCGACCACAGCCACGATGGAAAAGATCGGATTTCGACATAATGTGCGCACCGTGTAGCGCAGATCCTGCTGTAAATCCTCAATCCAGTTCACCTGGCGCATGTCGCGGCAAACCTCCTGGTTCTGGGCGATTGGCCCCATAAGGCGCAGAGCGGAGTAGCGCGCCTCCTGGGGCGGGAGTCCTCGGGCGATTTCCTGATCGATGAGACGGCTGAGGTGAAACTGCAACTCATCATCCAGTTCGTGGTCGACGAGGTCGCGGCGGAAGATCGAGCGGAGGCGCAGGTGAAATTGTTGGAGCAGGTGCGGCATTCCGCGTCTCCGTCAGGCGTGCGTAACGATCAAAGAGATGGCTGCAGCCAGACGTTGCCACTGGGCAGCCTCCCGGGTCAGGAATTTCCTGCCCGCCAGAGTCAGCGAATAGTACTTGGCGCGGCGATTGTTCTCGGACGTCTTCCACTCCGCCCGGATCCAGCCCTGCTGCTCCAGCTTGTGGAGAGCTGGGTAAAGTGCGCTTTGTCCGACTCGTAAGACGTCGCCCGACATCTGCGTGATGCGCTGGGCGATGGCCCAGCCGTGCTGCGGCTCGAGCGCCAGAATTTTCAGGATCAGCAGATCGAGCGTGCCCTGGACGAGATCAGCAGGTTTGCTCATGGCCTTCCCCTCAGTTACTGACACTAATAGACGTAAACTTCATGAAAAGGTTTCCACGATTTTTACCTTGGCCGCGGTCCAGGGAGCGCAAGTTCACCCCACCCGGCCCCCCACAACCCGGCTACTACACCCCGTGTTTTTTGGCGGAATGGCGAAACGAGCGATACGACATTTTCAGAAGTTCCGCGGCGCGCGTGCGCACTCCGCCGGCTTTCTCCAGGGCCGCGAGAAGGTAGCGCCGTTCTTCAGCAGCCAGGAATTTCTCAAGGTCGATGCCCTCAGCGGAAATGGTAACGCCGCGATGGTCCCCGCCGCCTCGTGCGAAACGCCCTTGATTTTATCGGGCAGGACCTCCGTCGATATCAACTTGCCGCTCTCCAGCGCCACAGCGCGCTCGATGGTGTTCTCTAACTCGCGCACGTTGCCCGGCCATTCGTAGGATTCGAGCCGGCGCAACGCCTCGGGCTCGATACCCTCCACGGGCTTATCCATGGCCTTTCGGAACCGCTCGAGGAAATGGCGCGCCAGCAGCGGAATATCCTCCCGACGCTCGCGCAGCGCGGGCAATTGGATGGGGATGACGCTCAGACGGTAGTACAGGTCCTCGCGGAAGCGTCCCTCGGCGATTTCCTTCTCGAAATCCTTGTTCGTGGCAGCGATCACGCGCACGTCCACGTCTATTTCTTCCGTGCTTCCCAGTGGGCGCACCTTGCCTTCCTGCAGCACGCGATACAGCTTCACTTGCATGGTCAGGGTCATATTCCCGATTTCGTCCATGAAGAGCGTGCCGCCGTGCGCTGCCTGGAAGAGGCCTTCGCGGTTCTCGTTGGCGCCGGTAAAAGCGCCCTTGCGATAGCCGAAGAGTTCCGACTCGAGCAGCGTTTCCGGAAACGCCCCGCAATTGATGGTGATGAATGGCTCTCCGGAGCGCGCGCTGTTCTCGTGGATGGCGCGGGCCACCAACTCCTTGCCCGTCCCGCTTTCGCCTGTGATCAGAACGCGGCTGGACTGCGGCGCGATGGTCAGGATCAGCTCGAAGATCTGCCGCATGCGCGGGCTTTGTCCGACGATGTTGTCCAGTCCGGTGAGCTTGCGCAGCTCGCGCTTCAGATATCCGGCTTCTTTCCGCAGCTTGATGTGGTCAGCACAGGTACGGACCGCCTGGCGCAATTCGTCGGTGAGCCTGTCGCCCTTGATCACATAGCGGTCCGCGCCCGCATTCACGGCATCAATCGCGGTTTCGAGCGTGGGCACTCCGGTGATCAGGATGACGAAGGTAGAGGGCGAAACTTCCTTGGCGTAGCGGAGCACGTCCATGCCGCTCCCGCTGGGCATGCGGACGTCCGTGATGATGATATCGAAAATCTGCGACTCGATGCGGCGGCGGGCGGCCTCAGGCGAGTTGGCCACCTCCACGCGGTGGCCCTCCTTACGGAAGGTGATCTCGAGAAGTTCGCAGATTGCCTTCTGGTCGTCGACGATGAGCAGGTGCGCCATGATCAAACGCCGCGCCGCGCCGCGGCCGCGGGGGCTATTCGTTCCCGTTCCCCGGTTCCATCCGGCGGCAGCACCGGAGCGCGGGGCAGCTCGACCACAAACTCGGCTCCCTGGTTTCGCTTGGAGAACACGCTCACTGAGCCGCCATGCGCCTTGACAATTTCGTACACAATGGCAAGTCCCAGTCCGGTGCCACCTGGAAACGTGGTGTGGTAGGGTTCGAATATCTTCTGTGCGTCCCCCTCGCCCATCCCGATGCCGGTATCCCGGAAAATGATGCGGACCCGGTTGCCGCGCGAATCCATGGCCACGGTAAGAATCCCGCCATCGGGCATTGCCCGCAGCGCGTTATCCCCAAGGTTCCAGAAAACCTGCTTGAGCCGGTCGCGGTCCGCGCGCATGCGGATGCGTCCCGCCTGGTAGGCACGTTCGATGCGGTGCTTCGGTGTGCGCCCGGTGTGCCGGTCGAGCAGCAACAGTGTTTCCTCAAGAATTTCGGCAGGGTCAGCCTCGACGAAAGTGTACGTTTTTTCGCCGGAATAGCTGAGTACGTCCGCAATGATTTGATTGAGCCGAGCGGATTCCTGGCTGACGATGCGTACCAGCTTCTTTTCGTCCTCGCCCATGGGCACCATGCGCGCCAGTTCGTTTACCGCACCGGCCATGGCGGTGAGCGGCTGGCGGATTTCGTGGGCGATAGCAGCGGAGAGTCTCCCCAGGGCGGCCATGCGGTCGCGCACGGCCACTTCCTGCTCCAGGCGGCGCAGCTCCGTCAGATCCTGGAAGTTGTACACGTAGCCGAACGTTGCGTCGGCACCCAATCGCGGCGCGCGCACCGGAGAAACGGAGAGTCCTAGATAGCGTTCCCTGCCGTCCGGAGTGCGGAAAACAATTTCCTTTCGCCCTTCCAACCGCACGCGGCTGCGCAGCGAACCTCGCGGCACGCCCTCGACCTCCGCTGCGGGTGCCGGCGGTTCCCCCCCCGGCTCGCGCGCGGACTCGAGCGGAAACTCGGGAAATACATCGCGCAGCAACTTGCCGCTGACGCTTTCGAACGATTGGCTGGTAATCTCCTCACCTGCGCGGTTCAGCAGCAAGATCCGCCCCTGCTCGTCTGTGGTCAGCAGGCCCCCGCGCATGGATTCGATGATGTCTTCGTTGAACGCGCGAAGGTCGATCAGTTCCTCGCGCTGTGCCTGCAACTCGGCGCCGCGATGGCGCAGCGCTTGCATCAACAAGCTCGAGAGGTAGGCGACGGCCAGGAAATAAAACAGATGGCTGCCCAGCCAGGAGAGGAGCGATGGCCCGGAAGGCATACCCGTGGCCGTACGGGGCAATTTGTCGTAGTAGGTCAGCTCCACCAGCCCAGCTAGCAACAAGGAGCTCACTACGGCGACAAGAAAGGCTCCCAGGCGGGTAAAGAGAATGCTGGCAACCAGAATCACGAGGATGTAGAGCGTGATGAAATAGCTCTCGTGCCCGCCGGTGGCAAACACGACTCCTGTTACCATCAGCAGGTCGCAGAAAATCTGGATAGGGCCTACCCAGCGGGGCACGGGGCGGGCGCGCTCCCTGGGCACAGCCAGCCTTCGAATCAGCAAGCCGAAGAACAACGCCAGCGCGTACCAGACCACCACCACCGGCACGAAGAAGATGAACGGAGCAGTGGCGCCGGTGTAATTCTTGAGGAGCAATACAACTGCGAAAAGGACGGTGATGACCAGAAAGCGGACTTGCGAAACCCAAATGAGCCAGTCGCGCGATTCCTCGCCGCCGGGATCCGGGCTCTGCGGCGGAAGGACGGGGGAAGGACCGGCGCGCGAAGCGGAGTCGGCAGCGGGCGCGCGCGCCTCTATGGGAGACGCGCTGCGTTCCGGCTCGGCCTCTCCCCTGCCCGCGCCTTCGAAGGTCACGTGATTGCCGCGTTCCTATCCGGAGAGTTTGGCGATCATCGAGAAGAGCGGCATGTACATGGAGATCACCACGCCGCCGACGACGCCGCCGAGGAAAACGATCATCAAAGGTTCAAGGGCGGTCAGTAGGTCTTTCACCGCCGCGTCCACCTCGTCCTCGTAGAAATCCGCGATTTTCTGGAGCATGGCGTCCATAGCGCCGGTCTGCTCGCCGACCCCGATCATCTGCGTCACCATGCTGGGAAACACTTCGGTTTCCTTCAGCGGGTCCACAAGCGTACGGCCAGCCTCGACCGCCTTGCGCGTTTTCAGAATGGCCTGTTCGATGACGGCGTTGCCCGA
>JASHRU010000420.1 GCA_030037225.1 Candidatus Acidiferrales bacterium | reverse complement strand
GGCCTCGGCAACAACACGGCAGTGGGAAACCTGGCATTTTTTGCCAACATGTCGGGAGGGTTCAACTCCGCCTTCGGCAGCGGAGCGATGTTCGAGAACACCTCGGGCGGGAACAGTGCCGCTTTCGGCTACCAGGCGCTCTACTCCAACACGACGGGCGGGAACAATGCCGCGTTCGGTTACCAAGCGCTCAACTCCAACACGACGGCCAGCGGCAACGCCGCCTTCGGCTCCTACGCGCTCGCGGCCAACACGACCATCAATCCGGGCGACGGCGCCGACAATTCCGCTTTCGGCTATAACGCCCTTGCGGCCAACACTACAGGCGGCCAGAACGCCTCGTTCGGCAGAGGCTCGCTTGCAGCCAACACGACGGCCTACGGCAACTCCGCCTTCGGCTACCGCGCTCTCTACTCCAACACGACGGGTGGAAGCTCACCAGATTCACCTTCAGGCGGCAACTCCGCGTTTGGTTACGAGGCGCTCTACTCCAACACGATGGGCTTTGACAACGTTGCCTTCGGCTACCGCGCGCTCTATGCCAACACGACGGGCGCGGACAACGTGGCCCACGGCGACTTCACGCTCGCGACCAATACGACGGGCAGTGGCAACGTCGCCCTCGGGATGTATGCCCTTAACGTCCTCGCGACCGGAAGCAATAACGTCGCGATTGGCTACTCCTCCGGAGCCAACCTCATGGCAGCCGAGAGCAACAACATCTATCTCGACCACGCTGGAGTAGCCGGCGAATCGAATACGATTCGCATCGGCGACGGCAGCACGCAGACTGCGGCTTTCATCACCGGCGTATATGGCACGACCGTGGACATGACTACCGGGACGGCAGCCTTCGTGGACGTCAATGGGAAGCTGGGCACCGTCGTTTCCTCGCGCCGGTTCAAACACGAGATCGCCGACATGGGCGCGGAGAGCGATTTGCTGATGAAGCTGCGGCCGGTGTCGTTTTATTACAAGCCGGAACTCGACGAGACACAGACGCGCCAGTACGGCCTCGTGGCGGAAGAGGTGGCGCAGATCGCTCCGGAGCTCGTGGTCTTTGACAAGGACGGGCAGCCGGAGACGGTGCGTTATCACTTTGTGAATGCCATGCTGCTGAACGAGGTGCAGAAACAGAAGCGCAAGCTCGATGAGCAGGAGAAAGCGAACGAGGAGCAGCAACAAACCATTCTGAGCCAGCAAGCCGAGATCCGGGACCTGCAGACGCGACTCGCCCGGCTGGAGGCTCTGATCATATCGAAACCTTGAGCGCATAGAGCGCACGGGATCCGCTCCTGGCCGCACCGCAACCCGACGTCCGGCGCGTCGCCGCAGCCTTGATGCGGAGAGAAATGGAAAGCGAGGGATTGAAGAGGCCCCCACGCCTGCGGCATGCCGCGCTGGGCTAGGCCAGGGCGGGACAGGAAGGAGGGCGCACAGCCGCCAAAAACCGGCGGGAGTGCGCCGCTGCGAGGACAGGCCCTGACCGCATGACGGGCTGGCCCCTGGGTCTATTTACCATCAGGCCGCAAATGCATTGCGCATCGCAACCCTAAATGATAGGTTTGCCGAGGTTTGCGAGGATTTTCACAGGGCGAGGAAAAAGCGGCGAGTGGTTGGTGGCGAGCAGGAAAGGCAGAAGCTGGAAGAATTTCCGACTGAATCCTTGAGGAACGACCCTGCGCTGCCTCTGCCCGGCGAAGCGCCAGGGTGGTAGAGCCCGCGGACGCGTCCGAGAGAGCGCCCTCCGACAGGCGGGCTCGCAGAGCGAGAAAAGCACGTGACGAACTGGCAGGGCAGAGATACAAAACTCCCGCAAGGCCGGCTGACGATCTGTTCCTACGCCGTGGTGGGATTTATCTGCCTGCTGCTGCTGGGCTTCTGGAAGCTGCAGGTCCTCGATTCGGATTATTACGCGCAACTTGCAGAACGGAACCGCATCCGTTCGATCCCTGTAATCGCGCCGCGGGGGCGCATGCTGGACCGCGAGGGCCGCGTGCTGGTGGACAACTATCCTTCGTTCAGCGTGCTGGTGCTGCGCGAAGACGAGGCGCTGCTTGAGCAGCATCTGGACGACATTGCAGAAGGATTGGATCTCACGGCGGACGACCTGCAGCAGCAAATCGACGCAGCCAGAGCGCTGCCGCGGTTCAATCCCATCGTGGTGAAGCCGGAAGCCACGCCGGCCGACATCGCCTTTATCGAATCGCACCGCGCCGACCTGCCGCTGCTGGAGCTGCTGATGGTGCACCGGCGCAAGTATCCCGAGGGCGGCTTTCTGGCGCACGCGATCGGCTACGTGGGCGAAGTGAATGAGAAGCAAATTGAAGCGAGCGGCGGGCGGCTGCGGCCTGGCGACATTGCGGGCAAATCGGGCCTGGAGAAAACCTATAACGACCTGCTAATGGGCACAGACGGGATGCGCCGCGTGATCGTGAACAGCCTGGGAAAAGAGGTCGGCCGGCTGGAGCAGAAAGAAGCCGTGGCCGGCAAGCCCATCCACCTGACGATTGATTACGACCTGCAATTGGCGGCGGAAAACTCGCTGGGGCCGCAGCAGGGCGCGGTGGTGGCTCTGGACCCGCAGACGGGCGAAGTGCTGGCCATGGCCAGCCATCCGGCGTACGACCCGAAAGATTTTGCGGTGCGCGTGTCGAAAGAAGAGTGGCAGCAGCTCAACGACGATCCCACGCGCCCGCTGCTGAACCGCACCATCCAGGCGCAGCTCGCACCCGGCTCCGTGTTCAAGGTGGTGATGGCGACGGCCATGCTGGAATCCAAGGCCGTGCCGGAGGATTTCAGCGTCAACTGCGCGGGAGCCGAGGATTTTTACGGGCGGCCGTTCCATTGCTGGGTATTCGGGAAGGGCTCGCACGGGCACGTGGACCTGCACAAAGCGCTGGTGGAATCCTGCGACATTTTCTTCTACAACCTGGGCAAGCGGCTGGGGATCGACCGCATCTTCTACTACGCCTCGAACCTCGGGCTGGGCCGCAAGACGGGAATTGACCTGCCGGGCGAGCAGGAAGGGCTCATGCCGTCGGAGGAGTGGAAGGAGCGCGTGTACAAGCAGAAGTGGTTTCCCGGCGAGACGATTTCGGTGGCCATTGGCCAGGGCGCGACAACGGTCACGCCGCTGCAGCTTGCGCACACGGTGGCCGGCGTGGCCACAGGCGGCATTTTCCACCGGCCCCACCTGCTGCTCGGCGCGAAGGACACGGACGAGGCCAGCTTCCCGATAACCGAGAACACAGTGGACCAGGTGACCCAGGGGATGTATGGCGTGGTAAACGAAGAGGGTGGCACCGCCCGCGCGGCGCACCTGGAAGGCATTGAATTCTGCGGGAAGACCGGTTCGGCGCAGATGATCAGCAACGAAGGGAAGGCGCGCGCCGGAGGCCACGTGGGCAAGGACCTGGCGGACAATGCATGGTTTGTGGGATTTGCGCCGCGGCGGAATCCGGAGATCGTCGTGGCGGTGCTGGTAGAGCACGGCCTGCATGGAGCGACGGCCGCGGCGCCCGTGGCGCGCGACATCATCAAGGCCTATTACGACAAGAAGTCGCATGAGGAGAAAAAGCAGTACACGGTGGAGCTGAAACACTACGAACTGGACAACGCGGCGGGCCCAAAGGCCGTGGCCGACGCGGTGGAGTCGGGGGAGGCGAGGAAGGAGCGGTGAGGGCGGAAAGCCGCATTCGCGATTTCGACTGGGTGCTGATGGTTCCCGTGCTCGCCCTGTGCACCATCGGGATGATTCAGATCGCCTCGGCCACGCGCGGGAGCAATCTGGACGGCCTGCAATGGAAGCAACTGGAATGGATCGCGCTGGGCGTGGTGGGAATGCTGATCCTGTCGCGGATTGATTATCACGCCGTGCTGGAACAGGCGCCGGTGCTGTATCTGGTGGCGCTGGGGCTGTTGCTGCTGGTGCTGGCTTTGGGACAGACCAAGTTCGGGGCCCGGCGGTGGCTGAACCTGGGCTTTCTGCACCTGCAGGTGTCGGAACTCGCGAAGTTGATTATAATAGTGACGTTGGCCCGCTACCTGAGCGAACTGCGCACCGAGCGGCTCACGCTGGCGGATTTGGCGAAGATAGGAGTGTTCACGGGCTTTCCGACGCTTCTCATTCTGCTGCAGCCAGACCTGGGCACGGCGCTGGTGATTGTGGCGCTGGTGGCCGCGGGGATGTTCCTGGCGGGACTGGAATGGAAGCACGCGTTGGCCATTGTGGCCCTCGCCGCATTGCTGCTTCCCGCGGCATGGCATGTGTTGAAGCCATACCAGAAGCAGCGGCTAACGGCATTTTTCCGGCCGGAGGAGACGTCACAGACCTCCGGCTATCAGACGCAGCAGTCGAAGATCGCCGTGGGTTCGGGAGGGATTCACGGCAGAGGCTTCGGCCAGGGAACCCAGAATCAGTTGGGATTCGTGCCCGTGCGCTGGGCAGACTTCATCCTGGCGGGGCTGGCAGAAGAACAGGGTTTTGTAGGAGTTCTGGTGGTTTTGCTTTTGTATCTGGGTCTGTTGTTGCGATTGGTGGGGACCGCGCAGCTCGCCGGCGACCGCGCCGGGATGTTTCTGGTGATGGGCGTGGCAGCGGTGATTGGGGTGCACGTGCTGGTGAATGCCGCGATGGTGATCGGCTACATGCCGGTCACCGGCATACCGCTGCCGCTGATGAGTCATGGCGGCTCCTCCATCCTTTTTGTATTTCTCGCATTGGGCCTGGTGATGAACGTGCGGCTACGCCGATTCGTCAACTGAGCCCGCTGCGAATCCAAATTTCGAATAGCAGTGAGTCCGGCGCCCCCAAAGGACCGGCGAAGGCAGGAGCAATTGGCCGCAAACCGAAACGCGGAAAACACGCAGTCCCCAGCGGGACGAAGCGCGTTTGCCTGCCTCGACGCCCCGCCACTGGCGGTCCCATCCCGATGCTTCGGGATGCGGGAACCTCAGGGACCGGCCGCCGGCTCGCCGAGGAGTTTTCATGTCGAAGGAACTGGTTATCTCCACGAGCCCCCACGAGACGCGGGTGGCGATTCTCGAAAAGGGCAATCTCGTTGAAATTTACGTCGAGCGCGAAAAAGAATACGCGTTAGTCGGAAGCATCTACAAAGGCCGCGTAACACGCGTGCTGCCCGGCATGCAGTCGGCCTTCGTGGATATCGGCCTCGATACCGACGCCTTTCTCTACGTCAGCGACGTGCTGGAAGAGATCGAAGGCTACGACCAGATCGTTTCCACCGTCGAAGAGAAGGTCGCCAAAATGGAGGAGCAGGGCGGCCACGTGTTCTCGGGCGGCGGCGAGCAATCGAGCTCGGAGCCGCCGGAAGTCACGGGGACCGAAGACGCGCAACCTCCCCTGCAGGCGGACGACGCACAGCCGCCGATGGATGTGGATGCACAGCCGCCGCAGTATCCGCAGCGGCCCAGCCAACCCTCCGGAAATTATCGGCAGGAGAACTACCGCGGGCCGGGAAATCGCGAAGGCGGATACCGCGGCAGCGGAGGCGGGCAGGGCTACCGGCCGGGCGGGCGTCCCGGAGGAGATCGCGGCGGCTATGGCCGCGGGCCGCGTCCGGGCGGGCGCGGGGGCCGCGGGCGTTTCCGCGGTCGCGGGCCCGGAAGACGCGATGACGATCGCCGCTCGCTCCCCAGCTCGAAATATGTGAGCCCCGGCGGGCAGCCTCGGGATTTCGGCGGACAGGGCCGCGGCTACGGCGGCGCGCGTTACGAGCCGCCGCGCGAGCCGGCTGAACCTTCCGCTGATTACGAGCCGATTATCCTGCCGGGCGAATCGCTCGCGAAATACAAGAACCGCGCTCCGGGCAGCTCGGGACTCGCCGGACCGCTCGCCGCGGGAGCAATCCCCGCAGCTTCCGAGCCCGCGCCCCCGATGGAAGCGCCGCCGGTGGAAGAGCCCGGCGACAACATCGGCAACATTGCGGAGCCGGCGGAAGAACTCCGCGCGGCGGAAGCCGCGGACGAATCGTTCTCCGCACCGCCCGTCGCGGAACCTCCGCAGGAGGAGTTCTCCCCGCTGCCGGTGGAAGAAGAAGAACTCGCTGACCAGCCGGAAGACGCGCCGGAAGAAGAGCCGGCCGCCGGGTTCGGCGCCGCACCGGAATCCCACGACGCGCTGAGCGGCGCGCCGCACGAGGAAAACGGAAAAGAATCGCTTTCGGAAGCGGAAGCGGCATCCGTGCTGGAAGCCGCCGAGGAAGAGGCCCAGGACGCCACGCTCGAGGCCGAGCACGATTCGCATCCGGCCGGCGGCTATGCCGAACCGGAAGGCGCCCACGAGCCGGCCTCCGAAGACCAGACCGACCGCGAGATCCGCGAGGGCATCCTGGAAGAAGCCGCGCGCGGCGAAAGCCTGGAGCCGGAGCAGCCGGGACAGTACGAGGAGCGGAGCGCGCGCGTGCACACCGATTCGCGCCAGCGCTTCAACCGTCCTGAACCCTATCGCCGCGGCGGCGACCGCGGCCGTCCGTTCCGTGGACGGCCCCACGGCGGGCGCCGCGACTTTCAGCCGCAGCGCAAACAGCAATCCATCTCGGAGCTGTTGAAGGCGGGCCAGGAAGTCATCATTCAGATCGCCAAGGAACCCCTGGGCAAGAAGGGCGCGCGCATTACCAGTCATGTGGCCCTGCCCGGACGTTTCCTCGTGTACATGCCTACGCTGCAGCACGTAGGCGTCTCGCGCAAGATCAGCTCCGCCGAGGCGCGCGCCCGCCTGCGCCATCTGGTCACCGAATACAACACGAAATTCCCGGGCGGATTCATCGTCCGCACCGCCGCGGAATCGGCCAGCGAAGAAGAGGTGCGCGCCGACATCGAATACCTGGGCAAGACGTGGCAGGAAATCCGCGCGCGTGCCGAACAGCGGCGCGCGCCGGCGCTCCTGCATCGCGACCTGAACCTGGTGGAACGCGTTCTTCGCGACTACTTCAGCCCCGATTTCACCGCCATCTGGGTGGACAACCAGGAAGAATACGCGCGCGTGGCGGAGTTCATCGGCCGGTTCCAGCCGGAACTGGTGAGCCGCGTGAAGCTCTACACCAAGGAAGCGCCGATCTTCGAGGAGTTCGGCATCCAGCAGGAAATCGACAAGGCGCTGCGGCCGAAGGTGTGGCTCAAGTCGGGCGGCTACATCGTGATCAACCACACGGAAGCGCTCGTGGCCATCGACGTGAACACCGGCAAATTCGTCGGCAAGGGCTCGACGCGGCTGGAAGATACGATCGTCAAAACCAACGTGGAAGCCTGCAAGGAAATCGTGCGGCAGATCCGCCTGCGAGACCTGGGCGGCATCATCGTGGTGGACTTTATCGACATGGAGGAACGGCGCAACCGCGCGAAAGTGATGCAGGCGCTCGAGGAGGCCCTGCGGGACGACCGCGCGCCCTCCAAAGTTCTGGGCTTCAACGAATTCGGCCTGGTAAATATCACGCGCAAGCGCACCAAGCAGGCGCTGGAGCGCGTGCTGTGCCAGCCGTGCATCTATTGCAGCGGCTCAGGGATGGTCAAGAGCATCCACACGATCTGCTACGAGGCGCAGGCCGAAGCGCGCAAGATGGCGCCCGAACTCGACGGCCAGAGCCTGACGCTGCGCGTGCATCCGGAAATCGCCAAGGCGCTCAAGACGCGCGAGTCCGCGCTCGTCGAGGAGCTGGAGCGCTGGACGAAAAAGAGCGTCATCATCCACGGCGATCCCTCGCTCCATTGGGAGCAGTACGATATTTATTAGACGATCGAGGGCAGAAGTTTGAGGTTGGAAGGGCAGAGCGGCCCGGATCACTCCGGGCCGCATTTTCTTGTTACTTCGATGACTTAGTCGGCTGCTTGGCGATCACCAGATCCTTGATCTTGTCGTAGGTGGCCTGCGGGAGGATCTTCTTCGATACGAGCTGCGTCTTGTTTGCGTAGGGACGACCGTCGATGATTTTCTGCGAATAGACTTTGCCGATTCCCGGCAGCGCGTCGAGCTGCTCTTTTGTCGCCGAGTTCAAATCCACGAGCTGCGACTTCGCGGGCGGCGTCTGGCTCGTCGTGGCCGGCGCTTTAGCCGGCGCGCCGGATTGCGCCATTCCCGCGGGCAGCGAAAGCAGCAGGGCTGCCGCAACAATCATGGAAAGGCAAAGCCATTTTCTGCAATTCATGTTGATCTCCTGTCGGGCGCGAGATTCGGTGAGGGGAGAGTACTTCAGGAGGAGCGCGGCCGGCAACCGGAATTGCTCTCGCGGAACAATCAGCGTTCCGGCCGCCGGTGTCAGTCTCCGGCGGTTCCTGCACTCGCTGGAGCAGGCAGAGCTGCGGGCCGCAGCTCTGCCATTGATTTGTAGTACTGCGCGGCGAAGAAGGTTACCAGCGCGATCTGGATCGCCAATCCCACATACCACGGGCCGGGGAAGAGCGACCATCTCTGCTGTTCCTCCGCGCCGGAGATGGCCAGGCCCCACGGCGATACGATGGCCATGAACGCCGTGTGCACCGGCTTGCTGAAGCGCGCCATGGCCAGCAGAATCCCGCCGCAGAAGTAGAACACCCAGAGCAGGATGATGCCCTGCATCAGCGGGCGTCTTGAGCGGCGCATGTTCATCCATTGCAGGAAGCAGAGGTCGCGCAGCAGGGTAGCGAGCAGCAGCACGGACACAAACACGGCGAATCCCGCGTCGAGGTCGTTCTTGAAGACTCCGGGACGAGCGAACCGGGCCAGGAAGAGCGCCGCCGCGCACGCCGCTCCTGCCAGGATGTACATCGCGGGCCAGGCGGCTTCGCGCCAGTCGAAGCCGCTCGCGCCGCGCCGGTGCGCCAGCCGGCGGGACTGCTCGCGGTTGCGCAGCAGCACCAGTCCCAGGACGCACAGCAGCGTCATATTGGCTACGAGGAAAAAGCCGAACGTGACCGAGAGCAAAGGTGCACCGTACTCACGCTGGAGCCCGAATGCAGGACGATCTGTCACGTAGAACCCTACGAGGATCAGATTGATGTAGGCTAGCAAGCCAACGGACTGCGCGGGAGAAAACAGCTCCAAGAGCGCCGGATCCCGCTTCAAGTTTCGAGCCAGCGGAAGCAGGCACCACGCCGTAAGGATGAGGTAGAGCACCAGAAGCACAGGCACGTGATGCAGCGGAATGCCGAAGAATACGTCGGTCCATGCTGAACCCGCGTATGCGTGCCCCATGATGGGCGCGGTGGGCGCCTCTACATCCCAGCTGCCGTGGAGCGCAAATTCCACGGCGGCGCCGGGACCAAGCGACCCCAATTCGAGAAACATGCGCGAAGCTTCCGATGCACTGGAAACCAAGAAGAACACAACGACCAATCCAACGCCCCAAACTCCGGTAATTCCCCCCGCAGACTTCGATGTGCACAGCGAGACGAACAGGGCAACACTGTGGAAGGCAATGGCGCCCGTAAAAATCAAGAGATAGGCAGTCAGAAGCCGTCCGATGGGGATATTTGCCGCCACGTCGCCCACCAGAGCGGCGGGGAACATGCAGAAAGTGGCGAAATACGAGATTGCCGGCGCGCCAAACAGCTTGCCGAGCGCAATTTCGAGCGAGGTGAGCTGCGTCACGCGCTGGTAATCGAAGGTATTTTGCTCGCGCTCCTGCGAAATGGCGCGGCTGCATGCGACGCCGCCACCCAGAAAAAGCGTCAGGATTTGCGCATAGAGCACGGCGACAAGATAGGCGCGTCCCCAGCCCGTGCTGTTCGCCTGAGACAGCGCGTAGCCGACCACAAGAGACAGCGCTGCGACGATCGACGCCACCAGCGCGAGCCGCCGCGGCCGCAACTGCGCCCGGCAATTGCGGATGAATTCGGGATTCTTCCAGAGCGGGATCACATCGTCTCCCCGCTCGAAAGCCGCGAGTAAAGCGCTTCGAGATTTTCCGACGCGTCCTCGACGCCGCAAACGGGCGCGCCGGCGACGACGAGCCGGCCCACAAGCTCGGCCGTGCGCGCGTCATCGCCGGCCAGCAGGAATACCGCGCTGGTCGCGTCCGCCATCACCTCGGTCACGCCCGGCTGCGCGGCGAGCCATTCGGCCAGCCCGAATCCCGGCGCGGCCAGCCGCACGCGCAACCGCCGCCCGCCGCGCGCTTCTTGCATCACCGCGGCCAGCGGTCCGCAACGCAGCAGCACGCCTTTTTCGAGAATCGCCACCGAGGTGCATATTTCCTCGACGTCGGAGAGGATGTGCGTGGTGATGAACAGCGTGGCGCCGGCGCGGTTGAGCTCCACCAGAAGCTGCTTTAATTCGTGCCGTGCCTTGGGGTCGAGGCCCGAGGTCGGTTCATCGAGCACTAGGATCGGCGGCGAGTGCAGGATGGCGCGCGCGATGCCCAGGCGTTGCTTCATCCCGCGCGAGAGCCCGGAGATGAACGAATCGCGCTTCGCTTCCAGGCCGACTATTCGGATTACGTCGTCCACGCGCCCGGGAATCACCGCCTCGGCCATTTTGTAGGCGTGCGCGAAGTAATCCACATACTCCCACACCGTCAGGTCGTCATAGACGGAAAAGAAATCTGCTAGGTAACCCAGGTGGCGCTGCGCCTGTTCCGGATGGCGCTCCACGTCCACCCCATGCACAGTCACGCGTCCGGCCGTGGGCGCCAGAAGGCCGCAGATCATTTTAAGCGTGGTCGTTTTACCCGCGCCGTTCGGGCCAATCAGCCCGAAGATTTCGCCACGCGGAACGGTCAGGTCGATGGCGTTTGCCGCCACCAGCTTTCCGGCCTTTCCGCCGGGCATGTCGTACTCTTTGGTGAGATGTTCCAGGTGAATCATGCTTTTGGAATCCATTCTATGCTACGAAATTTGCGCCGGTCGAGTTCCCTGACTCCGCCCAGCCGCATGCATTGCACTCCCGTTACCCGCGTGCCAGCGTTCGGCCCGCTGGAACTTTCGCCTCCTGCCGCTCTGCGATAGACTCCCTGCCCTCGTACATCGGGTGGCGCGCTGCGACGGGAATCTTCGCGCGCTCACAGGGAGGCACACGCCATGATGAGAATTTCACGAGTCAGTTCTATCGCCGCGGCCTGCTTCGCCTTCGGCCTGGCGGCGCAGGCCGGCGCACAGCAGCCGGGAGCACCTTCGAGCCAGGAGACCATTCCGGCTGCCCAACGGCCGCCGCAAATGGCTCCGCCGGGCCGCCCCCCGGCCGAGCCGCAAGCCCAGCCCAGCGAGCGGGGAGCGGAAGGCCAGCAGCAAAAGCGTCTTCCCCCGCCCGAGGAAAAGTCCTCGGTCACGCATCACGTGTGGCACGTGGGCGGACAGACCGTCAACTACACGGCAACGGCGGCCACCTACGTGATCAAGGCCGACGACGGCTCGCCGAAAGCCACGATGTTCTACGTCGCGTACACAAAAGACGGCGTGACGGACCTGGCCCGGCGTCCCGTATCGTTCGTTTACAATGGCGGCCCCGGCTCCGCCTCGCTCTTCACGCACATGGGACTGGGCCCGCGCCGCGTGGTGCTTACCGCCGACGGCCACGGGATGCCCGCGCCTTACTCCGTGGTGGACAACGAGGACTCCGTGTTCGACACGACCGACCTTGTGTTCATCGACGCCATCTCCACCGGCTACAGCCGCCCCGCTCCCGGCGAACCGACCGCGCAGTTCCATGGCGTGATTGAAGACGCCAACTGGTTCGCTGATTTCATCTACCAGTACATCACGCGCAACGAGCGCTGGGCCTCGCCCAAATTCCTCATCGGGGAAAGTTACGGGACCACGCGCTCCGCGGAGCTTGCCGGCGTGATCCAGGAGCGCCACCAGATCTATCTGAACGGCATCGTGCTGGTGTCGGCCGTCGCGTTCACCAGTTGGGGCGCCGACGACCGCTTTATTTTCTTCCTTCCGACCTACACGGCTACGGCTTGGTATCACCACCTGCTGCCGCAGGACCTCGAATCGCTGAGCGTGGAGCAGGTGGCCCAGCAGGCGCGCGAGTTCGCCCACGGCGAGTACGCCGCCGCGCTCGAAAAGGGCGACCAGCTCTCGCCCGCCGAACATCAAAAGGTGGTCGCCGACATTGCCCGCTTCACCGGCCTTTCTCCAAAGTACATCGAGGAAACCAATCTGCGCATCAGCTCGTTCCGCTGGTTCAAGGAGCTGGAGCGCGACAAGCGCCGCACCATCGGCCGGCTCGACTCCCGGTTTGAAGGCATCGACGCAGACGCCGCAGGCGAGCGTCCGGAATACGATCCCAGCGAAGCCTCCTACGAAGGCGCATTCGTGGCCACGTTCCAGGACCACGTTCGCCGCGAGCTGAAGTGGGAATCCGACATGTACTACCGCGTGAGCGCCAGCGTGCGTCCCTGGGACCAGACCGGCAATACGGAAGTCGCCGAAGTTCTGCGCGCCGCCATGACCCAGCAGACGCATCTCAAGGTGCTCGTCCTCTGCGGCTACTACGACGTGGCCACGCCGTTCAACGGGATCGAAAACACCTTCGCGCACATGAATCTCGAGCCGCCCGTGCGAAAGAACGTGAGCTTTGCCTACTACAGGGCCGGACACATGATGTACATCGACCAGGCCGAGCGGCAGAAGCTCCACAAAGACGTGGACGAGTTCATCGAGTCCGGCTACAGCGCGAAATAGGGCCGCACGGGCGGCGCGAAAGTTGACTCAACAGGGCAGGCCGTGATTAGCTCTGGCCCTCGTTCCGGCACGAATTTCAAAATTTCGCGGGACTCGGGAGGATTCCATGGCCGTCGCACGCGTCACCAAAATTACGGCAGCATCGTCGAAGGGCTTCAAGGAGGCGGTGGAAGAGGGCATTCACCGCGCCGCCAAGACCCTGCGCGGCATCACCGGCTTCGAGGTGGTCGCGATCAAGGGGAAGGTCGAGAAAGGCAAGATTGCCGAATACCGCGCCACCATGGAGGTCACCTTTATTCTCGATTAGCGCAGCGTTCCACGGCGTTCCGGCGGGCGTGAAGGAAGGCGCCATCGGGTAGGTTCCCGGCGCCAGGCGGATGCCCCGGCTCAGGCACACAAACATGGAGATCATCATCGCCTCCACCATGATTGTGGTCCCTGCCGCGCTCATCTTCATCGGCCTCCAGATGGCCTTTGTATATCCGAATGCCAGCCCCGATTGGCCGCAGACCGAAGGCCGGATCGAGAACCAACGCCTATTCGGCCGTTTCGGCCAGGACGACAGGATGATCTGCGGCGAGGTCACCTACTCGTATTTGGTTTCCGGAGAGACCTACCATGCCTCGCAACAGGAGCGTTATTTCCAGCAATCCAGAACCCGGGAGTGGCTCGCTCAGTATCCAGTCGGAAAGCGCGTTACGGTTCACTATCATCCGCAAAACCCCCGGCGGGGCGTCATCGAGCCGCGCTACCGTCATCCCAAG
>JASHRU010000419.1 GCA_030037225.1 Candidatus Acidiferrales bacterium | reverse complement strand
ATTATGAACGAACCTCGGGCGGCTCGCACGCATTCGGGGCTTCTGCCGGCGGTATCATCGTTGCTCGCCATGGAATCCCCCCTCGGCCACCGCGCGGACTAGCGCGTGCTCCTGGAGAGCCGCGGCTTCGTATTTTTGTTTCTGGCGATGTTCGTCTCGCTGCTCGGCACGGGGATGAATTTTGCCGGCGTGACCTGGTACGTGCTCGAGCAGACGCACTCGCCCATGAAGGTGAGCTTGCTGACGGTTCTGGTGATGATGCCGGGTTTGGTGGTGCCGGTAGTGGGGGGCGTGCTGATCGACCGGCTGGACCGTCGTTACCTGGGAATCGTCCTCGATCTCCTCCGCGGAGGGATCGTGCTGGGCACAACGGCTCTGATTCGCGCGGGAGCCGCGCGCCTTTGGCACATCTACGCGATGGTGTTTCTGCTGGGCGTTGGGTTCGCCATTTACTGGTCCACGGTGAACGCGCTGGCGCAGGAGGTGATTCCGCGGGGCCAATACGCCACAGCGAATGCGGGCGTGCTGATCGCCATTCAGGGCGGGATGATGGCCGGGGGCAGCCTGGTGGGGTTTGTGTACAAAGCCGCCGGGCTTGCCGGAATCCTCGGCATCGATGGGCTGACGTATCTGGTGGCGGCGTTTTCGCTGTTCATGCTGCGCGCGGGGTACGTGGCGCCGCAAACGCACCGCGACGAGGAATCTGGGCCGGGCGGCGTGGACTTCACGGCGCCCGCCGTGGCCGCGGCGCGCGAAGATCCCCTCGGCCAGCCACTCGGCGAGCCGGGAATCGGCGGGCAGTTCGTGCGGGACGTGCGCGAAGCGGCCCGCTACCTGCGGCGGCAGCCGCGGGTGCTGGCGCTGGGCCTGACCTATGCGTGCATGATGGGAGGAGTGATCAGCTCGAATGTGCTCGTGGTGACGCTTACGCAGGAGGTGCTGCATTCCGACGCGCGCGGGTTCGGTTTTATGGAGGCGGGCTGGGCGTTTGGCGCGGTGAGCGGCGGACTTTCCGCGGGCGTGTTCACCGGGTGGTTTTCCGCGCCGATGCTGCTGATCATGGCGCTGAGCGTGCTTGCTGCGGGCCATCCGCTATTTCCGTATGCGGGCTCGCTCGCCCTCGCCGTGGCGATGAACGCGGTGTTCGGCATGTGTCGCGCATTCGGCGGCGTGCTGGCGCAGACCGGAATCATGGAAATCGTGCCGAGGCGGCTGATGGGGCGCACGCAGTCCACGTTTTCCATGCTGGCCAACGTGCTTCAGGTGCTGATGAGCCTTACGCTGGGGTATTTCGCCCAGCATTTGAGCCTGGCGCTCGCCTTTTTCGTTCTGGGATTGCTCTATGGGTGCGCGGTGCTGGCGGCGATCCGGGCGCGCGAGTTGCACCGGACCGGAAGTGCGGGGCCTGTGCGGGCTTCGGCCGCATGATTCACCAGCCCTCCGGGCGCTCGCGGCGTTTACCCGCGCACGCGATTCCGCGATAATCGCCGGAGCACGCGAAGGAGGTCCGGATGGGCGCGTTGTTTCCCGGGCTGAAGGCCCTGCTGAATTACCATCCGCTGTTCGTGCACTTTCCGATCGCGCTATGGACCGCCGCGCTCCTGTTCGAACTGGCCGCGCGAGCGCTGAAGCGGGAGGAGTTCGACCGCACGGCGTGCGCCGTCCTGGCGCTTGGCGCGCTGGCGGCGGTGCCGGCCGTGTTCAGCGGCTGGTCGGCACAGGCATCGGTGCCGGACAGCGGACCGGCAAACGAGATCAAAGAGCTGCACGAGAATTTGATGATCACGGCCAGCATCCTTTCCGGCATTCTCGCCGCGGTGGGTCTGTTCGTTCTCCCTCGGAAGCCGACGGCGATGCTGCGCGCGGCGTTTCTAGCCGGCCTGCTGGTGCTCTGTGGATTGATGGCTGCAGGCGCGGACCGCGGGGCGCTGCTCGTCTATCACTATGGCACCAGCGTGGATTGGTCCGCGGCGCAGAAACAGCAGTGAACCGGAGACGGGCCGAGATGTCAGTCCTCGATCGCTCCGCACCGCTGCCGCGCGAGGCTTCGTTGGCCATCGGCATCATCGTGCTTCACCTGCTTGTGAATCTGCTCCACGGAGCGGCGCACTGGCATTTCGGCATCCCGCTCGCGCTCTGGCAGCAGGTATTCATTGTGGTGGTGATTTTCACCGCGCCGCTGGCAGCGGGCGGACTGCTGCTAGCGAGGCGTCTGCGTGCCGGTGCGTGGCTGCTGCTGGTTGCGATGGCGGGCGCGCTGCTGTTCGGCGTGGACTTCCACTTCCTGCTGCTCGGCCCGGATCACGTGTCAACCGTGGACCCGCAGGCTTGGGGATTCCTGTTCCAGATCACTGCATTTCTGCTTGCCGTCACTGAGGCGTGGGGCGTTTCGGTCTCGTTCCGGCTGGTGCGCGTGGCCGGCCGCGCGCTGCGATGAACTGCCCGCGGGGCGCTACTTCTGCCCTTCGGCCGGTGCGTTTGTAATATTCACGATGCGGTAGTACTTGACCTTCTTCCCGTTTTCTTTCCGCTCCGCACCGATGTAATACAGCGTCAGTCTCATGCCGGTTTGGAGTTTTGAGAAATCGAGCTCCTTGGGAACGCCATTCTGGTAGATTCTCATCCCCTTTTCCGCCACGCCGGTAAACGTCTCCGTTTTGTCGCCCTTCTTGTTGGTGATGGTGATTTCCCGCGTGTCCGGGTTCAGAGCGGTCACTTCTCCGGTCCAGGTGTCGCCGTGGAATCCGGGATAAAAGAATGACGGGTCTTCGTTGTGCTGGGCATACGCGGGAAGACACAGAAGTGTGAGCGCGAAAAGAACTGAAGCGGCGAATTTCATAGGTTGCCTCCCATTGAGTTCGATTGAGCCGCGGCCAAAAACGGGCCCCAAGATCATGCTGCCAGCGGGGTGCTCGCCGCCCCCGCTTCTTTCGTTCCCCTCTAAAACCATTCGCGGGCCGGCCCCTCGAGGAACGCGCGCAGCTTGCGCGAGCGCGAAGGGTGCCGGAGCTTCCGCAGCGCTTTGGCTTCAATCTGGCGGATGCGCTCGCGGGTAACGGCAAAGGACTGGCCGACTTCCTCGAGAGTGTGCTCGCTGCCGTCGTCGAGGCCGAAGCGCATTTTGATGACCTTTTCTTCGCGCGGCGTGAGCGTCTTCAGCACCGACCCGGTTTGCTCCTTGAGGTTCAGGCTGATGACGGCTTCCGAAGGCGAAATCACGGCCTTGTCTTCGATGAAGTCGCCCAGATGCGAATCTTCCTCTTCGCCGATGGGAGTTTCCAGCGAAATTGGTTCCTGGGCGATCTTCAGGATCTTGCGCACCTTGGCCACCGGGATGTCCATGCGCTTGGCGATTTCTTCCGAGGTGGGCTCGCGGCCGAGCTCCTGCACGAGCTGGCGGCTGGTGCGAATGAGCTTGTTGATGGTCTCGATCATGTGCACCGGGATGCGGATGGTGCGGGCCTGGTCGGCGATGGCGCGCGTGATGGCCTGGCGGATCCACCAGGTGGCATAGGTGGAGAATTTGTAGCCGCGGCGCCATTCGAATTTGTCCACCGCCTTCATCAGGCCGATGTTGCCTTCCTGGATGAGGTCGAGGAACTGCAGGCCGCGGTTCGTGTACTTTTTGGCGATGGAAACGACCAGGCGAAGGTTGGCCTCGATCAACTCCTTCTTGGCCTGTTCGGCTTCGGCCTCGCCGCGGTGGATGATCTGGAGGGTGCGCTTGAGCTCGGTGAGGCCCACTTCGCTGTCGCTGGCGATGTCGCGCAGCTCGGAACGGCGGGTGCGCAGTTCCTTGCGCGCGTCGGCGGCGGTCTCGCCCTTGGAGACTTCGGCACGGCGTTCGAGCTTCTGGGCCTCGCGCTCGAGCAGTTGCAACCGTTCGACGGTGAGCCGGAGGCGGTCGATCAGGCGCTTCTTCTCGAAGGGGTTGAAATCGATCGAGCGCACCAGGCGCGACATGGTGACGCGCGTGCGCGCGAGCGTCCGTTTCGCGCGGATATAGGAGCGCTTCTTCGATTTCGGCAGCTTTTCCAGGCGCGCGGCCTGCTTCAGCGCCAGGGCATAGTGCTTGGCGATCTTGTCGATGATCTTGAGCGTCTGCTTGGTTTTGGCCTCGATCTTGTCTTCGGTCAGCTCTTCATCGTCGAACTGGACGATTTCCTTGATCGAGCGGGCGCCCTGACGCAGATCGTCGGCGATGGCCAGCACTTCCTTGAGCACGATAGGAGAGCGCGAAATCGTCTTGAGGACGGTCATCTGCCCGCGCTCGATGCGCTGGGCGATGGCCACTTCGCCTTCCCGCGTGAGCAGGGGAACGGTGCCCATTTCGCGCAGATACATGCGCACCGGGTCGTTGGTCTTCTCGAGGGCGCCGGGCGTTAGATCGATCTCTGCCTCTTCGCCGGCAAACTCCCTGGCGGGCTCTCCGCCCTCGGCTTCCAGCGTCTCCCCGCCGTCCATTCCCGCGCGCGCGGCCTTGGCGGAGGAAAGGTCTTCGTACACATCGATCCCGTACCGCTCAAACGTGGAAAGCAGCTCGTCGATTTCCTCCGACGAATGCACCTCGGCCGGAAGAATGTCGTTTACTTCATCGTAGAGCAGGTAGCCGCGCTCCTTGCCCATGGCAATGAGCTGCCGTACCTGGTCGTATTTGTCTTCAATGGCCATACGCGCAAGATGCTCCGAGGCTGTCCGCTCCTAAATCGTTTGACGCCGGGCTTTCAGACGGGAATCTTCAGATGCAGGAAAACCCTGCCCAGGGACGAGAATTCCGCCCGCCGTGAAGCCACGGTTAGTAACGTAGGATCCCGGTTGAAAGCGGGATTTCGCGCCGCGCCCGCGTCCCTGCCTCTGATTCTCCGGGGCTTTCGCCGAAGCCCCGGAGCAAACTCTCCGCCGTCCCGAATCCTGGCGTCCTGATCCCGAAGCTTCGGAATCCGGAACAGGATGGGGACCGTGCAACCTCTTCCTTTTCTTAGATGTACGGCACACCCCTACCGTTGCACCGTCAAGCTGTATAAAAATATAACGGGATTGAGGCCTGCGTCAACCCTCAAATTTTCGCGCGGGCTGTGGGAAATTCGGGTTCTGTGGACATCTAGTGTGCAGCGTCAGCCGCCAGTGCGCGACGGAGCTCCAACTTCCGTGCAAGGAGCGTGGTGAGTTCGCCGGGAGGCGGCCCGGCCTCGATGCGTCGCTGGAGGTCGGCCAGCTCGCTCTCCAGCCGCACGCGGCGCAGGGCCGTCAGGCAGCTCCAGGCTTCGTCCCATGTGGGCTCGGCGGCAGCTTCGAACAGAACATCGTAGAGCAGGCGGCGATCCGGAAGTTCGAGCGCTTCGCCAATCGCTACCGGATCGGGCCGCTCGCCGGAAAGGCACGCCCCGATCATCGCCTCGAATAGTTTCTCGGTCGCCAAGCCGCGATACACGGCAGCCTCGCGCAGTTCGGACGCCAGCCGCTGCCGGAAACCCTCGCCTTCGGCCAGTAATTGAATCAGCCGGCGTTCGGCGGGTTTCGTCGCGGGCGGCGCCAGCTCCGGACGCACCTTCACCTCGCTGCGCCGTTCCGCCGCGGCCTTTCGCAGTGTTTCGCGCAGCACCGGCTCGTCAATCTTCAATCGTTCTGCCACGCGCGAGGCCCATTCGGAGCGCAGCAGGCGGTCGGGAAGCTTCTGCAGATACGGCAGCAGGAAGTTCACAGCGCGAAGCTTGCCCTCCGCGGTGTTCAGGTCCATGCCCACGGCCGCGGGAGCTCGCTCGATCAGGTGATCGAGGAAGGCGGGAGCTTCGCTCAGCAACTTCTGATAAGCCTCGGCGCCCCGCTCGCAAATAAATTTGTCGGGATCGGCGCCGCCGGGCAGGCGCAGCACGCGCGCATCGAAGCCTTGTTCGAGCAGGAGCGCGAGCGAGCGCTCGGTGGCCGCTTGGCCCGCGGTGTCGGGGTCGTAGTTCATCACCACGCGGCGCGTGAAGCGGCCGAGCAGGCGAATCTGCAATTCGGTGAGGCTGGTGCCGCAACTGGCCACCACGTTCGCGACGCCCGCGCGCGCTACGGCGATGGCGTCCATGTAGCCTTCTACCATCACCGCGAAGCCGCGCTGGCGGATGGTTTCCTTTGCGCGGTCGAAATGATAGAGCACGCCGCTCTTCGAATAGATGGTTGTCTCGGGCGAGTTGAGATACTTGGGTCCCGAAGCTTCGGAATCGCCGAGCGCGCGGCCGCCGAAGGCCACCACGCGCCCCGCATCGTTTGCGATGGGGAAAATGATGCGGCGGCGGAAGCGGTCGTAGGGCCGGCCGGAGCCATCGCGCTGCACGAGACCCGAGGCCTCCACGAGCTTTTCGGCAAATTTTCCGCGCACATGGCGCAAAAGCGCATCGCCGCCGGAGGGAGCGTAGCCGATTCCGAAGCGCTCGATCGTGTCGCGGTCCAGTCCGCGGTCTTCCAGGTAGCCGAGGGCGACGGTGCCTTCATCTGAGGAATTGAGCTGGCGCTGGAAGAATTCGGCAGCGTCGCGGTGCAGTTCGAGCAGCACCTTGCGCTGGCTCTCGACGCGGCGTTCGGCGGGCGAGCGCGGCCGGCGCTGCGGCACGGGTATGCCGCATTTCTCGGCGACCACCCGCACCGCGTCCATGAATTCCAGCTTTTCCATCTCCATTACGAATTTGAAAACGTCGCCGCCCACTCCGCAGCCGAAGCAGTGGTACATCTGGCGGACCGGGTGCACGGCAAACGACGGCGTCTTTTCGTTGTGGAACGGACACAGGCCGACGAAATTCTGGCCGGCTTTCTTGAGGCGCACGTATTCGCCGACCACGCGGACAATGTCTGCTTGCTGCTTGACGCGATCCGCAAATGTTCCAGCCTCAGCCATGCGGGCAGCCTCGGGTCTAGCACTCCCCCTCGCCTATTTCAACTCGGCTACGGTCACGGCGCTGCCGCCGCGCTCCGGGTCTTCGTCGTGGATCGAAGCGACGATCGGATGCGCGGCAAGAAACTCGGCGAGACCGCGCCGCAGCGCGCCCGTGCCGTGGCCGTGAATGATGCGCACGCGCGATTTTCCGGCCAGCGCGGCCTCGTCGAGGAATTTGTCCACGCGCACGCTGGCTTCCTCGACCGTGCAGCCGATCACATTGATTTCTTCTGCCGCATCGGCTGTTGGCGACTGTGTATGCACGCGGATTGCCGGGCGCGCCGCAACGGTGCTCCTGGATGCCTTCGCGGCGCGAGAGCCGTCTTCCACGACGGCGAGAATATCGTCACGCTTTACCCTCATGCGCAGCGGGCCGGCTTCCACCTGTGCCGCGCGTTCATCCACCTGGCGCAGAATGACGGGTTGCGGCAATCCGCGAACGCGTACGCGCGCGCCGGCAACGAGCAGCTCAGCGGCCACGGGCACCTCGCTAGACGGTGCGGTCCCCAGATCCTGCTGCGATTCGGCCAGATGCGCCACCACGGCGCTATCCGCCTCGTCTCGCGCTTCGCCACGCGCCTTCAGGCTTTGGCGCCGCGCCGCTTTTTCCGCTTGTGCGCGCTGTTCGCGATCGTGGATGGTTTCGAGCACCTGGCTCATCTGCGCCTCGTAGCGCTTTACGGTCTGCTCCAGGCCGGCTTCGAGTTCGGCGATGCGCCGCCGCTGCCGCTCGGCCCATTCCGTTCGCAACGCCTTGCGTTCGGTCTCGAGCCGTTCGAGTTCCGCTGCGGCGGAGCGCCGGAATTCGTCCAACTCCTCGCGGCTGCGATGCAGGTAGGCAATGAGAGCGCCCGCCTCGCGGGCTTCCGGAGTCAATTCGCGTTCGGCGCGCTCCAGCACCGAGGCCGGCAGGCCGAGACGCTGCGCGATGGCGATCCCGCTCGAGAGGCCGGGAACGCCCAGCAGCAGCCGGTAGGTGGGCCGAAGGTTTTTCCCATCGAACTCGACGGCGGCGTTAACCACGCCGGGCGTCGTGGAGGCGTACGCCTTCAGCCGGTCGTGATGCGTGGTGGCCAGCGTCAGACACCCGCGGGCGCGAAATTCCTCGAGCAGCGCGATGGCCAGCGCCGACCCCTCCTCCGGCGCCGTGCCCGTGCCCATTTCGTCCACGAGCACGAGCGACTGGCGCGTGGCTGCCTGGAGCGTGGCGCGAAGATTCAGCATGTGCGCGGAAAACGTGGAAAGATCCGCGGCAATGGACTGCTCGTCGCCGATGTCGGCCAGGACGCGGTCCACCATCGGCAGCTCGGCGCGTTCGGCGGCCACGGGGACGCCCGATTGCGCGGAAAGCGCCGCGAGCCCGACGGTCTTGAGCGCGACTGTTTTTCCGCCGGTGTTCGGACCGCTAATTAGCAGCACTGTGGCGGCGCCACCCAGCTCGAGCGACATCGGGACGATGGCGCGGCCCTCTGCGGCCCGGCGCAGTCGCGCTTCCAGCACCGGATGGCGCACGGCTTCAAGGGCGAGCCTCGGCTCGCTCGAAAAAACAGGGAGCGTGCATGAGAAATCGCGGAAATACCGCGCGCGCGCGAACACGGAATCGAACTGCGCGAGCGCTGCAGCCGCGGCTTCGAGCTGCGGCAGAGCAGCGCGGAGGCGCCCGGTCAGTTCGGCGAGGATGCGGGCGATCTCGGCGGCTTCGTCCTCGCCGAGCTGGACGAGTTGGTTGTTCGCATCGAGCGTTTCGAGCGGCTCGATGAACGCGGTCTGCCCCGTGCCGCTGGCGCCGTGCATGACGCCGGGAACGCTGCGGCGGTCGGCCGCGCGCACGGGGATCACGTAGCGGTCGTTGCGCAGCGTGATGTAATCCTCGCCGGGTGGCTCGCCACGCGCGCGCAGGATACGCCGGAGCTGCTCCTGAATTTTCTCGCGCGCTTTGACGATTGCCACGCGGATGCGCCGCAGCTCCGGCGAAGCGTCGTCGCTCACCTCGCCGTTCGGAAGGATGGCCTGGCGCACGGCCGTGGCGAGCCAGCCGAGATCGGGCAGGGTGGCTGCTCGTCCCGCAAGCCGGGGAAACTTTTCGCTCTCGTGCCGCAGCGCTGACTTCAGATCGCCCGCGGCGTCGGCGAGCGAAGCGGAATCGAGCAGCTCCGCCGGCGCGAGCACGTTTATGGGCACGGCCAGCCGCGCGAGCCAGGGCTCCGGATCCGCCAGCGCGCCGAAACCCAGATCGCGCCCGGCCCGGAGCCATGCAGCCGCTTCCGCGATGGAAGCGAACGCGCCTTCCAGCGCCACGCGATCCTGGCTGAAAGCCAGCGCCTCGATGGCCCGGCGCCCCGGAGCGCACGTGGTGTATCCCAGCAGCAGTTCCCGCAGGTTCGAGAATTCGAGTGTTTCTTCCGCAGGGCGCGACACGCAATTTCCCCGGATTCAAGATGGCACGGCGAAGGTAGCGCGCGCAACCGCAGCGCGGATTCAGCCCGTGTGGCGGAGCGTTTCCAAGAGAAATTTCGCGGCGTCTTCCGGGCCGGCGCATGCGCGGATCAGCCCGCCATCCGCTTCGCTCCAGCGCGATTCCCCGCCGTGCTCCACTTCGCGTACGCGATCCACCACCGGCTGCCAGAAGTCGCCCAGGATGGCGAACGGCTTTCGCGGCATCACCCGTTTGTTCAGCATTTCCCACACCACGGCCAGCTCCACGAGCGTGCCCGTTCCTCCCCGGCAGGCCACGTAGCCTTCGCCGCGCCGCACCAGCTCGAACAGCCGCGCTTCCCACGTATCCACGCGCACTTCTTCGTCCACCCAGCGGTTCGCCCGTGCGCGAAAAAAGGAGGCGGTGACGCCGAGCGTCCGCCCGCCAGCGTCCTTCGCGCCCCGGCTCACTGCTTCCATCACTCCGCCATAGCCGCCGGAGCAGACCGCGTATCCCGCTCGTGCCAGCGCGTGCCCGAGAGCACGTGCTTCGGCATACGCCGCGTCGCCCTCGGCGGGCCGCGAGCTGCCGAAAACGGTGATCACGCGCCTGCGCTCGGAACTCATGCGAGAGAAACCCCAGCTTGTGCCATCACGAAAGAAACCATGATTATAGGCCACGCGCCCGGTTCACACGCGCCGGCGGCCTCGGCGGCCGCTCTCCGCGTTTAGCGGCCTACTGTGAGAAGATATGCTCTGGCCCAATCGCCCACAGAAACCGGAATTTTCCGGGGGAGGAGCAGTTGAAAAAAGCACTCGCGTCCCTCATGTCGCTGTGGCTGGCGGCGCTGCCGCTGGCCGCGGGCGAAAAATCGAAAATGGAAGAACGCCTCGAGGATTGCGGCACGGTGATGAAGGAAATCCTGGCCATGCCCGACACGATCTCCAAAGACATACTGGACAAAGCCGTGTGCGTGATGGTGATTCCCGCGGTAAAGAAGGGCGCGTTCATCGTCGGCGCCAGTTACGGGCGCGGCGCGATCACCTGCCGCGGCGCGTCCGATTTTTCGGGCCCGTGGTCGGCTCCCTCCATGTTCCGCCTGATCGGCGGGAACGTGGGCTTTCAGATCGGCGGCCAGGAAACTGATTACGTGCTGCTGGTGATGAACGACGGCGGCGTGAAAGCCATTCTGCGCGGGAAGGTGAAGCTCGGCGCAGACGCTTCCGTGGCCCTTGGGCCGCTCGGCCGCACCGCCGACGCGCAGACGAACGGTTCGATGCAGGCCGAAGTGCTCGCCTACTCGCGCGCACGCGGCGTGTTCGCCGGAGTCTCGCTGGAAGGCGCCAACCTGGAAGAAGACACCGACGCCAACAAGGATCTCTACGGCCACGACTACACGGCCATGGACGTAGTGCGGCGCGGCAAGGCGCAGCCCACCGAGGGCGCACAGCTTCTGCTTTCGTTGCTCACCAAGGCTACGCCGAAGCACAGACCCTGAGCCTGTCTGCGCCGGCGCGGCGGTACGGGCTCGCCCAAAAACATGACCTGCCCCATCTGCCAGCGGCGCAAGCCCACGCGATACTGTCCCGCGCGCGGTGAAACGATTTGCACCATTTGCTGTGGCACCGAGCGCGAAGTGAGGCTCGACTGCCCCCACGACTGCATTTACCTGGTGCGCGCGCGCGAGCAGGAAGAGCAACACCGCGCGCCCGTTCCACCCGCGGAAATACCGTTTCCCGGCGTGGAGCTGCCCACCGGCGTGCTCGATTTGAACCGGCCGCTCCTGGCCGCGATGGGCACCACCGTCCTCGCATTCACCGCGGAAGCGCCGCGAATGGCCGATCCGGACGTGGCCGCCGCGCTCCAGGCTCTGGCCGAAACCTACCGCACGCTCTCCTCCGGCCTGTATTACGAAAAGCCGCCCGAAGGAGGGCCGGCGCGCGAACTCTACGGCAGGCTCCGCCAGGCAATTGAGGAATTGAAAAAGGAGCAGCTCGCGCGCGCCGCGCTTCCCGTCACCAAAGAAAGCGACGTGCTCTATATCACCGTGTTTCTGGCGCGCGTGCTGCGCGTGCGGTCGAACGGACGGCCGCGCTGCCGCGCGTTTCTCGATTTTCTGCGCGCGCAGTTTCCCCAGGCGCCCGCCGCGGAGCGGGAAGCGCCGAGAATTATCGTCCCCTGAGGGTTTGAAAATCGAATCCCGAAGTTCCGGGACGAAAAACGGGATCGTACGCCTCGGAATGGAATCGGTTTTCGTTTTTTGAATTTCGGTTTTCGATTCTTACGCCGCGACCCACTTCAAATCGAGCTGCGCCGAGTGCGATTTTCCGTCTGACTCGACGTAGGGGCGGCTTCCCAAGCCGTATTTCGCGCGCAGCACGGCGAATTGGGCCGAAATCTTCTTTCGGTATTCCTCCGGCGCGTACGCGTTGCGCGTGTACCATTCGCGATACCGTTTCGCCAGCCGCGGAAACTCCCTCTCCAGGAACGGAAGAAAAACCTTCAGCGACGACGGCATCAGGAAAAGGACGCTGCCCGCGAGCCATTGCGCTCCCGCATCGCGCGCGGCCCGGGCCAGGGCATCTAGGTCGGCCTCCCGGTCGGTGATCCCCGGCAGAACCGGCATTACGAACACGCCGGCGGCAATGCCCGCTTCCCGCAGCTTCGTGACCGCGGCCAGCCGCAGATCGGGCCGCGGCGCGCGCGGCTCCAGCCGCCTCGCCAGACGCTGGTTCAGTGTGGTCACCGAGAGGTTCACGGAGATTTCCGATTTTTCGCTGATGCGGCGGATCAGATCCGCGTCGCGCACCACGCGGTTGGACTTCGTAATGATGGAGACGCTCAGGCCCTCGCGCTCGGCCATAGCCTCGAGCACCGCGCGCGTCGTGCCGAACTGCTCTTCCGCGGGTTGGTAGGGGTCGGTGGCCGTGCCGATGGCGATGTGCTGCCCGCGCAGCGATGGCGAGGCCAGTTCGCGCGCAGCCAGCGCTCCGGCAGCGTCTTTCACGTATATCTTCCGTTCGAACTCCTCGGGCTCCAGTTCCATGTATTCGTGCGTATAGCGCGCGTAGCAGTACCGGCAGCCGAACTCACACCCGCGGTAGGGATTCACCGTCCAGGGAAACGGCACGCGCTCCGAGCTGCAGCGATTGAGCAGCGATTTGACTGGCAAAAGGTAATACTCCGTCTGGCGTTTTTCGTCCACCAGCGGAGAGGAGGCTGCGAGGCGAGCGATCCCGCTTACCGGGGTCGTGGCGTCCCCGCTCGGGCACGGGCCCCGAGGGGGCGTGGGGACGCCTTCCGTTGCTGCGGGCTGGCCGTCCCTGGGGTCAGGGAAAAGTGAGGGGTTAACCTGCTTCGTCCGGCGGCGCAGTCTCCCATTTTGAGCAGCACAGCCACTCCTGGCTGTGTTGGCTTCGAACGAGAAATCCCGCGCCGGGGCCCCGGAACGAAGAGTGGGTTGAGTGGCCAAAGCCCGCCTCGCGATTCGGCGATAATATTCGCTTTTCGTTCGCCATGTCAAGATCTATTTTTCGCTTTGTGTTCGCCTTTCTGCGTGGAGAGCGGCAGCCGCGAATGCGCGGGGCCATCCGCGCCTCGAAGAGTCGCCCCGCCACTGCGCCTCTGGCGTATACTGTCCCCGCCCCAGGCGGGCGCGGCCGTGGCCAAAGACGTCAACATCCTCGTGCTCGAAGAAGACTCCGAATCGCAAAACGCGATTCAGATGATGATGGACGGCGAGGGCTGGAAAGTAAAAATGCTCAGCGACACCGACGCCGCTATGCAGGAACTGGCGCAGGGCTCCTGGGCGCTGGTGGTGGCCACGCTCACTCTGGCCGATCTGGCGAGCCCGCTGTTCCAGATCCTCAAAGAGCTGGCCCTGGCCCCGCCGGTGGAAGAAGGGAAATCGCGCGTGCGCGTGCTCTTCATCGTCACCCCGGGCGATGCGCCGGCCGCCATTCCGGTGCTCGAACAGTCGCGCCTGCCCTATGCCATGAAGCCCTACCAGTTCAACGAATTCATGGAGAAGGTCAACGACCTGCTGCTGCAGGCCCGGTTCGTCACCAAAACGGCGCGGGAACGCGGCTTCGCCTTCGAACAGCGCGCGAGCGCGGCCAAAGGCAAGAAGGGCAAGGGAGCGGGCGCGGCCAATTCCATGTTCGCCTCGCGCGACGAGTATTACTACACCGAAGAGGAGCTGGCCGAATACGAGCGCGAGCAGGAAGAGCAGAAAAAGAAGAAGAAACTCACCGACCGGCCGCTCTAGCTCCGCAAATGCTGTCGCTACCTCGTGCTGGTGAACAGCACCGCGTCGCTCGGAAAGTTGCCCCGCGCCAGTGCCAGCATTTTCCCGTCGCGCGACCAAGCCATATTCCAGATCAGGCCTTCCGCAAAATGCGTCAGTTGTTTCGGTTTGCCCCCGTCCAGAGGTTGTGCCCACACGTTAAACGCATTCCCCTGATGATCCACATAAACCAATGCTCGGCCATCCGGCATCCAGGCAAAGAAGCCTGACGCCGACGGCGGAAGCTGCAGGGATTTTTCCACCGCGCCGCCCGCGGGCGAAACGATTCCGACGCGCAGCGCGTTCGTGCCGCCGTTTCCGTTCGCCTGCCGGTAGAAAAATGCCACCTGCTTGCCGTCCGGCGAGATTTTCGGCAGCGATGCGTTGCCGACGAACAGCGTGCTTATCTTCCCGCTCTCCCGGTCCAGCCGCATGAGCTTTCCGCTGTAGCCCGACAGGACCGGCAATCCCTTCGGCGCGCTCACCCCCGCGAACCAGGTCCCGTCTGGGGAACAGTCGGCGTCGAGAAACTGGGTTTCGCCGTTGGTTTCCTGCTTCGTCTGCCCGTCTTCCAGTCCCACACTCCACAGTTGTTGCGAGCCCGAGGCATCGGAAATGTAATACGCGCGCTCCACTCCGCGGCACACCGTGGGCGACACCTGGTATTTCGGTTCCGACGTCAACTGGCGCGGCTTCGCGCCCTGCCCGTCCGTCATCCAGATCTGGTACCAGTCGGTCACCAGGGATCCATAAATCAGTTTTCCGTCCACCGACCAGGCAAGGCCGCTCATTCCATCAAGGCCCGTGGTAATCTGACGCGCGTTTCTGTCCTCCCCTTTCGGCGCAATCCACAGATTGGACGTGACATCAGACTGAATCCCCACAAACGACTTCCCGTCGCCGGTGACGCTCAAACTGCGCTGGTGGATGAGCAAGTCGCTCGTTATCTGCCGCGCGTTGCCCTCTGGAAACGACACGAACCACACCTGCGCTGCGGCGCCGCTGTGGTCCTGCACGTTGAGCAGCAGCCCGCTCTGGTCGGGTAGCCAGGCGAGACCTCCACCAAACGCTCGCCACCTCTTCGTCCCCAGCCCCTTCGCCGCCCCGCTCGCGGCGTCAACGGTCACGGCGTGCGCGAGCAAGCCGGAGGGGTCCGAGCGCATTTCTACCAGCGCGAGTGTGCGGCCGTCCGGCGACCATGCCGGATCGGAGAGCCCCGAGACGTCAAGGTTTTTGCTCACAGCGTGCGGCGGTTCCGGCTTCTCCCCGATTCCGGCCACCAGGATCGCGGCCTTCTCCTCTCCCGGCAGCGTTCCCTCGTAGGCGATTTTGTTGCCGTCGAAGGAAAGCGCCACATCGTCGCCCACGCCCGCAACCACCAGCCTCGGTGAGCCGCCCAGCGATGGAATTTGAAAATAGTTCCCGCTCTTCTCCGAGGCCTTGGTCTGTGTGTAGAACACAAAGGATCCATCTGGTGAAAAGGCGAGCGACCCCAGCCGCGCATCCTGCGGCGCAACGAGTTCCACGGTGCTTCTCGTGGAGATCTGCCGGATGGACAGCCCAGCCTGCCCGGATTTGCTGATTGTGATGTACGCCAGGTACTTGCCGTCGCGCGAAATCGTCGCTTCCGTTACGTTCTGCGTGGTGGTCAGCCGCGTGGCGCTCAGCGAACTGAACGGCGCGCTCACATTGGCAGGCGTGCTTGTGGGCGTGGCGCTCGGCCTCGAGAAGATGCGGTAGGCGAGCAGCGCCGCGAGCGCCAAGGCAACCGCTGGTGGGATCCAGTGCCAGGGCCGGTCGGCACGCCGATCCTCCC
>JASHRU010000418.1 GCA_030037225.1 Candidatus Acidiferrales bacterium | reverse complement strand
CACACGGGTTTGTGACATTCGTCACAGCGGCGCCCAGGTCCAAAATCCATACTTCGCGCTTATGCAATTTGGAGGGGGTCGGACCCTGAGGGGCGGGGTGAGGAGCTGTGCGGGGGTGGGGATGAAACTACCTACAGGGGTGGCCGGAATCTCCCGGCCTTTGCTCGCGGCTGTGTGCGCACTTGGGTGGGCGGTTTGCTGTTCGGGAGTGAGCGGACAGCAGAAAGCGGCGCCGGCGGCGGCCGATACCTCCGACTATGTGGGCGCGGAAACGTGCAAGACGTGCCATGAAGACATGCCGTCGAAGGGCTTCTACAAGAATTTTGAAGAGTCGCGCCACTACGTGACCACGCTGGACACGCAAAAAGGGCCGGAATACCACGGATGCGAGGCGTGCCACGGGCCGGGAAAAGCGCACGTGGAGGGCGGGGGCGACAAGACCAAGATCTTCACGTTCCAGAACGCATCGGCGAAGGACGTAAGCAATCGCTGCCTGAAATGCCACGAGTACGGGAACGAGCACGCGAACTTCAGCCGGTCGGTACACGTGCAGAACAACGTGAGCTGCGTGGACTGCCACTCGCCCCACCACCCCAAGGAGTCGCAGTACCTGATGCGGGAGCCGCAGCCGCAGCTCTGCTACGGCTGCCACACGGAGATGAGGCAGCTCTTCACGCGCACGTTCCACCACCGGGTGAACGAAGGGCTGGTGCAATGCACGGATTGCCACAACCCGCACGGGGGATCGCTCACGCGGCAGTTGCGATCGACCGAGGCGCAGGACGTGGTTTGCTTCAAGTGCCACGCGGACAAGGCGGGGCCGTTCGTGTTCGAGCACCAGGCGGTGAAGATCGAGGGCTGCACGTCGTGCCACCTGCCGCACGGCTCGTCGAATCCGCACCTG
Organism: Candidatus Acidiferrales bacterium; assembly: GCA_030037225.1. GTDB lineage: Bacteria > Acidobacteriota > Terriglobia > Acidiferrales > UBA7541 > JOPF136. The sequence goes on along the minus strand of JASHRU010000418.1, from coordinate 8,946 downwards.
CTGAAGCGGAGCCAGATCAACCTGCTGTGCCTGGAGTGCCATTCGTTTACGGTGGACATGGGCGCGCCGACGGTGCCGACGTTCCACAACCAGACACAGAAATATCAGGCCTGCACGCTTTGCCACGTGGCCATCCATGGCTCGAACAGCAACCAGTATTTCTTCAAGCCGTAGAGAGGGAGAAACGGCGATGGTCGGAATATCGAAGAAACAGAAGACACGCTCCATCCGGCCAAAGCTGGGGCTGCGCGCGCTCGCGCTCGCGGCGCTGGCATGCGCCTGGGCGCCCGCGGCGAGCGCAGTGCAGGACCCCGATCCGGACGAGGGACAGGTGTACGAGGGAGTGAACGGAACGAAGTACAACATCAAGCAGTCGATCGAGATCGGGGGGCGAATCGACAGCATTTCGGGAGACGGCGACGATTACAAAACGTTTGTGAACCTGCAGCAGGGAATGCGGCTGATGGGACTCACGGTAGAGATGCGGGCGCTGGACAACAAGGGAGACCTGTTCGATCACCTGTATCTGAGCAGCTTCGGCTACGGAGGAGATCCGAACGACGTGACGCGGGTACGCATCACGAAGCGCAAATGGTACGACTTCGACGCGCAGTTGCGGCGGGACGAATATTTCTGGGACTACTCGCTGACGGACAATCCGCTGAACCCGACGACGGGTTTCGCGAACGGGCCGGCGGGATTCGGGCCGCTGGCCACGTCGATCTGCACGGGATGCGTGCTGGGGGATTCGCCGCACCTGTTCGACACGCGGCGGTACCTGAGCGATTACAACCTGGTGTTCCTGCCGGAATCGAAGCTGCGGTTCCGGGTCGGCTACTCGCGGAATATCGACGAGGGGCCGTCTTTTACGACCGTGCACGTGGGAACGGAACAGGTGCTGTTCCAGGACGTGAAGACGACGGTGAACACGTACCGGCTGGGGATGGATTACCGGGTGCTGCCGCGGACGAACATCAGCTACGACGAAATCTGGAACGATTACAAGGGCGACACGGGAGCGACAGACCAGCTCCAGCAGCCCAACTTCCGGCCCAACTACGGGCTGCCACTCGATTTGTTCCAGCTCTCGAACGGGGAACCGGTGGACCTGGGCGCTTCGTTCAATTCGACCGAGAGCCAGCCGTGCGGCTCGACGTTTCTGGCGACGGGCGCGGTGAATCCGACGTGCAGCGCATTTCTGAACTACCTGACGCACGGGCGCGTGCGCACGAATACGCCCACCGAGCAGGTGAGCCTGCAATCGAACTACTGGAAGCCGGTGGACATCTCGGCGCGGTTCGGGTACACGGCGGGAAGCGCCGACGAATTCGATTACGTAGAAGACTTTCTCGGGCGCGAGGCGCGGACGAACCTGTTCGATTCGCGGACGAACGGAGGGGTAAGCGGCGAGCGGGTGGCGGCCAGCGGGGATTTCGGGCTGACCTGGCACATCAACAATTACCTGAGTTTCCTGGATTCCTATCACTATTCGACGTTTCACAACCCCATGCAGTTCAGTTCGAGCGATTGCTCATTCTTTTCGGCCGGGTTGCTCACGGCGCCGAATCTGTTCACGACGACCAGCCCGCTTCCCGTGCTCTGCTCGCCGGAGTACACCTCCCCGGCCGGCACGCCGGCGCACACGAGCAGTTCGGAGCCGGACCTGGCGATCGACGTGGACGGCGGTTTCCTGAAGCAAGAGGAGAACTCGAACCTGGCGGAGATCGATTATCAGGCATCGTCGAAGTTCGGGGCGCGGGTGGGGTTCCGGTACCGTCACCGGGACATAGACGACAAATCGTTCGCGGACAATATGGAGTTTTATTTTCCGTCGAACGCGAACCGCGGGGATTGCGCGCTGGTGGGGGGAATGCTTCCGGCGGGATGCACGCCCATTGGGGGAGGAGCGTTTGAATTCGTTACGCCGATGATCAGCCTCAATCCGGGGCAGGTGCTGATCAACGAGTACTCGGGGCTGTTCGGGGTGTGGGCGAAGCCGGTGCAGAACTGGCGGATCAGCTTCGACACGGAACTGATGAGCGCGGACAACGTGTTCACGCGGATCAGCCCGCGGCAGTGGCAGGAATACCGGGTGCGGTCGGTGTACAAACCGGTGAGCTGGGTGAACATCAGCGGAACGGTGCGGATCTGGGAAGGGCGGGACAACGTGACGCAGATCGACAACCTGCAGCACGACCGGTCGTACGGGATATCGGTGATGTTCCAGCCGAGCGAGAAATGGGCGCTGGATTTTACGTACGACTACAACGACGTGTTTTCGCAGATTCTGGTGTGCTACCCGGGGACGCCCTCCGGGCCTGGAATCAATATGTGCGCGAACGTGGCCGGGCTGGTGGAGCAGCTTTCGGTGTACAAGAACGACTCGAACTACGGCGGGTTCGACCTGATGTGGAAACCGTTCCGCGCGTTGACGACGCACCTGGGCGGAAATTTCACGGGCAACAGCGGGAGCGCGCTGTTTCTGAACCCGAACCAGGAGCCGGGTCCGCTCAATTCGAAATGGCTGAGCCCGACGGGAGGGCTGGACTACGCCTTCACGAAGAGATGGACGGGCCGGGCGCTCTGGAACTACTACGGCTACCATGAGGATTTCACGGCGGTGCCGCAGGACATATACGCGCCGCGGAATTTCCGAGGCAATACGGTGACGCTTTCGGCCCGCTATGCATTTTGAGCGGCGCCGGGAACCGAGCAGTGAAACTGGCACGTGAACTCAAACCTGAGGAGGTTTCGATGAAGCTTGGGCTAACGAGAATTGCGACGGCGATCCTACTGGTGTTTGCCTTATTGATGCTGATTAATCCGGCGGGACGGGCCGATGACACGGCGGCCCTCTATCAATCCAAATGCAAGATGTGCCATGGCGACGACGGAAGCGGCAACACCCCGACGGGAAAGGCCATGAAGGTGACCGACCTGCGATCCGAGGAAATACAGAAGAAGACGGACGCGCAACTGATCGAGTCCACGGCCAACGGCAAGAACAAGATGCCGGCATTCAAAGGCAAGCTCACCGATGCGCAGATCAAGGACCTGGTGAAGTACACGCGGGAACTCGCCAAGAAGAAGTAGGAACCCGGGGAAAAGGGGGCGGGCAGGCACCTCGGCAGACGCGGGCGCGGGGGCCTGTCCCGCCGGCCCGCGGGCGCGTCGAGAGGCGCGGAGGAAGATTCTTGCCCACGAAGCGTAGAATTCGCTCGAATGGAGGCCTGCGATGAGCGAGGCCGGCATCCTGCAACGCTGGCTGCGGCCGATTTTTTACATGGCGCAGAATCCCATCTCGCTGATGGGGGTGGTCCTGACAACCAGTTCGGCCTTGACGCTGGTTGCATTCTGGTTCTACGACTTTCTGCTGCCCGGCCCGCCGCATCCCTATATCGGCATTCTGCTTTTTCTGATCCTGCCGGGATTTTTCGTGGCAGGGCTCATCCTGATCCCGCTGGGAATCTGGCTCCGGCGGAGGAGCATGCGGGCGCGCGGGGAAATACGGGCGGAATATCCCCAGGTGGATTTGTCGCAGCCGGGAGTGCGCCGGAGCTTCTGGCTGGTGGGGGCGCTGACGGGAATGAATTTCGTGCTGATCGGAACGGCTTCGTACCGCGGCGTGGGGTACATGGATTCGACGCAATTCTGCGGGCAGACGTGCCACACGGTGATGACACCGGAATTTACGGCGTACCAAAATTCACCGCACTCGAGGGTGGAATGCGTGGCCTGCCACATCGGGCCGGGAGCGTCGTGGTTCGTGCGGTCGAAGCTCTCCGGACTGAGGCAGGTGTACGCCGTGGCGTTTCACACGTATTCGCGGCCGATTCCATCGCCGGTGAAGTATCTGCGTCCCGCGAGGGAGACCTGCGAACAGTGCCACTGGCCGCAGCGGTTTACGGGCGACAAATTCCTGGTGAAAGACAAATTCCAGGATGACGAGAAAAATACCAAGGTCACCACCGTGCTGGTGCTGAAAGTCGGCGGAGTGACCTGGCAGGGGCGAGTAGGGATCCATGGGAGGCATCTGGAGACCGGGTCGAGAATCCATTACATCTCGATTGATCCGGAGCGAAGCATCATTCCGGTGGTGGAGTACGTAACCGACGCGGGGAAAACCGTCACGTTCGTTTCGACGGATATTAAGACGACTCCTGAACAGCTCGCGAAGGGCGAGCACCGCGAGATGGATTGCGTGGATTGCCACAACCGGCCAACTCATGCCTTCGAGCTGCCCGAATCGGGCGTAGACAAGCAGATGGCGACCGGGCGGATCAGCCCGGAACTGCCGTTTGTCAAGAAGAAGGCGGTGGAGCTGCTGAAAGTGAACTATCCCGACCGGGAAACCGCGCGGCAGAACATCATCCAGGGCCTGGATGATTTCTATCGCACGGGCTATCCGCAAGTGTATGCCACGAGGCGGGCGTTGGTGCAGCAGTCCGCGGAGGAAGTGGCGGCTCTTTATTTGAGGAATGTGTTTCCCGAGATGAAGGTGACCTGGGGGTCTCATCCGAACAACCTGGGCCACATGGATTCGCCGGGGTGTTTCCGCTGCCACGACGGAAGCCATACGAGCGCGGACGGACAGACGATTCCGAACGACTGCTCGACCTGCCATTCTCTGCTGGCCATGGAAGAGCAGAATCCGAAGGTCTTGGCGGACCTGGGAGTGAAGTGACCTGCCGGGGGAAGTGCGGGGGAATGACGCGGCGCGCGGCTGACGCCCTCTCCACGATTGGCAGCTACTGTCCTCGCTTTGAGCGCCCCACAAAGGCCTGGTGATATTTGTCACAAGGACGAGTGCGGAGAGTCACCGTCCAGAACGGCGTCATCTGACAGGCTACGGCGTGACTTGTCCGTGTGGACAGTCTGCCGCGATGACGGGGCATGCCAAAATCGAACGCCGGTGGATGCGCTCCGGCCCGCGGTTTTCCAGGTTTTTGCCGGCGACAGGGCTGTTCTTCCTTGTTTTCACACTTTTCGCTCAGCAAGGCGAGCCAAGCCGAACCCCTCAGAAGGCTGCGGCGGTGCCTGATTCCGATTGTCTGGCGTGCCACTCGCAGGAGGACTTGAAGTCGGAAAAAGGCGCCAGCGTGTATGCGGATCCCGCCAGGCATAAGGCCAGCGTGCACGCGGATGTGCCGTGCGTGGCCTGCCACACGGAGATTCATGACTTCCCGCATCCTGCGAAGGTTCGCAAGGTGGACTGCGCAGCCTGCCACGCCGACGTGGCAACCGCACTGCCCCGGAGCGTGCACTCCGTGCTAGGGCCGGGCGCGTGCCAGACGTGCCACGGCCCTGCACATTATGCGCAGCCCGCGGCCACGCTGGTGCCGCATCTTTGTTCTCAATGTCACGCCACGGAAGTGAAGGAACTGCAATCCAGCGTGCACGGAGAAGCGGCAAGAAACGGCGACGCGCAGAGCCCCTCCTGCAAGTCGTGCCACGGGACAATCCACTCGATTGTCGCGGCGGACGATTCGAACTCGCCTGTGGCCAAGAAGAATCTGCCGGATACATGCGGGGCCTGTCACTCGAATCCGGATTTTCTGGCGCGGCACAAGATTCCGTTTGCGCACCCGGTGGAGGCGTACCGTTCGAGCGTGCACGGCCGGGCCGTGGCAGCGGGGAACACGGCGGCAGCGAGCTGTTCGGATTGCCACGGGAGCCACGCGATTTTTCCGAACCAGGACAGCCGGTCGAAGATCAACCACTGGAACGTGCCAAAAACATGTGCCGGGTGCCACCCGGCAGTAGCGAAGATTTATGAAGAGAGTGTTCACGGGCAGGCGGTGGCTCGAGGAGCCCCCGGCGCTCCGGTGTGCACGGACTGCCATGGGGAGCATCGCATTCTCGCTCCCCAGGAGCCGGATTCGCTGGTGAACCCGGCGCGGGTGTCCACGGCAACGTGCGGGCGCTGCCACGGGGACGAACGCCTGGAGGCAAGGTACAACCTTCCGGCGGACCGCGTACCTTCGTTCGAAGACAGCTACCACGGGCTGGAATCGCGGGCGGGGGGACAGACGGTGGCGAATTGCGCTTCGTGCCACGGCATCCACAACATTCTGCCCTCGAGCGATCCGCGCTCGACCGTGAATCCGGCCAACCTGGCGCATACGTGCGGGCAGTGCCATCCGGGCGCAGGCAAGTCGTTTGCGATCGGGACGGTGCACGTCCGGCCGCAGTCGGCGAGCGAGCCGGGAGTGGTCCGGTGGATACGCCTGCTGTACTGGATGATGATTCCCGCCGCGGTCGGATTCATGTTCCTGCACCATTTGCTCGATTTTCTGAAGAAGCTGCGGCGCGCGGCGCCGCGCAGCGAAAGCGGCGAAGTGCTGCCGCGCATGAATCTGCACTTCCGGGTTGCGCACTGGCTGGTGGTTGTGAGTTTTCCGGTGCTGGTGATCACGGGATTTGCGTTGAAGTTTCCGGAAACGTGGTGGGCACGGCCGCTGCTGATCTGGGAGGGGTCGTTTGCGTTTCGCGGGCTGCTGCATCGCGTGGCCGGTGTGGTGCTGCTGGCGGGGCTGGGATATCACGTGGCCCATCTCGCAGCGGTGCGGCGCGACCGGGCGATTTTGGGCCAGATGATTCCGAGACTGAACGACATGAGGGCGCTGGCACGGATGTTGGCTTACAACCTGGGCCTGGCAGAATCGCCTCCCCCGTTTGGCAAGTTCAATTATGTGGAGAAAATCGAGTACCTGGCGTTTCTATGGGGCACGGCAGTGATGGCCGCGACGGGCTTCACGCTGTGGTTCAACAATTTCGCGCTGCGGCATTTCCCGAAATGGTTTTCCGATGCCGCCACTGCGCTGCACTACTATGAGGCAATTCTGGCCACGCTGGCGATCCTGATCTGGCACATGTACACCGTGGTGTTTGATCCCGACGTGTATCCGATGGACCGCGCCTGGCTGAGTGGGATGGCATCTGCGGACCATCTGCGCCACACGCGGCCGGGCTATTACGCGGAATTGAAGAGGATGCAGGAGCAGGAAGCAAGGAAGCGGGAGGAAGAAGAGCGAGCGAAGAAGGAGAAAGAGAAACGGGCGGAGGGCGAGACGTCTGCAAAGCCCGATGCGCGGAAGTGATTCAGGCTTTCCACGCCGGAGGCGACGCAAGTCCGGCGGAGAGCGAGCAATGCAAGGAACGAAACAAACCGAAAGGAGCAGGGGAATATGAGCACTCGAGCGACAGGGGCCGCGGCACTGGCGATCGCGGCGGCAATACTCGTTTACTTGCCCGGGAACACGCGGGCGGCGGAAGACGGAGGTGCGTTGTTCAAGGCGAAGTGCGCGGTGTGCCACGGAGCGAACGGAGAAGGGAAGCCGGCTCTGAAGGCGCCCAGCCTGACGTCGGATGAAGCGAAGAAACTGTCTGACGCGGATCTGACCGACATGATCGCCAATGGAGGCAAGGAAAAGAAAGCGACGCATGCATTTTCCAAGAAGGGCGTGAACGACGAGCAGGTGAAGGCGCTGGTGGCGTACATCCGGGAGCTCCAGAAGAAGTCGTAGGAGCACACCGGTAGAGAACCGCAGGAGAGCGGCGGGCCAAAGCCGGCGAGGGGCCGGTGGCCCGCGGCGCTCCGCAGAGGTGTGTATGCGGATTTCGGAGATGAGCGGCAAGGAGTGCCGTGAATTGCTTGCGCATGAGGGAGCGGGCAGGCTGGGCTGTGCGCTCGAAAACCAGCCCTACATCGTGCCGATTTATTTTGTGGCCGAAGGGGACAGCCTGTTCTGCTTTGCGACGGTGGGACAGAAAATCGAGTGGATGCGGGCGAATCCGCGGGTCTGCATCCAGGCGGACGAGATCCGCAGCCGCGACGAATGGAAGAGCGTGGTGGTGACTGGCCGCTACGAAGAGCTGCCGGACGATGCCGAGCACGAACAGGTTCGGAAACACGCGATCTCGCTATTCTCGCGGCGCGATGCCTGGTGGATGGGGGCGTATGCTGCCGATGAGATCCGGAAGCACGCGGGAGACCCAATTCCGGTAATCTTCTGTGTGCACATGAAGCAGATCACGGGCCTGCGCGCGGCGCCGGACGCGGGACAGACGGCGCTCGACATAGCGCAACAGAAGTGGTGAGCGCGAAGCCGGGAGCCTCGCGGCCGCGCGAGGCGCAAAGTCACGACCGCGGCCGGGGAGCATTCCGATGGAAGAAGCGCTGACCCTGCACCGGTTGCACTTCGCTTTTACGGTCACATTTCATTATCTCTTTCCACAGCTCACGATGGGCCTGGCGCTGCTGATCCTCGTTTTGAAGACCCTGGCGATCTGCAAGGGAGACGAGCATTACAACCGTTCGGCGCGCTTCTGGGCGCGGGTGTTCGGAATCAATTTTGCGCTCGGGGTGGTGACGGGCATCCCGATGGAGTTTCAATTCGGGACGAACTGGGCGCAGTTCTCGCGGTCTGCCGGCGGCGTAATTGGGCAAACCCTGGCGATGGAGGGAATATTTTCCTTTTTTCTGGAGTCGAGCTTTCTGGGACTGCTGCTGTTCGGGGAGAAAAAGCTCGGGCCACGCGGGCACTGGTTTGCGTCGCTCATGGTGTTCTTGGGGTCGTGGGCGTCGGGCTACTTGATTGTGGCCACAGACGCGTGGATGCAGCACCCTGTGGGTTACACGCTCGGCGCGCAGGGCCAAATCCTGCTGGCGAGCTTCTGGGGACTGCTGCTGAATCCGTGGGCGTTGTGGCAATACGCTCACACCATGTCGGGCTCGGTGATTACGGCCAGCTTTGTGATGGCTGCGATCGGAGCGTATTACCTGCTGTCCGGCGAACACGAAAGCTACGGCCGGACGTTTGTGCGCGTGGGCGTGATTGTGGGCCTCGTGGCTTCGCTGACGCAGCTATTTCCGACGGGCGATGCTCAGGGTCGGCTGGTGACGGAATACCAGCCGGCGACCCTTGCGGCAATGGAAGGGCTGTT
>JASHRU010000417.1 GCA_030037225.1 Candidatus Acidiferrales bacterium | reverse complement strand
AGCAAATTGTTTGAGGGCCTGTACACGGCGTGGTGGTACGCGGGGCCAGCACAGCCGACTGCAGCGCTGGACTTCATGGGTGCATCGCCGAATCTCTCCGCGCGCGTTCCGCTTTGCTATCTGGCTGCGACGATAGCCTTGCTGTGCGTGGCCGCCGTGGGACGGCGAAGACAAATCCGCGGCTGATGCGCGAGCTTCGAGCGGAGTGATGGCGTTTCGCGCGTCTCGCGAAGCAGCGAGCGGGAAACGCGCGAATCCGGCGGCGCGTCCAACTCAGCGCTACTCCAGGAGGGGGGAGTCTTATGAAACCGAAAACATACATAGTGATATTCGCAGTAGCGGCGCTGGCGGCGGGGCTGCTGTGCGCTTCTGGCGCGACGGCGGCTCCGTCCGGCGCAAAGCCGGCGGCTCGGCAAGCGGCACCCGCAGCCACGACGAATCCGAGCGAGGGGTTCCTGCGCACGTGGAAAGATGTGACGCGCAAGCTGATCGACATGGGCGAGGATTTTCCCGAGGACAAGTACGACTTCAAGCCGACGCCGGAAGTGCGCACATTTGCCGAGCAGCTCCTGCACGCGGCAGGAGCCGTCTACTATTTCAAGGCCACCGTCGAAGGCACCGGGCCTGCGAGCGAACAGCCCAAGCGGAGCGACTTCAAATCCAAGGCCGAAATCGTGGCCTATGCCAAGAAGGCCTTTGCTGAAGGGACCGCGTTGCTGGAAAAGGCAGATTTTTCGAAGACGATCAAGGGAAGCCGGCGGCAGATTAATCCCTACGAATTCTGGAGCGATTTTTGCGAGCATCCGGGCGAGCATTACGGACAGATGGTGGTTTATTACCGGCTGAACGGCCTGGTGCCGCCGGAGTCGCGACCGAAGAAGTAGCTGCGAAAACGTCCTCGCAAACTCTTGCCGGACAAAATCTCCGCAATGGGAAAGGAGCTCGTCCGCGGGCTCCTTTCGCGTCTGTACGTGCCCCCTTGGTTCTCGGCCGCGAATTTTGAGTCCCGCTTGCTCCGCTCTTCCGTTCCGGCTAGAGTTCGCGTCATGTGCAGCACGGGAGGTGCAGAGTGGCGCGAGGCCGGTGGGGATACGCGTTTGTATGCGTGGCGGCTGCGATGACGCTGGCGACGCAAGCCGAGCCGCAGCGGCCGGGGCAAGGGCGGTCGATGACGATAGCGCGCGGCGGAATCGTGGCCGCCGAGTCGCCTCTGGCGGCGCAGGCGGGCGCGCAGGTGCTGGCACGCGGCGGGTCCGCGGTGGATGCGGCCATCGCCGCGAACGCCGTGATGGGCGTGGTCTCTCCGATGATGAACGGGATCGGCGGCGACCTGTTCGCCATGGTGTACGACGCGAAGACAGGGAAGCGCTACGGCGTGAACGCGAGCGGTTGGGCGCCGCGCGGGCTGACGCCCGAGTTCCTGCGCGCGCACGGGGCGACGAAAATGCCGGACCACGGAATTCAGTCGGTCACGGTTCCTGGGGCGGTGGAGGGCTGGATAAAACTGCACGAGAAATTCGGACGCCGGCCGTTGGCTGAGGATCTTTCCGCGGCGGTGCACATCGCGGAAGAGGGATTTCCGGTGACGGAATGGGTAGCCATTTACTGGCAGCACAGCGTGCTCGACCAACACGAGGATCCAGCGGCCGAAAAGCTCTATATGCGGGAAGGCCGCCCGCCGCGCGTGGGCGAGATCTTCCGCAATCCGGAACTGGCGGCGGCGCTGCGGCGCATCGGCGAGCACGGACGCGACGGCTACTACCGCGGCGAGACAGCGGAGAAACTACTGGCCGCTGAAAAGCGCTTCGGCGGCACGATGACGGCAGACGATCTGGCCGAATTTTCGGCGGAGTGGGTCGAGCCGATCTCGACGGCGTATCGCGGCTGGACAGTTTACGAAATGCCGCCGAACGGGCAGGGCATCGCGGCGCTGATGATGCTCAACATCCTGGAGAAATTTGATTTCAGCGGCATGAAACAAAATTCGGCGGACGTGCTGCACGCGGAAATCGAGGCGAAAAAGCTGGCCTATGCGGACATGCTGCATTATGTGGCGGACCCGCGCTACGCGAAAGTGCCTGTGGCCGAATTGCTGAGCGACCAGCACGCCAGCGCGCGCGCGCGGCAGGTGGACGGGAAGCACGCGAGCTGCGCAGTGGCGCCGCTCGAAGTGCGCGGCGCCGCGGCTGCGGACGTCCCGGCGCCAACGCTGCCCGCGCACGCGGGAGACACCACGTATCTTTCCACGGTGGACCGCGATGGCAACATGGTGTCGCTGATTCAGAGCAATTACGACGCGTTCGGTTCCGGAATCGTGGCGGATGGCGCGGGATTTGCGCTGCAAAACCGCGGCGCGCTGTTTTCGCTCGAAACCGGCTCGCCGAATCTGCTGGCGGGGCGCAAGCGCCCGCTGCACACCATCATCCCGGCGCAGATGGAAAAGGGAACGACGCGGATCGCATTTGGAATCATGGGGGGATGGAACCAGTCGCAGGCGCACGCACAGTTCGTGGTGAACGTGGTGGATTTTGGGTTCAATATCCAGGCCGCGCTGGAAGCGCCGCGGTTTACCAAGAAGACTTTTGAAGGCTGCGACGTGGAGATGGAAGATGGAATTCCCGCCAGCGTGCGCGCCGAGCTCGAATCGCGCGGGCACAAAATCACGGTGCATGCCGGCTACTCGGCTTCCGTGGGGGGCGGGCAGGCGGTGATGCGGGATTTCGCGACGGGGATTAATTACGGCGCTTCGGACCCGCGGAAGGACGGAGCGGCGATTCCGGAGCCGGAGAAATAGAGACCGACCCCACGATGGAACGATCCTGCCAAGTAGGGGCACGACATGTCGTGCCCCTACGAAGACAAATGCGGCGGCGCCTCGGTTGACGGCGATTCCAGACCCCGGCTATTCTGAAAACAGGGCTGCGCTCCCATGAAGAACGTCTATCTGGACCACAACTCGACCACCCCCGTCGCGCCGGAAGTGCTGGAAGCGATGCTGCCGTATTTCACGCGGGAGGCGGGGAACGCCAGTTCGATTCATTCGTTCGGGCAGAGAGCGAGAGCTGCGGTGGAGCGCGCTCGCGCGTCGGTGGCGGATTTGCTGGGGGCACGTCCGGCGGAGATTGTCTTCACGAGCGGCGGAACGGAATCGGACAACCTTGCCATAGTCGGAATTGTCGAAGCCGCAACGGGCCAGCGGAAGCACATCATTACCACCCAGATCGAGCATCACGCCGTGCTCAACACATGCCAAGCGCTCGAGCGCGACGGAATCGAAATCAGCTACGTGCCAGTGGGCGGGCAGGGAATCGCCGACCCTGAGGAGGTACGCCGCGCCCTGAGGCCAGAGACGGTGCTGGTCGCGGTGATGCACGCGAACAACGAACTGGGAACGGTGCAGCCCGTGGAGGAGATTGGGAAGATAGCGGCGGAAGCTGACGTTTATTTTCACACCGACGCCGTACAAACCGCCGGGAAGCTGCCGATTCGCGTGGATGAGATCGGGGCGGACCTGCTCTCGATATCGGCGCACAAAATCCGCGGGCCGAAGGGCGTGGGCGCGCTGTATGTGCGGAAGGGGACGCGGCTGCGGCCACTTTTCTACGGAGGCCATCACGAACGCGACCGGCGGCCGGGAACGGAAAATGTGCCTGGAATCGTGGGGCTGGG
>JASHRU010000416.1 GCA_030037225.1 Candidatus Acidiferrales bacterium | reverse complement strand
GACACGTTCACTTGCACGTTCTCGCCCGCTGGACCGGCGACTCCAGCTTCATGACCACAGTCGGAGAGACGCGCCTTCACCCAGAAGACCTCGACCTGACCTACTCGAAACTGCGCCGCGAATTCTCGGGATCTGCCTGAAGGGCGAGGAAACTCCCGAACGCTTGGCCTGCCGTCGAGACCTGCCTCTGCGTTCGGTCCATCTGCGCGGATCTCAGTTCCCGGTCTGCTCCAAGCGCTGCCGGAATATCCGTTCCTTGTCGCTGTCGCCCGAGAGCTGCGCCGCGCGCATGGCGCCCTCGAGCGCGCCGCGCCGCCCCGGCGTCGCTATTAAGCTGGTTTCGAATTCAGCGAGAGCCTGTTTCGGACGACCTTGCTCCAAAAGGAGTTCACCGAGCTGCTCCCGCGCCGGCACAATGGGCCCGGGGGTCACCGGAAGCTTTTCGATCGCATCTTCCTCATCCGCCGCGCTTCGCAGCACCTCCAAAGCCTCGTCTCCTTTTCCTTCGGCCTTGGCCAGCCACGCGGAGCCTTCGAGCAACTGAATGTGGACCTGTTTAGCCCAATAGCTGTTTCCGGAATGTTGCAGCTGGTTTTCGAGCACTCGAAGCGTCTCGATTTCGGCACGCGCCGCCCGTGGATCTCCGCCTCGCGCGTGACCCAGCGCGCGCGCCCACGCGGCGATTGCGGCTATATGCGGCGGCGCCCCATCCCCGGCGATACTTCGCGCCGCATCCGCCCACTCTTGGCGCTCGACTGCGTAGCGCACCGGCATCGCTGTGGCTGCATATCCGATCTTGAAATCCTGCACGCGCAGCGCCGGCATATCGCGCAGCTGCGCAATCACTTTGCCCGCCTCCGCGGTTCGGCCGCTCTGCAAATAGGCGTACACCAGATAGTCCATGGCGTGGAGCTCTTCCCCGGCGTCGCCTTGGGCGTGGGCCGCGGCCCGCGCGGCCAGATTCGAGCGGATGGATTCGTTCCACATTCCCAGGCGTGTGAAGATGTGCGAGGGCATGTGCAGGGCATGCGGCGCCGATGGCGCAAGGCTGGCGTACACGCGCGCCACGGCCAGCCCCCGGGGCGCCAGTTCCGCATTGTCATACGCATGGATCAGGTAGTGGACGATACCCGGATGTTGTGGCTGCTGGCGGTACAGCGGCTCGAGAATCCCAGCAGCCATTTTCTGGTTTCGATGGCTCTTGTCGTCCGGTGGCGCCGTGGCCAGCAAAGCCAGCGCGTAGAACACCTGCGCTTCAGAGTCTTCGCTGTGCCGCGCCGCGAGAGCGCCCATGGCTTCAGCATAGTTCTGGATTCGCGTTGCCATGGGAACGGAATCGGCAACCCGATAGAACAGTGACAGCGCAGCGATGTATTCCCCCTCCCGTTCGGAGCTTTCTGCGCTGGGTGGGATTGCCTCCAGCTCGGCGCGCCCCTCTTCGAGCCCGGCGGGGCTCACCACCGGCTCCCACAACTGATGGAAGTACGTCATGGCCCTTCCCCAATGGGCCATGGCGCATCGCGGGTCGGCCGATTCCACTTCGTGAAACGCGTCGTCGGCTGGGGAATAAGCGAACGAATGCAGCAGAGCCACCGCGCGATCAAAGCGTGCTTTCACCTTCGGGGCGCAGGTAGTGGCAAAGGAAACCACGCCGAGTTTTTCCGGAGCGGGATGCCCGTGGTGCTCCTCCTGCGCGCGGGCGGCTGCCGCGAACGCCAACAGGATCAAGCCTGCGCGCGCAATCGGTCTCATGCTCGAGCTCCCTGGAGTGCTGGCACGCTGGTTCCGGAACCCGGCGCGGCTCGTCGCCATCCGGGAATGGCGGATTGTAATGGCACCTCCCGCCGGCGGGCAACAGACACGTCCGCTCGACCGTCGTGCCGGCGGCATCGAGCGGCTCGCGGCCGGTCCGCGCGCGCATCCCGCTCTGTGAGTTTTTGTTTCGCACCGGGCCACTATATACTTCGCAGTTTGAAGAGATTGGAACCCATTCCCGGAGAGTGCGCGTGCATCTCGGCCTGACCGAAGAACAGAAGCTGTTGCACAAAACGGTCCGCGAATTCGCCGAGACCGAGGTGAAGCCTCTGGCCCGCCACCTGGACGAAACCGGCGAATTTCCCCGAGAGACGTTTCGCAAGGCTGCCGAGCTCGGCCTCACCGCTATTGCAATCCCCGAAGAGGAAGGCGGCGCCGGCTTCGACCACATCGGCTACTCCATCGTCATCGAGGAAATTTCCCGCGTCTGCGCTTCGACCGGGACGATCCTCTCCGTGCAAAATTCGCTCGTCTGTGATCCGCTCCACCGCTTCGGCACCGCCGAACAGAAAAAGAAATTCCTTGCGCCGCTCGCGCGCGGCGAAAAAATCGGCTGCTACGGGCTTACCGAGCCGCAAGCCGGCTCAAATGCCGCCGCGCTGCGCACCGTCGCCGTGCGTAAGGGCGACCGCTACGTCCTCAATGGCACCAAAGCCTGGATCACCAACGGCGGCGTGGCCGACGTGGTCATCGCCTACGTGAGCACCGACCCTGCGAAAGGCGAGAAGGGAATCACGGCGCTGCTCATCGAGCGAGGAACGCCCGGCTTCAAGGTCGGCAAGGAGGAAAAAAAACTCGGCATTAACGCCACCGCTTGCGTCGAGCTTTCCTTTACGGATTGCGCAGTTCCCGTCGAGAACCGCATCGGCAACGAAGGCGAAGGCTACAAGGTCGCGCTTTCCACACTCGACGGCGGCCGCATAGGAATCGCCAGCCAGGCGGTGGGAATCGCACAGGGTGCCTTCGACGAGTCGCTGCGTTATGCCGGCGAAAGGCAGGCCTTTGGCGGTCCGATCTCTCAGTTCCAGGCCATCCAGTTCATGCTTGCCGACATGTCCACCGAAATTGAAGCGGCTCGCCTGCTGGCCCGCCGGGCCGCCTGGAAGCAGGACACGGGCGCGCGTTTCTCAATGGAAGCGGCTATGGCCAAACTTTTTGCGAGCGAGATGGCCACGCGCGTTACCCACAAGGCCATCCAGATTCACGGCGGTAACGGCTACAGCCGCGAATACCCCGTGGAGCGGATGTACCGCGACGCGCGCATCACCGAAATCTACGAAGGCACAAGCGAAATCCAGAGGCTAGTCATCTCTGCCTGGGTTCTAAAGTCGTCCTAAGAGCGCGGAACTCCGCTAGTCCCTGAGGGGCGCGGCTTCTGCTGCGCAATCGGCTCGACCTTCCAGATTCCCTCGAAGTCAACAAAGTACGATTGCACCTCGACTCCCGGAAAGCACGCAGCGACGGTAGCAGCGGCGCGGCGCAAGTCCTGCTCATGGTGCGCTGCCTCAGCGCGAGCGTCGCCGCCGAAACCACCGGCCAGGCCGCCGTACGCCCCGCAATCGGAGTGCAACATGAGGATCACGCGCGTTGTTCCGTGAAGGCGCATGGACTTGCGAATTTGCTCGAGAACAAATTCGCATTCGGACTCTGGCTCCGGGGCGGCCAGGCACTTCGCCCCGCCTGCAATTTTGATGGCGTCTGGAAACGAAACGCCGATGCGCTTCAGAAACTTTCGGAATCCGAGCTCGAAACGGCTGTCGAAGCACCAGACGATCGCCGCATCGCAGCGATACGGCTCGGAAGAGATGCCGAAATGGAATACTTTTTTCATCTTCTCGGTGCTTCCTTGCCAAAACTCCCTGAGCCAGTCGTGAGGCTGCAATCCGAACTTGCCGGTGCACCTCGTGCCTGGCGGTGCTCTATGTTTCTAATCGCCAGCGTCCGGCTAGGGAAGTGTATCCTTATTCGATGTTCGAGCTGGATAGGGTCCAGGAGTTTGATCCCGGGCACGACGAGGATTTTTTTGCCGCACTACCTGCGCGGCCGGCCGTCTTTTTGCTGGAGATGCGAGCCGCAGAGGCCCGGCCGTATCTGGCTCGCACCGCGGATTTGCAACGCCGATTGCGATCGTTGCTCGCGGTGGAGCGGCAGCCCACGCGACGTTTGAACCTGCGCGAAATCGCGGCACGCGTGCACTACCGCATCGTTGGCTCGGCATTCGAGCAGTCGCTGGTCCTCTATCATCACGCCGTCCGGATTCACGCGGGCCGCCATCGCTCCTGGATGCGCCTCCGCCCGCCCGTCGTCGTCAAGCTCAAGCTGCGCAGCGCCTATCCGCGCGCTTACATCACCCGCCGCATTCTCGAGGACGAAGCACTCTACATCGGCCCATTCGCCACGCGGCGCTCCGCCGACGCGTTTCTCTCCCAATCCCTCAATTTCTTCAGAATTCGCCGCTGCCAAATTCACATTCGTCGAGACCCGACATTTCCCGGCTGCCTTTACTCTGAAATGAAGATGTGCCTGGCGCCGTGTTTTGCAGGGTGCAGCGATGAGGAGTACGCAGCCGAGGTCGTCCGCGTGGAATCCTTCCTGGCCTCGAGCGGAGCTTCGCTGGTGGACGAATTCGAGCAGGGCCGCGACGCCGCCTCCGCCGCGCTCGATTTCGAGCGCAGTTCCGCCATTCACAAAAAAATCGAAAAGGTTACGGCCACGCTGCGCCTGATGCCCGAGCTCGTCCGCCGCATTCAGGATCTCGACGCCGTAGTCTTGCAGCGTGCGACAGCAGAACAAACCATCGCCGCCTTCGCCGTCCGCAGCGGCTTCCTTTCGCCGCCCTTCCTGCTCGAGTTCGGTTCACTCGCCGCCGAGCCGCGCTCGGTCGAGGCCATCTTCCGCGAGCATCTCGAATCCGAAGCTCCCGGCGACCTGCCCGGCGGCTCGCGCCTGCCCGCCGGAGCGGCTTCGCTCGCCCTGATGGCCGACCATCTTTCACTGCTCGCCCGGTGGTATTACTCGAAGCCGCGCGCGGGCGAAATTTTCTATGCTCAGGCTGCGCGTGGGGGCGCTCCCAACACACCTCCCGTCTGGCCGTATCGCCGAATGGTGCGCGCGTGTTCCCGGCTGCTGGCCCAGGCGTAACCGAGGATTGTCTGAAGATCAGAATGTCCTAGAGAAGCCCAAAAGCCGAACATTCACCTCAGGGACCAATGGCCGCTCTCGTAGGGGCACGACATGTCGTGCCCCTACAACCAGGACTCTCGCGCGCCTCTGCTATACTTCCGGTTCTTTCGCCGGAGCCTCGTGCCCAGTCTCGCCACGCCCGAAGCCACTCGCGCCTACGCCGCCCGATTCGAGGGGAAATCCGCGCCCGGCCACTTCCGCAGCTCGCGCGGCCTCACAGTTTCGTCTCTCGGCATCGGCACGTATCTCGGCAATCCCGATCCCGCAACCGACCGGGGCTACACCGAAGCAATCGTAGAAGCCGTCCTCGGCGGCATCAACGTTCTCGACTCCGCCATCAACTACCGCTTCCAGCGCAGCGAACGCTCCCTGGGCGCGGCCATCGCCGAACTCGCCACGCGCGGCGTCCCACGCGAGTCTCTGCTGGTGTGCACCAAAGGCGGCTATCTCTCGCCCGACGGCGAGATGCCCGCCAACGCCCGCGACTATTTTGCCCGGGAGTATTTCTCGAAAGACATTCTGCGGCCCGGCGACGTCGCCGCCGGCTGCCACGCCATGACGCCCCGGTTCCTCGAAGACCAGCTCGGCCGCAGCCTCCGCAATCTCAATCTTGCCTCCGTGGACGTCTATTACCTTCACAATCCGGAGACGCAGCTCGAAGAGGTTTCGCCCGAAGAATTCCGCAATCGCCTTTGTGCGGCCTTTGAATATCTCGAATCGGCGGCCTCCGCAGGAAAAATCGGCAGCTATGGCATGGCCACCTGGAACGGCTTTCGCCAGCCGGCGGGTTCTCCCGTGCTTCATTCACTAGCTGAAATTGTCGCTCTCGCCCGCGAAGTTGCCGGCGACACTCATCATTTCGGTTTCGTCCAGCTCCCGGTCAATCTCATGATGCCGGAAGCCGTCGTGCTTCCCAATCAACGCGTCGCTAGCCGCGAACTGCCGCTCCTCGCCGCCGCCCTCCAGCTCGGCGTCACTATCATTGCCAGCGCCCCCACGCTTCAGGGGCGGCTGGCCCGGGGCCTGCCCGCGTCGCTCGCAAAGACGATCGGCCTCTCCACGGATTTTGAACGCGCTATCCAGTTCGCCCGTTCTGCCCCCGGCCTCACCTCCGCGCTTATCGGCACGAGCCGTCCGGAGCACGCCCGTGCAAATCTTCGGCTCGTGGGCGAGCCGGCGCTTCCGCCTGAGAACTTCTGGTCCCTGTTCCGCGAAGAATGATCGGCGCAGCGCAGGGGCTGCTCCTGCCCGTCCGGCAGGCGGGCGCGCTAGCGCGCTGCGGAGCGCGAAGGCCTCCTGCTTCTCTCCATTTCTCTCCCGTCCTCCCCATGGTCTCGGGATGCCTTCATCGCGTTTCTCTCTAGGCCGGGAACTTTTCCATCCAGTCACGAATGGCCCGGTCCAACTGATCCAGTTTCCCAACGAAAAAATGATCCGCATGTTCCACGAACACGAGCTGCTTCGGTCCCTCGAGCGTTCTCTCAAGCTCCTCAACTCGTTCGCGGGCCGCGAACTCATCCTCTGTCCCCACCACGAACAATTTGGGCTTTTTCGACCCTCGCAGGAACGAAAAATCCGTATCATTCACCGGGATTCCAATTCCCACCAGCCGCGTCACCCGCGCGTCACCCGCTCCCACGCGCAGTCCCACCGAAGCTCCGAAGCTGAATCCGGCCAGCACCACCGGCGCGCCGGAAAACTCTCCGGCCAGAAAATCGATCGCGCAACGCACGTCCTCCCGCTCTCCGCGTCCGTGATCGTGCGTTCCCTCGCTCAGCCCCGCGCCGCGAAAATTAAATCGCAGCACCGGCAGCCCCATGATGTGAAGGCTTCTCGCTGCCTGGAACACCACTTTGTTGTGCATCGTACCGCCGTAAAGCGGATGCGGATGGCACACAAGCGCCGCCATCGCCGGCCGTGCTGCCGCGCTCGTCCACAACTGAGCTTCCAGCCTGCCCGCCGGGCCCTCCAGGAACAGGCTGCGATGGAATACTTTGCTTGGTTCGTCCATGGACCGCCACGACTGGCGAAGAAAGAGTCGGCAGGCTCAGGTGAGTGGGACGCGGACACCGGTCGTCCTGCTGTACTGCACCGCCACGCAAAGTGTCGAACCCCGCTCAATGATTCGCACAACGCGGCTCTCTATTTCTTCCGGTGTTTCTGTCTCTTTGAAGGGCACAGCGACCCACACGCGCTGGCCTACCGTGTAAGACCGTGTCGCGCGAAACAGCGCGCCGGTGCGCGAGATATCGACGGTTTGCGTCACTTCGCTTCCGTTCTCGCCCCGCACCCGGATCGGCAGGTTCAGCTTCGAACGGTCCTTCGCGCGCCGCTCAGACGGCAACTGCATCACGCTGCGTTCGCGCACGTTGATAGGCGTCGGATCCGACCGCGCGCTGTGGAATCGCACGGCGACCTCGGCAGTCCCGTCCGCGGCGTTGTCGATTCTCACCACCGTTGCCGGAAATTCCACGTCGCCGCCCATCGATTTCGGGTCGTACGGCACAATCACCCAGACCGTGCTGTGCATTTCGTATGGTTGCCTTGTCCGGAACAACACCCCGTTCCGCGACACGTCCAGCGTCGTGGTGACTTCCATGGATTCCCGCGGTGGCCCGATCTGGCGCACTCGGATCGCCAGTTCCGTCCGCACCCGCGGCCGCTCTCGGCCTTCGGCTCCCGGCATAGACGGCAAAGTATCTGCCGCGCGACTGCAAGTCAAGCCGCTGCAACACTTCCACTACGGTGATGCAGACAGCGCCCCGCCCCATTGCGTGACGGACGGATTCGGTGATAGGGTGAGACAAGAGTGCTCGCTGGAAGTGTGAGGCCATCCGTATGAACGACATGGAACGCCGCATGTCCCGTCGTTTCAACATGAACCTCCCGCTCATGATCCGTTTCCAGAACGGAACTTTGAAGGTGGAGCAGGAGGCCCGCACCCGGGACGTCAGCTTTCGCGGCCTTTATTTCGTTATAGACAGCGCCTTCCAGGCCGGCATGCCCGTTGAATTTGTGCTTACCCTTCCGAAGGAAGTCACCATGGCGGGCGATGTGCACATCCAATGTTATGGGACCGTCGTTCGCGTGGAGGATTTCGAAAGCCGGCGCGGCGTGGCGGCCCGCATTGACCGTTACGAGTTCGTCTCCGCGCTGGCCTGAACGCCGTTTGCGCCCCGCTGCATACCTGTT
>JASHRU010000039.1 GCA_030037225.1 Candidatus Acidiferrales bacterium | reverse complement strand
GACGCAGCCGCGGCCGACGAGAACGGGACGGCCACGGAGACGCGGGTCGAGGAGCTGTTCGACGGAAGCGAAGAAGGCGTCCACGTCAACGTGAACGATGTCGGGACGGCGCATGGGCATGGCGAATCCAGCGGGGCGGGGAACGGGAGGGCGGAGGAGCGGAAATTTCCCGGCGACGGCGGGCCTTGGAGAGTCCTAGAGGGACAATGGGGCGCGGCGTCGCCGGGATCCCGTTTCTCTACCCGGGCGCAGTATAGGCGAATAAAAAGCGAAAAGTCAAGAGCCCCTCATAAAGGCGTGCAAGCCTGCCGAATCGCCGCATTTTGTGAGGAACCTTCCATCACGCGTGCGCGTTCCATGGGCAGCATGGAAACGACAAGACGCGGGTTCGGGGCGCCGGAGTGGCTGCTGGTGACCGGCGGATGTCTGTTTATTTTCGTGCTGGGGCTTTCGGCTTACTGGGAAGCGGACATCCGCTGGCTGCATTTTTTCCAGGCGTGGATGTATCTCGCGGCGATCGTACTGGGACTTCGCGGGAGCCGGTGGGGATATTTCATCGGCATCTCAGCGGCGGGGCTGTGGGACTACGTGAATATTTTTGTCACCACATTTTTTGTAAATGGACTGCATTGGCTTTTTCAGTGGATTCGCAGTGGAGCGCTAGAGCACCCGGACCAGTTGATCGCCGTGCCGGCGTGGTTTTCGAACCTGGCGGTGGTGATTGGGTGCGTGTGGGGGTATTCGCGGCTCGAGAAAAAGGGCTGGGCCGATGCCGGCAGGTTTCTGGTGATGTTTGCGCTGACGACGGGATTTTTTCTTCTCGACGTGACCGTTTTCCAGCCACGCTATCTGCCACTTTTCCGCGGAATGCTGCATCCACACCTGCCGTAGCGGGAGGTGTAATCCTCAGCGGCTAAAGCCGCTCCTCTCTTTCCATGAAGTTGGCACGGCTGAAGCCGTGCCCTGACGGAATCTGAGGACAGCGCAGCCCCTTCCCCGCCGCGGCCGGTCAGGGCGGGCAGTCCCGAAGCTTCGGGAGGCTGCACCACACGATAGGGGTAGAATCGAGCGGCGAAAACGCGGGGAGTGCACGGATTCGGGCGGGGGATATGGCTGGGAACATACTGATTGTGGACGACGACCGGCTGACGCGGGTGATGCTGAGCACGATTCTGGAAGGCGGCGGACACGGCGTAACGGCAGCGGCAGATGGAGAAGAAGCACTGCGGCTGGCGGGGCAGTCGCACTTCGATCTGATCCTGCTGGACATTTGGATGCCGGGGATGGGCGGACTCGAGGTGCTGGACCGGCTGAGGGCGCTGGATGGATCTCCGCGTGTGATCATCCTGACCTCGGATGAAACCCCCGAAACGCTGCTGGCCGCGGTGCGCAGGCAGGCCAGCCGGTATCTGACGAAGCCGGTGGAAGCGGCGGTGCTGCTGGACGTGGTGGAGGACGAACTGGGCGCGCCGGAGCGGCCGCACATTGAAGTGCTCTCGGCGCGGCCGGATTGGGTGGAGCTGGAAGTGCCCTGCCGGCTGGAAGTGGTGGACTACATACAGAATTTCCTCAGTCAATTGGCGGCGAACCTCAACGAAGAGGTGCGGCGGTCGGTGGGACAGGCGTTCCGTGAGCTGCTGTCGAATGCGATTGAGTGGGGCGGCGCGCTCGATCCGGAGCGGAAGGTGAGGATTTCCTACCTGCACATGAGGCGGCTGATTCTGTACCGGATCTCGGATCCGGGGTCGGGTTTCCGGTTTGAGGATTTGAGCCACGCGGCGGCGGGCTACCCGCCGGATCAGCCGCTGGCGCACGTGGGCCCGCGGGAGGCGAAAGGGCTGCGGCCGGGGGGATTCGGTGTGCTGCTGGCGCGAGCGCTGGTAGACGAGTTGATTTACAACGAGGCGCAGAATGAGGTGGTGTTTGTGAAGTACCTCGACTGACGAAGATCGAAAAACGAAAAACGTAGAGGAAGAAGAGACGCCGGCCTAACGGCCCTTCCCTGCCGGGGCGGGTCGAGGCAGGCGCACGCTATACGTGAGCGGCGAGCCAGGCGGAGAGGCCGTTGCTCACGGCTGTGAATTCTTCTTTCACTTGAGCGGCGGAGATGTCGGCCTCGGCGAGATTGCGCGCGCGCGCGAGGCCTTCGAGATGGGCGGCGGCGTCGGTGGCGGGGCGGGCGCCGAGGGCGGCGGCGGAGCCTTTGAGGCCGTGAGCAGCCATGGCCACCGCGCTCGCGTCCTGCGCAGCGAGGGCGATGGCGAGCGCGGAAAGTTTCGCCGGGGTGTCCTCAAGAAATACGCGGACGACTTCACGAAGCAGCTTTTCATCTCCACCAACAATGCGGCGAAGCGCAGCAACCTGCGCAGGATCCGCGGGCGCGGGGGGCGGCGCAGGCGTGTTTGCTGCAGCTACGGAGGGTTCAGGGGTTGCGGGAGACGCCGGCGCTTCTGCGGCCGGACGGGTGACGCGTGCGAGGACTTCGAGCAGGGTAGGGGTTTCCACGGGTTTCGTGAGATAGGCGTCCATGCCGGCGGCCAGGCAGCGTTCGCGGTCTTCTTTGAGGGCGTGAGCGGTAAAGGCGACGATGGGGGTGCGGTGGTGGGTGCCGCGTTCGCGAGAGCGGATGGCGCGCGTGGTTTCGATGCCGTCGAGGCCGGGCATTTGCACGTCCATGAGGATGGCGTCGAAAGGCTCGCGGGCCACGGCTTCGAGCCCGTGAATGCCATTCTCGGCCACGACGACGGTGTGGCCCTCGCGCTCGAGCAGCCGGCGCGTGACCATCTGATTGATCGCGTTATCCTCAATGAGCAGGATGTGCAGTGCGCGCTCGCCAGGTGGCGCCGCAGGTAGGGGGGGAGGCAGCGAAGCGATGCGGTGCGACCCGCTCCCGCTGCCCGGAGATTTTACGGCTTGGTGGATGGCGTCGAAGAGAGCAGATTCGCGGATGGGCTTGCTGATGGCCACAGCGATGCCGAGAGCGCTGCGGCGCGCTTCCGTCTCCGTCATTCCGGGGACGGTAATTAGAAGCATGGGGCAGCGACGCCATTTGGGGGGGAGGGGGAGGTCGCGGATGCGTTCGGCGACGGCGAAGCCGTCGAGGTCGGGCATCTGCGCGTCGAGCAGAATGAGATCGAACGAGCGTCCCTCCTTTGCCGCCGCTTCCATGGCTCTGACCGCAGCGCGGCCGCCGGGTTGCGATTCCGCCTTCATGCCGCGGCGGGCGAGGAGTTCGGCGAGTGTTTCGCGCTGCGTGCGGTTGTCGTCGACGATGAGCACGGAAAGGCCGGCGAGCTTTTCCTGTCCGGCCGGGACGGGAAGGGCGCCACGGCGCCCGCGCACGGGCAGCGTGAAGTGAAAGATGCTTCCGCGGCCGGGCGCACTTTCCACCCACATCTGGCCACCCATCACTTCGACGAGCTCTTTGGAAATGGCCAGGCCCAGGCCGGTGCCGCCATATTTGCGGTGCGTGGAGCTGTCGGCCTGTGTGAAGGGATCGAAGAGGATGGCGAGTTTTGCCGGAGGAACGCCGATTCCGGAGTCGGCGACGGAGAAATGGATGAGCGTGTAGTCTTCGCGGCTGATGTCCACAAAGGCGCGAAGGGTAACTTCCCCGCGTTCGGTGAATTTGATGGCGTTGCCTACGAGATTGGTGAGGATCTGACGGAGGCGCACGACATCCGCACTGACCATCTCGGGCACGTCGGGGCCGGTCTGGAGAATCAGTTCGAGGCCTTTCTGATAGGCGCGGAGGCCGAAAGTGCGGAGAACGTCGGCGAGAGTTTCGCGGAGCGGAAAGTTGATGGTGTAAAGCTCGAGTTTGTGCGCCTCAATGCGGGAGAAATCGAGCACGTCGTTCATCAGAGCGAGCAGCGTGCGGCCGGCATCCTGCACGGCGGTGACGTATTCGCGCTGGTCGGGCGAAAGCGAGGTGCCCAGGGCGAGCTCGGTCATGCCCAGGATGGCATTGAGCGGCGTACGAATTTCGTGGCTAATGTTCGCGAGAAATTCGGTTTTGGTGCGGCTCGCGTCTTCGGCAGCTTCGCGGGCGCGGATCAGATCCTCCTCAAAGCGTTTGCGCTCGGTGAGGTCTTTGGAGACGGCCAGGAAGCCTGAGATTTCGTTATTGGCATCGTGCAGGGGAGTCACGGCGAGTTTTGCGGGCACGTGGCTGCCGTCTTTTCGGACGTGGGTCCACTGGCGTTCTTCATGAATGCCCTCGCGCGCCAACTCGGCAAAATAGCCGAGCCCGCGAATTTCCTTTCCCAGGCGGCGGCCAAGTTCGGCGGCGCGTTCTTCCACTTCGCTGGGCAGGAGAAAATTGAGCGGGGACAGCTTGCCGATGACTTCGTCGGCTGGCCAGCCGAGCAGGCGCTCGGCGCCGGGATTGAAGAGCGTGATGGTACCCCGTGGATTTGTGGCCAGGATGGCGACGGTGGTGGCAGAGCGGAGGACCGCGGCGAGCTTTTCCTGCGTGCCCGCGAGTTCGCCGTAGGTGCGGACGAGCTTGAGCATGTTGCGGCGGAGGTCGAGCTGCACGTTGACCTGACGGCCAAGCACGCGGAGAGCTTCCTGCTGGTCGGCGGTGAGCTGGCGCGGGACTCGGTCCATGACGCAGAGAGTGCCGAGTGCATGGCCTTCGGCGGACACGAGTGGCATGCCGGCATAAAAGCGCACGTGGGCAGCGCCGGTGACGAAAGGATTGTCGGCAAAGCGCGCGTCGGCAGTGGCGTCGGGGACGACGAGCAGGTCGCGGCCGGTGATGGCATGGGCGCAGAAGGCGACGTCACGCGGAGTTTGTTCGACGTCCACGCCGATATGCGATTTGAACCACTGGCGCTCAGCGTCAATCAGAGTGACGCCGGCCATGGGCGTGGCGGCGATGTAGGTAGCTAGGCGGGCGAGATCGTCGAGTTCCTGCTCGGGAGCCGTGTCGAGGATGCCGTACTGGGCGAGGACTTCGAGGCGCTGAGCTTCGTCGGGGAGGGTTGGGGGTTTCATCGGCGTGCTGTGGCGCGATTCGAGGGGCAACATGATACTCCGATTCGAGTCGCGGCAGAGAGATGGCATGCCGTGTCCCTGCGAGGATCCATTCCGCTGAGGAGCGGTGCTACTTCCATTCGAGGTCAGCGACGGCCTGCTGGAGGCGCGCGACGATGGACTCTTCCGTCTCCTCGGAAGGGAACCGCAGGGGAGGGCCAAGGCTGAGGCGCACGTCGCCGGGGCGCGCCATGTGTTTGTTTGCAATGCGCAGCTCGTAGAGACCGTCGATGCGTACCGGTACAACGGGGAGACTGAGGCGTTTGGCCAGCAGGCCGATTCCGGCGCGGAAGGGGCGGAGTTTTCCATCCTGAGTGCGGCCACCCTCCGGAAAGACCAGAACGCTATAGCCGCGATCAGCTGATGCGCCCGCGTAGGCAAAGCTTTCGCGGTAGCCGGAGTGCTGCGGGAGCGGGAACACGTTGAAGAGCGCAACAATCAGAAAATATTCCAGACGGTTGAGCCAGGCGCGGGGGAAAGGAGTGCCGGCGGGAGGATTGCGCATGTCGCGAAGACGCTCGCCGACCATCGCTACAGCCAGGCGGCGGCGCAGGCGGGGCGGGAGCGCGGCGAGAACAAAGCCGATATCGTTCTCGGTGATGTGATTCGAGATGACGAGGACGGGGCCGCGAAGGCCGCGGAGATGCTCGCGCCCGCGCAGGCGCGGATGCGCGAGCAGGTGCGTGGCGGGCCAGACGAACAGGTAATAGACGGCCACGCGGATGGCCTGCTGCCAGCCTTGCTGCGTCCAGGCGGGATACACGTAGGGGAGTGCGGCCGCCGGCTTCTGCTCGAGCAAATGTCCGAGGTCGGCGACGGTGGTGGCTTCGGTGACGGCGGTATCGGAGAGTTCGGTCTGGTAGCGGTCTTCGAGGACCGAGATGAGCTCGACGCGTTCGAGGGAATTGAGACCCAAGTCGCGGTCGAGCGAGGCGCCGGGGGCGAGAGCCTGCGGAGGCCGTCCGGTGATCCGGGCAACGAGCTCAGCGAGAGGGCCAGCGACGCCGGGCGCCTCCTGGCCGGGCTTTTCGAGAGCGAGAACTCGTTCGAGGATCAGGTTGGTGCGCGGCTTCTGTGTGCCAGTGCGCGGGAAATCTTCGTCGGGCCAGATGCGCCAGTGGCGGATGCGCTGGTAGGCGCCGAGATTGTCGTTAGCGCGCTCGACTGCAGCGGCGGCGAGCTGTTCCGGCCTGGACGCGCCCGGCGTGCCCGGATTGAGGAGCAGCACGGCGCAGGCTTCGGCATTTTTCTCGCGGGGCAGTGCAATCACAACACAGTCGCGGACCTCGGGCTGAGCGCGCAGCGTAGCTTCGAGATCCTCGGGATGGACCTTCATGCCTTCCGGCGTGACGATCACGTTTTTCTGGCGGCCTTTGAAAAAGAGATTTCCCTCGGCGTCGAGCGCGCCGACGTCGCCGGTATGGAACCAGCCGCCCTCGGTAGCGGGCTGAAACTGTCCGTCCTGCCAGTAGCCGGAGGCCACACTTTCGCCACGCACCAGGATTTCGCCGGTGTCGGAAAGGCGCAACTCGCGGCCGGCAAGCACCTTGCCGATGGAGCCCTGCGAGCGCCGGAAGGGATGATTCACGCTGATGAGCGAAGTGGTCTCGGTGAGTCCGTAACCCTGGATGACGACAAAGGAGAGGCGGCGCCAGAATTCCTCCGTTTCCGCGTCGAGCGCGGCGCCGCCGGAAATGAAGGCCCAGAACTTCCAACCGAATTCGTTGTGCACGCGGCGGAAGCGCCACCAGCGACGGGCAAAATGGATGTTGCGGGCGGCCCAGGCAAAATCGGCGCGGAACTGGGCATCGCGCCCGCCGGCTGCCTCCATGGATTCGACGCGCGAACGAAGCGACTGCAGCATGCGGGGCACGGCGATGAGAACGGAGACCCGCTCGCGATGAATTACGCGCATCACTTCGGCCGGATTGAGCGTGTCGTGAAAAAACACGGTGCCGCCGAGCAGAGGAGGCACCCAGATGCCCATGAACTGGCCGAAGACGTGGCTGAGGGGAAGCAGATCGAGAAAGCGCAGCGGGTGAACCAGCCATTCGTATTTGAGATAGGGGCGAATCCCGGAGTCGAGGGGCTCGAGATTGGCGAGCAGGTTGCCGTGTGAGATGGCCACGCCTTTGGGGTCGGCGGTGGTGCCGGAGGTGAAGACGAGTTCGGCGAGATCGGAGCGGGTGATGGGCGGCGGCGAGTACGGTGCCTCGCCGTGGCCAGAGAGGGTTTGAGTGAGTTCGTCGAGTATGAGGAAGGAGGTAGAGGGAGTAGAGGAGAGGAAGGGAAGGAGGTCGCGGCCGACGATGATGAGTTTGGCCTGAGTGTCGCGGGCCACACGAAGGGCGAAATCGGGCGCGGCGATGCGGTCCATGGGGACGGCGACGGCGCCGCGGAGGATACAGCCGAAAAAGGCGGCGACCCATTCGGCGCAGTTCTCGCCCCAGAGGAGGACGCGATCTCCGCGCTGGATGCCGCGGGATTCCAGCTCGCGAGCGAACTGGCGAGCGACGACGGCGGTGCGCCGATAGGTCCAGCGTTCGGTGCGGTAGCCGCGGTGATGGGCCCAGGCAGGCGAGTCGCCGCGCGCGTCCAGGTCGTTG
Organism: Candidatus Acidiferrales bacterium; assembly: GCA_030037225.1. GTDB lineage: Bacteria > Acidobacteriota > Terriglobia > Acidiferrales > UBA7541 > JOPF136. Next base: position 5,938 of record JASHRU010000039.1, on the reverse strand, counting down.
ACGAATTCGATGAGAGATTGCCGCGCCATTTCGGCTGCGCCTACAGCGCGCGTGCCCAGTGTAGCGAGGAACGGTGGGAGGAGAAAGACGAGAACGGCTGGGGGTGCGCGGGGGACGCGCAAGGGAGAGCCGGTGCAGCGCGGCATCATCGAAGGTCCTGTTGACTGATTTCCGCGCAGATGATATTTACAGACAGTAGCAGCTTGTTGTCCATAGTCGAGGAGTAAACAATGAAAGCCGCCCGCAGGTTTTGCCTCTGCGCTTTGCTTCTCTTGCGATGCGGAGTGGCGCCGCGAGCGCAGACGCCAAGCGGGGCGCCTCCAGCGAATCAGGAGGTTACGCTTCCGAGAATTGTGCTCATGGATGGCACACCGTTGAAACTTGAGTTGACTCAGGATATTTCTTCAGCGACTGCGAGCGTCGGGGACCGGGTGGAATTCGACGTGCTCCATGACGTGAAAGTCAACGGCGCCTTGGTGATCCCCATGGGCGCAACGGTCTGGGCCAAAGTGACGGAGGCGCAGCACAAGAAACGGATGGGGCGGGGTGGAAAGCTGAATTTAGTGATTGACACCTTTGAGCTCGCCGATGGTGAGAAGGTGCCGCTGCGGACCGTTAAGCAGGTCCGAAGCGGCGGCCACGTGGATGAGGTCGCCGTCGGTGCGGCGATTTCGGCCGTGGTCGTTCCGTTTGCGTTGCCGGCGATTCTCTTCAGCGAGGGAGAGGACGTCACCATACCCGAGGGGACGGACGTGACCGCCTATGTGAATGGGGAGCAGGATCTCGACCCTCTCGGGTTTCCGCGGGAGTCTGCCGAAGCGGAAGCGGCAAGGATAGAGGAAGCGCTCACGAAACTGAAGGCGCGCAGGTCGCGTTATATGGTCTCGTTCGAGGTCAAGTCGACGCCGGAGGGTGCGGAGGTCTGGGTGGACGGCACTTTGATGGGCACGACCCCGGCTACATTCGAGCTGCACTCCGGCGTGCACAGGTTCCAGCTCAAGAAGCGCGGCTTTCCGACATGGGATGATACGGTCGCCGTGGACAGCGCGACCAACACGGGCCTCACCGCGATTCTCGAAAAGAAGTGATCCTCGCGCGCGCACGACTAACCCTGCGCCAGACTGCAGCCCCAACAGGCTCGACCGCGCACAGGCTCCCTCCTGCGTCGGGACAGGTAAAAACCCGTGCTACTGCGCCGCGGCCGGGCGGCGAGCCTTGACCTCCGCCAGCAGCTTTTCGATTTCGTCCTCCTGGCCAAGCTTGGCGAGGCGAAGCTCGAGATCGTCGTGGAGCAGCTCGCCTTCGGCGTCGCCGATGGCTTCTTCGCGGACGATTTTGCCGCGCATACGGTCGAAGGCCTGTGAGGCGGCGCCATCGTGGATGGCGCGTTCGGCGCGATTGGCGCGGCCCGCGGCGCGAGCGCGGCGATGGCGCGAGGCCAGCATTTCGGCGCGGGATTTTGCTTCGCCGATTTTCTGTTCGAGGCTCTGCAGGGCCTTCTTGAGCGTTTCGACCTGAGCGCGATGGCCCTCAATCTGCTCGGCGAAGCCCTGCTCGAGAGTGACGCAGCTCTGGTAGCGCTCGAGCGCGGCGCGGGCCAGGTCGTCGTGCTTCTTGTCGACGGCGAGCTCGGCCTTGCGCATCCATTCGGCCATTTTCGATTCGTTCTCCTTCCGCTTTTTTTCGAGCAGGTGCTGATCGGCCACGGAGATGGCGAGCTGCGTCTTGACCTGCAGGAGCTGGTTCTGCATATCGAGCAGAATTTGCTTGAGCAGCTTTTCCGGATCTTCGGCGCGGTCGATTAAGTCATTGAGATTGGCGCGGATCAGAGTGGACACTCGTTCCATAAGTCCCATGGTCTTCCTCCTTGCGGGAAACAAGAGATTCCGGATGACGGATGCGATTTCGGTGTTAGGGGCACGGTCCCGCAGTGGCGGGATGCCCCTAGGAAGAGCTGCGACCGGGTGACGAAATGCGCCCTCAGCCCGGCCCGCAAAGAATGGGCCGGGCTGAGGAGCGATTGTCCGGTGGCGAGCACTGGCTGCACGGCTAGTCTCCGCTCTTGGGAGCGGGCTGGGGCGCGGCCGGGGGCTGCGAGCCGGAACCGCCAATCTGCCGGATCTTGGCAAACAAGTCCGACATCTGCATGCCGGAGAGCGCCTCGAAGACCGCGGGAATTTGCGCGGCCATCTTGGTCATGTCGCCGGTGATCTTGTTGACGCCGGCGGAATCGCCGTTGCCGGTGGAGACGACTGTGATGCGGTCGACGTTTTGGAGCGGGCTGGCAATCGCCCTCATCACTTCGGGAAGGGAAGCGATGAGCCGGTCGACGACGGCGGCCTGGTTCCACTCCTTGTAGGCGCCAGCCTTGACGTTCATGGCTTTGGCGTCTGCTTCGCCCTTCTTGAAGATGATTTCGGCTTCGGCTTCGCCCTGCGCGCGGATCGCGGAAGCCTGTCCTTCGGCTTCGACCATCCTCTTCTGGCGTTCGGCGGCGGCGAGTGTTTCGATTTTCTGGCGCTCAATTTCGGCTTCCTTGAGCACCTGGGCGATCAGTTCTTTTTCGCGGCGGCTGATTTCGGCTTCCTGCACCTTTACCTGGTGCTCCTTTTCGACCTGCTGGACAGTGACTTGTTCGGCCACGACTTTCTGCTGCATGACGTTGGTTTCGATTTCGTAGGCCTTGTCGGCGCGGGCCTGCTGACGTTTGACCTCTTCGGTGTAGTTGGCTTTCTTGATTTCGAGGTCGCGCTGGGCCTCGGCCTGCTTGGCGAGCGAGAGGGTTTCCGCCAGGACGCGTTCCTGGTCGGCCTGGGCTTTGCCAGTGGCCGCGACGCGCTGGGCTTCGGCGCGCTTGATGGCGATATCGCGCTCGGCCTCGGCGGCAGCCACTTCCGCGTCGCGCTTGATGCGGGCGACGTCGGGGCGGCCCATGTTGAGAATGTATTCGTTCTTGTCCTTCACGTCCTTGATAGTGAAGGAGACGACTTCGAGACCCATCTTGCTCAAGTCTTCGGCGCAGGTGGAGCGCATGCGCTCGCTGACCATTTCCGGCTCCTTGACGATCTGCTCGACGGTGAGCTGGCCGATGATGCCGCGGAGATGGCCTTCCATTACCAGGCGGATGAGGCCTTCGCGCTCCTGAGGCTGCTTGGTGAGGAATTGTTCGGAGGCGGTGGTTATGGATTCCGGATCGCTGCGGACCTTGATTTGCGCAACGGCCTCCACGGTGACGGCCACGCCCTGCTTGGTGTACATGTCTTGTCGCGGCGCGACGTCGAACGACATCAGTTCGAGCGAGAGTTCGCGGCAGGACTCGACCATCGGGAAGATGATCGTGCCGCCGCCCTTGACGATGCGCGTTCCGCGGAAGCCGTACACCACAATGGCTTCGTTTGGTCCCGCGCGGCGGAACATCTTGGCCATCACCACCATCAGGAAGAGGACGGTGAGGACCATGAGGCCGGCGATAACCCAGACAGTGACTACAGTCTCCATATTCCCTCCTTTCGGCGTCAGATTTGGTTCATCCTGAAATCGGGTACTCCTGCGCTTTCAGGGAAGTCCTCAGGAATCGCACAACACCACGACCAGCAGAACAACGGAAAGGAAGACGATGCCCGTGATGAGCCATATTGCGAGCGCCGTTCCCATAATTCCTCCTTTCGGTGCAGGCCATGCCTCGGCCCGAAATCCATTACTTGACCATCTCTTCGAACCTGCGGACGTATGCGACGCCGCGCTCGTAGCGGGCGACGACGACTTCCACGCCCTTCTCGAGAGGCTGGTCATCGTCGCTGCGCGCGGAGGCGGAGCGGCGAGCGCCTTCCTGAACAAACTGGATCTCGCCGATTCCGCCGGCCCGGATGGGAAGCGTGACGGTGGCCAGCGTTCCAACCATTTCGAAATCGGCGGGATCGAGACGCGATTCATGAGGAAGAAGCACCTTGGCCATGAAGAAAAACACCATCGAGGAGCCAACGAATCCTCCTGCGGCGGCAACACTGATGGCACCCACGGCAACCAGCGCGAAATAACGCGTGGCCAGATAGCCCACGCCGCCGAACCAAGCGAGGAATGCGCAGATGGTCATGAAATTCACGGGCGAGATGCTGCCGGAGCTGCGTCCTGCGAGGGCCTTGCCGGCTGCGGCGCTTGCAACTCCGGGCGAAGCGGCTGGTCCATGGGCGGCGGGGGCGTGAAATACGCCCTGGCCCGTGCCCACGTGGCCGGTCAGATGTCCGCCGAGGTGGTGCGGCAGATGCAGGTGGAGCGTGCCGAACAGGAATGAAATCAGGCTCAGCGTAAAGCCCACCAAAAAGCAGATAAGAAAGAAATTTGAGAGTGTCATGACGGCTTCCTCCGGGAACGCGCCTCGCGCCGAGCGGCGTGGCCGTTCCGCAGGCCCTCAAGCGGCCGCGAAGGATGCAGGGTGTGGCGGAGCTGGTCCACCAGGCCGGGAACTTCAATGATGGAATGCAACAGGAGCAGCGCGCGGCGCGCCAACGGATACTCGCTGAGAGCAACGAGCGCGTCGTGTACTTCTGTGTCGCGGCGGAACTGCTCGGCCCCGGAGCGCAGCCAGGCTTCCAGCGTGAAGCCGCCGGCACCCAACGGAGAAAGCAGCTCGGGATTGTAGCCTTCCGGATCGTCCACAAGATGGCTGGGATGGACCTTGAAAAAACGCGCAAGCAACTGGCGCGTGTGATGGGTCAAATGGGGCCTCGCGCCACTCTCTATCTGGGAGAGATAGGCTTGGCTGATGGACTCGCCGAGCTCGGAGCGAATCGCGCGAACGACCTCGGACTGGGTCATGGGGCGATCGAGGGAGCGGAGCTGACCTTCGACGAGGCGCAGGTAGCGAATTTTCTGTCCAAGAGTCACGGCGGTCTCAATTGCGAATCGTTATTGGCTTATAGCAATATGCGATACAGATGTCAAGCGAAATCGAACGAAACCCTATAACTTCTATGGATACAGAGAGATGCGGACAGGGCCGGGCGGAGGCCTCGCTCGGGGCACCTCCCGAAACTGCGGGATTCCGTGCCCTTCGCGGACGCTCAGGAGCGAGCGGCTTGATCGAGTAGGGACTTCTTGTCGACTTTGCCGCTGGGGCTTCGTGGGAGCTGCTCGATGACCGTGATGGTCCGCGGGGCTTTGGCCGCTTCGAGCTGGTCGCGGCAGGCCAGCCGCACGGCCGCGGGATCGAGTGTGGCTCCAGGGCGCGGAGCGACAAATGCGGCCAGGGTGGTGCCGCGGGAAGCGTCTTCGAGTCCGATCACCGCGGCTTCTTCGACACCTTCCATCTGCTCGAGCACGCGTTCAATTTCCGCGGGATAGATTTTTTCGCCCGCGACTTTCAGCATGTCGTCGGCGCGCCCGGCGAGATAGAGAAAGCCATCGGAGTCGAGCCAGCCACGGTCGCCGGTGCGAAGAACCCCGTCCGGAATTTTGCCCGCGGTGGCTTCCGGCTGGCGGTAGTAGCCGAGCATGACGCTTGGGCCTTCGATCGAGACCTCACCGTGATCGCCGCGGGGCAGTTCGCGCATCTGGTCGCGGATGGTTACCTGCACGTTGGGAAGCGGGAGGCCGACGCTTCCCGGGCGATTGTTGTGCGGGCGGTTGAAGGACACGACCGGCGAAGCCTCGGTTGCGCCGTAACCCTGTAGGAGCGGGCGGCCGAAGCGTTGCTCGAAGGCGCTGCCGGTCTGGGCGCCCAGGCGTTCGGCGCCCGCGATCGTGAGGCGGAGTGAGGACGCGTCCACATCGGCTTTTTCGCGGGCAAGCAGGCGAAATTGGCTGGGAACGCCAATCATGGCGGTGACGCGGTGCGCCGCGACGGAGAGCAGCGAGGTACGTGGGACGAAGCGTTCCTCGAGCACCACCTTCGCACCCAGCACGAGAGGGAGCAGGAGCGTTACGGTCAATCCGAAGGCGT
>JASHRU010000415.1 GCA_030037225.1 Candidatus Acidiferrales bacterium | reverse complement strand
GACCCCGATCTCGTCAGCGTTCGCGACGAGCCCGAATTCAAGCGCCTCACCACCCCCGGCAAGCCTCAAAGCTAAAACCTGGCTCTTCTGTGGGCTGCATCCATTCGGGACTGGCAGGCTCAAGAGTGATACCATTTGCCAACTCTTTCGCTGGCGGGGTGGATATGGATTCCCAGCAGCCACATCCAGCGCTTCTCTCGCGGCACGACGACCGCCGCAGGGGCACGCGCACTCCAATCGAGGTCCCTGTCTCTCTTAGCTGGAAAGACGCCAAAGGAGTTCTCACCGAAGTGCTGGCTCGCGCGATCGAAGGCAACGCCTTCGGCGCCTATCTGGAAATGGCCAATCCCCCGCCCCTCTTCACACAAGCTTCGCTCTCGAACCGTAATTCATCCGAATCCATCCCAGTGCGGGTGGTCAGAGTCCACTTTCCGAAGCCCGACGTGCAGGGCGGCGCCGGTGTCGAGTTCCTCTCTCCCAATGATGCTTTCTGGGGCCTCTAACGCCACAGCCACCGGGCAGTCCCGCAAGGCCCCATCGTCAACAATCCGCGCTGCCGGTATCATTCGACTGCCCAGTGCGCAACAGGGCTCTAGCTCAGGTCCAGTCGTGGAACGGTGTTTTCGCCAGGCACGACTGCACCGAGTCTTATCATCACGCCCTCTCTTCCCCGCGCGGCGCAGGAGCTCGATTGCAACTAAGTAGGCGTGGAGTATAGTTTCTTCGCCTACCCCGGCAATTCGGAATTTCCCGTCGAAAGGAGAAAGGGAAACCATGACGCCGCAACCAACGGACGGAAACCGTCCCAAATTGAGCGAGAAAGGGCTGCTCACGCCCGACAACTGTTTGGTGGCGTTCATCGACCACCAGCCTCAAATGTTATTCGGTACCAGCAATTTCGACCGGCAGTCGATCATCAACAATGTGGTGGCGCTGGCTAAATCCGCCAGGGTATTCGGCGTCCCCGTGGTGCTCACCACCGTCGAGACGAAGGCTTTCAGCGGCAACATGTGGCCGCAGCTCCAGGCCGTGTTCCCGGGCAGCACGCCCATCGAGCGCTCCACGATGAATTCGTGGGACGATCGCAACTTCGTCGCGGCAATCGAAAAGACCGGTCGCAAAAAACTCGTGTTCGCCGGCCTGTGGACGGAGACGTGCATTGCGCTGCCTACCGTCCAGGCCATTCACGACGGCTACGAAGTCTATGTCGTCGAAGACTGTTGCGGCGACGTAAGCCAGTTGAACCATGACAACGCCATGAAGCGCGTGATTCAGGCCGGCGCCAAGCCCGTTACCGCTCTCTCCACCATGCTCGAATGGCAGCGCGACTGGGCGCACCGGGGCACGTACGACGCGGTAATGGACATCGTAAAGAACCACTTTGGCGCCTACGGCATCGGCGTCGAGTACGCCTACACAATGGTGCACGGCGCACCGGCGACACACTTTCCGGAGTACTCCGTTCCGAAAGCCGCGGCAACGCACAAATAGGCTCCTCACAATCGGAGCAATCAGGGAGGCGGGCATGCGAGCCGACACGATTATTCACAACGCTCAGATCGCGACAAACGGCACGCCCTCAACAGCAGAGGCCATCGCCATCGAAGGCGAAAAGATTGTCGCCGTAGGCACCTACGAAGACGTCCTGCGGCTCCGTGGTCCCGCCGCCCAGGTGATTCACGCCGGAGGCCGGACAATTATCCCCGGCCTCAACGATTCGCACATGCACCCCATCCGCGGCGGACTGAACTACAACATGGAACTCCGCTGGGACGGCGTGCCATCGCTGGCCGACGCATTGCGCATGCTCAAGGAGCAGGCTGCGCGCACTCCCCCGCCCCAATGGGTGCGCGTTGTCGGCGGCTGGACGGAATTCCAGTTCGCCGAGCGCCGCATGCCCACTCTCGGCGAAATCAACGCCGTCGCTCCCGACACGCCCGTATTCGTCCTGCACCTTTACGACCGCGCCCTGCTCAACGCCGCCGCGCTGCGCGCCGTCGGCTACACCAAGGACACTCCCCCGCCGCCAGCCGGAGAAATTCAGCTCGATTCGCGGGGAAATCCTATCGGCCTCCTGATTGCCAAACCGAACGCCAACATCCTCTACTCCACTCTGGCCAAAGGGCCGAAGCTTTCCCGCGCGGATCAGCTCAATTCCTCGCGGCTGTTTTTCCGGGAGCTCAACCGTTTCGGCGTCACCAGCGCGATTGATGCCGGTGGCGGCTTCCAAAACTATCCGGACGACTATGAAGTGGTCGGCGAGCTGCACAAGAACGGCGAGCTTTCCGTCCGCCTGGCTTACAACCTGTTCACCCAGAAGCCCAAGGGCGAGCTCGCCGACTTCCAGAATTGGACCACGATCACCCGGCCCGGCGAGGGCGACGACCTCTTTCGCGTGAACGGAGCCGGCGAAATGCTGGTCTTCTCCGCTGCCGACTTCGAAGATTTTCTCCAGCCGCGCCCCGACATGCCTCCCCTGATGGAACACGAGCTGCGTGCCGTCATCCGCCATCTCGTCGAGCACCGCTGGCCGTTCCGGCTCCACGCCACCTACGACGAGACGATTTCCCGGGCCTTGGACGTCTATGAACAGGTGAATCGCGAGATTCCGTTCAATGGTTTGCACTGGTTCTTCGACCACTGCGAGACCATCTCCGACGCCAACATCGAACGGGTGAAGGCGCTCGGCGGCGGGATCGCCGTGCAGAACCGCATGGCATTTCAGGGCGAATATTTCGTAGAGCGTTACGGCGAGAAGCAGGCGCGTCGTTCCCCGCCCATCCGCCGGATGCTCGAGATGGGCGTCCCGGTGGGCGCCGGCACCGACGCGACGCGCGTCTCCAGCTACAACCCATTCCTTTCGCTCTACTGGCTCGTCACTGGCAAAACGATTGGCGGCCTGGTGCTCTATCCGCGCGAAAACGTGATGGATCGTGCCGAGGCGCTCAAGCTCTACACGATGGGCAGCAGTTGGTTTTCGAGCGAAAACGGCAGGAAGGGCCAGCTCGTGCCCGGACAACTGGCCGACCTCGCCGTTCTCTCCGCGGATTATTTCTCGGTTCCCGAAGAGCAGATCAAAGGCCTGGAATCGCTGCTCACCCTCGTGGGCGGCAAAATCGTTTACGCCGCGGAAGAATTCTCGAAGCTGGCGCCCCCGGCGCTCCCCGTCAGTCCGGATTGGTCTCCCGTAAAAACCTACGGAGGCTACACACGCACGTCGCAACGGTCCGCCGCCCGCGTCACCGCATGCAAAGCGGAAGAGCCGCACGACTGCCGGGCCGTTGGTTCGCACAAATCGCACCGCACCGTCTGGGGCGAACGCGGACTCTGGACTCTGGGCTGCGATTGCTTCGCCTGGTGATTCGAGGCAGAAAGGGATGGAAGCTGTATGCGCAGGGTAAAGAATCCAAAGCTCATGTTCGCGGCCGCCCTACTATTCGCGGCGTCCGCATTGTTTTCGATCCCGCCGGAGGCGCGGAGTACGGTCACCCACGCTGCAGACGCGCCGCCCGTGGCCGTGGGCCCGCAATACGACACCACGCATGTTTACCTCGCGCCCGAGGATTTCGATCGCTTCGTTCAGAGTTTCGTTGCCACTTTCGGAGGAACCACGACGAAGCAGGGCGTCTTCACCGTCACTCCCACTCCCAGTCTCACCATGTCGCAACTCGTGCTGACGCCTGTGGGCACTCTCTCTGTCTTCGGCTTCAAGACGCCGATTCCCTATCCGTTCGGCGCGGAGCGCACCGGTTACCTGGTAACGGATATGGACGCGGCGATCCGCTCGGCGCGCGAAGCCGGTGCCGATGTGCTGGTCTCCGTTTTCCCGGATCCCATCGGGCGCGATGCAATCATCCAGTTCCCCGGCGGCGTCAACACCCAGCTCTACTGGCACACCACGGCGCCCTCATATCCCCCCCTCCAGACCATCCCCGAAAATCGCGTGTACATTTCGGCAGACCGGGCGGACGCGTTTGCGCGCAGCTTCCTCGCCTTTTCCCGCGGCAAGATTCTCTCCGACGATGCCCGCGCGCCCGGAATCGAAATCGGCCGGCCGAAAGACAACTACCGCCGCATCCGCATCCAATCCCCTTTCGGCAAACTTACTGCATTCGTCACCGATGGCCTGCTGCCTTACCCCTTCGGGCGGGAGATGACCGGATACGAAGTGGCTAATCTCTCCGAGGCGCTCGCCAAAGCCGCCAAAGCCGGCGCGACCGTTCTGGTGGCTCCCTTTTCGTCGGATGGCCGGACCGCGGCGATCCTGCAGTTTCCCGGAGGATATATTGCCGAGGTGCATGCCGCCGGCAATTGACGGGCACCCGCGGCGCGCCAAAAAAGGAGAAGCGTCATGGCCGGTAAGAGTCTGGCGGAACTTTTCGTGGATGTTCTGGCGCAGGCCGGAGTGGAGCGGGTCTACGGCGTTTCCGGAGATTCGCTCAACGGAATTACGGACGCGATCCGCGCGCATCGCCAGGTAAAGTGGGCTCACGTGCGGCACGAGGAGTCGGCCGCGTTTGCGGCCGGCGCGGAGGCTCATCTCACCGGGAAACTGGCCGTATGCGCCGGAAGCTGCGGTCCCGGCAACCTGCACCTGATCAACGGGCTCTACGATTGCCAGCGCAGCCGCGTGCCCGTACTGGCCATCGCGGCGCAAATCCCAAGCCACGAACTCGGAAGCGGCTACTTTCAGGAAACCCATCCGGAACACCTGTTCGCTCAATGCAGCCATTACTGCGAGCTGATTTCCCATCCGGAGCAGATGCCGCGGGTGCTGGAGATCGCCATGCAGACGGCGATCGCGCGCCGTGGCGTCGCGGTGGTGAGCATCCCGGGCGACATCGCGCTTCTTCCCGCGGCCGCCGGCGGGACGCGGCTGCGTTTTCCGCCGCCGCGGCCGGTGGTGCATCCGGCGGACGACGAAATCGAATCGCTGGCCAGGATTTTGAACGGCGCCAGGAAGATCACGATCCTCGGCGGCGCCGGATGCGCAGGGGCCCACGCGGAACTGGTCAGCGTAGCGGCGAAACTGAACGCTCCCATCGTGCACGCCATGCGCGGCAAGGAATACATCGAATACGACAACCCGTTCGACGTGGGGATGACTGGCCTGCTCGGTTTTTCCTCCGGCTACTACGCCATGATGAATTGCGACCTCCTGCTCATGCTCGGAACGGATTTTCCCTACCAGCAGTTCTTTCCGAAGAACGCCAAGATCGTGCAGATTGATCTCCGCGGCGAACAACTGGGAAGGCGCACGAAGGTCGATTTTGGCTTCGTGGGAGATACGCGGGCGACGCTGGCGGCCCTCCTGCCGAAGCTCAGCCAGAATTCCGACGACACTCATTTGCGGCATTCCTTGGAACACTACCGGAAGACGCGCAAAGAGCTCGACGCGCTGGCCACCGAGCGTTCCGAGAGCAAACAAATCCATCCGCAGTACGTGGTGAGAACACTCTCAGAGCTAGCCGCGGACGACGCCATCTTCACCTGCGACGTGGGCACACCCACCATCTGGGCCGCACGGTATCTGGCCATGAACGGAAGGCGGCGTTTGCTTGGCTCGTTCACCCACGGCTCGATGGCCAACGCCATGCCCCAGGCCATTGGCGCACAGGTCAGCCATCCGGGGCGCCAGGTCATTTCGCTCTCCGGCGACGGCGGGCTCGCCATGCTGCTGGGAGACCTGCTCTCGCTCCGGCAGCTCGACGCGCCGGTCAAGATTGTGACATTCAAGAACAACTCGCTGGCGTTCGTGGAGCTCGAGATGAAGGCTGCGGGCATCGTGGATTTTGGCACGGATTTGCAGAACCCCAGTTTCGCCAAAATGGCGGAAGGCGCGGGCATTCTGGGCCTCACCGCGGAAACTCCGGAGCACGTCCGTCCCATGATTGCTCAGGCGCTCCAGCATAAGGGGCCCGCGCTCGTCGAAGTGCTGGTCAGCCGCCAGGAGCTTTCCATGCCTCCGACCATCACACTGGAACAGATGAAAGGTTTCAGCCTGTTTGCGCTGCGCGCGGTTCTGAGCGGGCACGGGGATGAAATCGTGGACCTGGCCGAAGTCAACCTCCTTCGCTAGGCCCCGATTGGCTGCGGCCCCGGGCACGTTAACCGCTGCTACCGGCCCCTGCCGGTCGTGCGCCCCGCCCCCTCAATTCCTTCCGCCGAATCGCGGGATCAAAGCCGGCACCGTTCGCCGGTACTCCTCATACGCCGCGCCGAATCTCGCAACCAGTTCGCGCTCCTCTATCCGGATCATCATTCCCACCACAACCGCCCACACGCCCGCCACGCACCACATCGCCGGCCGTGCCGCCATCAAGCACGCCCCCAGCGTCGAAATCAGCATCGCGGCATATCGCGGATGCCGCACGCGCCCGTAAATCCCGTCCCTCTTCATCTCACCGCTGCTGGTCAGTTCCGCCTGTCCCACCAGCCGCCGACCGCCCATTTGCCGCTCCACCTGCGCGAGCACCCACACATCAAACGCAACGAGCGCCGCTCCCGCGCATTTCACCGCCATCGGCACTGCGGCAGCGTTCAGTAGCGCGCCGCCGTACCTCCACGCCAGCACCGACGCGCTTCCCCACCCCGCCGCCACCGCCGTCGCGTATCCCGCCCGCACGTGCCCCCGCCAGAACCCCACGCCCGCGTGCAGCACCAGCCAGTACACCGGCACGGGCAGATTGGCCCACAGCACGCACCCCGCGAGCCAGTCCGCAATGGTCATCGCTCCTAAAAATCTCCCGGAAACTCCCTGCACCGCGCGCCCATCCAACGATTATGGTCGAGCGCGCGCCTCACTGTACGCTGGAAATCACGTTGACGCGCCGCGCGAATCAAGAGACGATTTTTCTGTGCTCGCCGCGCGCCGTTTTGCCCCGGCCCCAGCCCGGAAATCGCGCGTAATGCACATGCCGAAATCCCCGCGAGGAACTGAAGAATGCGATTGATCGCCGAGTCGAGGCTGGCCTGGCGCCGCCCGGTCACAGGAAAACCCCTGAGCGCCATTGCTGTGTTGTTCGCCGTCCTCGCTTTAGGCGGACCCAGCCGCGCCGATCAGCCGTTTGCCGCCGCTCGCGACTACGACCTCCTGCACTCCTCTATCCGCATCGCCTTCGATACCAGCCAGCGAAAAGTGATCGGCGGCGTCACGCACCGCGTCTCCATGATTCGCGACGGCGCGCCAGCCATCGTCTTCGATAGCGTCGGCCTGCGCATCGAGAGCGTCACTCTCGACGGTTCGCCTGCTCATTTCGATTTGGCGCCCGAAAAACTCGCCGTGCCGCTTCCCGCGCCCGCACATCGCGGCGACGCGCATACCGTCGAAATTCGCTACGACGGCTCGCCCCGCCAGGGCATGTTCTTCATCCTGCCCGACAAGAATTATCCCAGCCGCGTCCCCCAAATCTGGACCCAGGGCGAAGCGGAAGACACGCGATTCTATCTCCCCACCTACGACTATCCGAACGACCGCCTCACCACCGACACCTTCATCACGGTTCCCGCCAATTGGGAAACCATCTCCAACGGCCGCCTCGAAAGCAAAGCCCCGGCTGCCGGCGGCCAGATGGTCTGGCACTGGGTCCAGGACGCCCCGCTCTCCACCTATCTCATCACCGTCGTCGCCGGTGAATTCGACCAGGTTGACGACACCTGGCACTCGATTCCTGTCACCTACTACGCGCCGCGCGGCCGTGGCGACCGCATCCGTCCGACCTTCGAGCACACGCGCGCCATGCTCGACTTCTTCTCGGGCACCTTCGGCGTTCCCTATCCCTGGCCAAAGTACGCCCAGGTGACCGTGGACGAATTCACCGAAGATGGGATGGAAAACACCAGCGCCGCCACCCTCACCACGCAAGCCCT
>JASHRU010000003.1 GCA_030037225.1 Candidatus Acidiferrales bacterium | reverse complement strand
CACCTGTGCCGAGCATGTCCGCCACCTTGTTGTGCAGATCGGTGGAGTACTGGAAATTCCAGACCATCCGTTGATTCTCCATACTCTGGACGATGATGCCGGCCATATTGAAAGCGAGCACGCGGCCCTTGTACTTCACGATCTTGGGCTTGGGTAATTGGACAGTGGTGCTCGGCGTTCCGTTGACGGTGACGGTCGGCTGGGTGCTGACTGTTGGCGAGGGGGTCACGGGCGGTGGCGGCGTCTGCCCCGCGCGAGCGGATGCGCCAGCTAGGGCAATTGCCGCGGCTGTCGAAAGCGCGAAGGTGCGGCTATTCTTCAAGATTGTCCACGCTGATCTTCAGGGAACGCAGGAATTTGACGTCCTGAGCGGTCATCTGCACGCGTTCCTCTTCCGTTTCTTCCTCCAGGATTTCGTCGTCCACGCGAATGCGCAGGGAGTCGAGAAAGCGGCGGTCCTGCACGGTCATGCGGACGGGCTTCGATTCGCGAGGAGCCAAACCGATGGTGGCGTCGAGCTTCAGGACGATGTCGTACCCGGCGGAACGGACACCGGCGATGGCCTTTTGGATGCGCTCGGAATCGGATACCGCTTCGTTGATTGCCCTGCCGAGCTCGCGGAGCACCTGCTTGAGATTGTCGTCGAGCTGCACGAGGAGCCTCCCAAGTGAGACAAACTCATTCTAGTGCTGCGGCGAGGAGCGTACAAGAGCCTCCGGCACGGCGGGTTTACAGACGAGCAACGGCAGACGGGGGCAACCGCTCCGGTTTCCCGACCTCAACCTTGACCGGGCAGGCGATTGCTACTGCAGCCTTGAGAATTCTGCTTTTGCAGCGCGAAGGATGGGAATCTCGGGGTCGGCTTCCTTCCAGAGCGTGAGGAAATCCTGGTACGCAGCGCGGGCTTTCGCTCTGTAATTCTCGGCTTCGGGGCCTTGCGCCGATTGCCTCGCCAGGGCATAGGCGCGGGCGAGATCGAGATGGGCGAGCGCGCCGATAGGATCGTTGATCACGACGCCACGATGATCGAGGATTTTCTGGAACTCGGCTGCGGCTTCGCTTCCTTGACGTCCGGCCAGATACGCTTGGCCCCGGACATAGACGGGATACAGTCCGGCCGCTAATCCCAATTCGTAGGGCGCGGTAGCCTGCAGCGCCGCGATGGCCTTCGGAGCATCTTTGCGATTGAGCGCAAGCTGGGCGCGAACTGTGGGCAGGTAAATGAACTGGGCGATGGTATCTTCCGGGAAGCGCTTCACCAGATCGTCCGCCAGCGCCTGCGCCCGAGCCGTATCCCCGGACAAGGCCAGCGCCAGCGCTGCTCCATACTGCACATCCCGGCCCGCCGAAAGGGCGAGCGCGGCAGCGGCCCGCTGCCGGGCTTGGCCGACATTGCCGAAGAGGGCTTCCCGCAGGGCTGCATCAACTTCGTAGCCGGCTTGCAATTCCTTCGAATTCGCCTGCTGTGCTGAGGCTACCATCTGGCGGGAAAGATTCCGGGCCTTTCCGAGCCGCCCGAAATAGGCAGCTGTGGCCGTTTCCTCTTCCATCAGCGCCGCTTCCGCTTGCGGTTTGCCCGCAGCCAAAGCCACTTGCTGCGCCATCCCCGCGGTATCGTTTTGCAAGAAGGCGAGCAGGTACAAAATCACGCGGGGTCCAGTGAAACCAGGGTTTTTCGCCTGCGCTTCTTCGGCGGTGGTCCGTGCCTCCTCCAAACGATTCAAGTGGATGTAGCAGCGGGCAAGGCCATTAGAGAGATAGCCCACATGGGATAGTCGGAGAGATTCACGGCTTTCCGCAAGGGCTTTGTCATATTGCCCGAGTTGGGCGTAGATGCCAACCAGTACGCCTACGGGTATAAACTCTCTCGGATAAACTTGGGCCCAAAGCTCATAGGTCTGGAGGGCCTTCGGCAAGTCACCGACGACCGCATAATAATAGCGAGATTGAATGGCAAACTGTTCCCATTGGCTCACGTGCCCGTTCAGCTCGAAAGCCTTCCGAATGGACTCCGCTGCCAAATCGGATTCCCCAAGACCCAGATAGCTCAGCCCGAGCGAGAGATGAGCCATGGCGAAATTCGGGTCCAGGGAGATTGCCCGCTGGAACAAGGGCACGGCGGCGGCAGAGTCGCTTTTCCAAATGTACTGATTCCGTCCCAGGCTGTAAGCCTGAAGGGCATCGAGTGAGCGTGTGGTGGCCTGCTCGAGCGGGGTGTCGAATTTCTGCACCGTGCTCATGGACTCGCCCAGCTTTGCCCGCAGTTTGGTGGTGGCGGCGTCCAGCGCACTCAGTACCTCTTCCTTGCTTTTCGCCTGCACCTGCTCCTGAGCGAGAATGCCGCCACTCGCGCAGTTTTGCGCCTTCAGGCCGATCACGTACTGGCTGCCCAGACTGGCAATCGACCCGGCCAGCACCGCTTTGCTCCCGCTCCGCCTGCACAATTCCCGGGCCGCGTCGCCCGTCAGGTGGTCGCCGGGAGTGCGCTGCATCAGTTTGAGGGTGTCGCTCACTCTCTCGTCCGAGAGAATGCTGAGAAAGGGCGACTGCACCAGTTGCGCGGAAAGCCCCTGTTTAAGAGTATCGTCAAATACGGCGTCGCCGGTCGTGTTCACAAAGTCAGCGAGGACGATGGTGTCGCGATCGGTGAGCGCCTGCGCACGGCGGGTGGAGAAGAACGACGCACCGGCGGCGACCAGCACAACAATGCCTGCCGCGCCGACGAGGTATTTGTACCGCCAATACCAGCGCGCCCGGGCGGCAGAAGGAAGCACCGACGGCTCTGAAACATCGGGGGCCGCGGAGGGGATGGCGGATTGCGCCGGGCTTACCACGGGGAAATGCACTAACTCCATCTCGCGCCTCAGCCGCTTGAGATCGGTGCGCATGTCGCCCACATGCGCGTAGCGGAGTTCGCGGTCTTTTTCGAGCGCCTTCGATATGATGGCTTCGAGCGCAGGCGGGACCTTGGGGTTCACCTTCGCCGGGGAAACCGGGGCGCGGTTCAGGATGGCGTCGTACATCTCCGCCGCGGTCTCGCGGCGGAACGGCATCCGGCCCGTGGCCATCTCGTAGAGCACGCAGCCGAAACTGAAGATGTCCGTGCGCGCGTCCAGATCGCGCCCTAAGGCTTGCTCCGGAGACATGTAGGCCGCCGTGCCCACAACTGCTCCGGCTATAGTCAGCCCCTGGCTGGCGAAGTCTCTCGTGACCGATTCTTCTCCGGCGCCTGGGCGCGTCATCTTGGCAAGGCCGAAGTCGAGAACTTTGGCTTGGCCACGCGCGGTGATGAAAATGTTTGCCGGCTTGATGTCGCGATGGATGATGCCCTTGGCGTGCGCCGCTTCCAGCGCGTCGGCAATCTCGATCCCCAGCTCCACCACCTGCTCGATTTCCATCGGCCGGCCATCAATCCGATGGCTCAACGACTGGCCTTCCATGCACTCCATGACGATGTAGGCTTGGCCATTCTCTTCGCCGATGTCGTAAATGGTGCAGATGTTGGGATGGTTTAGCGCAGAGGCGGCCTGGGCTTCGCGCTGAAAGCGTTCCAGCGCGTGGTGGTCGTGGGTCAAATCGTCCGGAAGAAATTTGAGCGCCACATGACGATGGAGGCGAGCGTCCTCGGCCTCATAAACCACACCCATTCCGCCCCCGCCGAGCTTCTGGAGGATGCGGTAGTGTGAGATGGTGCGGCCGATTAAGAGAGAGGGATCGGTCACTGGAATGCCATGCTACGCGCAGCCTCCTCTCCGTGCAATCGCGCCACATGGGCCGGGCAGGCCCGACGCACAACAAAAGTGCGGCAAGACCTACAGAAGTCTCAGAAAATGACCTTAAGGGCGAACTTAATCGTTCTGTTGCCCCCGGACGTAACCTGCGGGATTCCGAAACCGGTGCCTTCTGAATAAGAGCCGGCATCATCAAGGAACGGGTCAATGCTGCTGAAGTTGGGATGGTTGAGAGCGTTGAGCATGGTGGTGGTAAAGCGCAGCGTGGCGCGCTCGCTTACCTTGGTCTCTTTGAAGATCCCCAGATTCAGCGTGTTGGTCTTCGCATCGGTGAGGCTGTTCCGTGCGGCGTTCCCGAAGGGCGTACCGAACACGGTTTCTGCTTCCGGGGCATTCACGATCAAGCGAACCTGTTTCTGGGTAACCGTGGCGGGGTTGGCGCTTCCAGTATTCACCTGTGCAAAGTTTAGGAGCGTGTTGGGAGGAAGCGTGCATCCGACGCCGGCGTAGTTGCAGGCGTCGGCGGCGTACATGCCGATGCTGGTTACTGGAGCGTTGAGGTTGCCCACGAATGGCCTGGCCGATTCATAAATTCCGCCGGCAAGGGCGCTCAAGAACTGGTAATCGAAGGGGAATGTGTCTGTGGC
>JASHRU010000038.1 GCA_030037225.1 Candidatus Acidiferrales bacterium | reverse complement strand
GTCCCCGGAGATGCGGGTGCGCCCGTGGAATCGATAAGCTGTTGGGGGTCGCAACTGCCGCTCGCGTCCACATAAAGCAAAGAGCGCATGCCGGGTCCGAGCGGGAGCCCGGCGAGCAGCCGATGATCTAGCCGACGGCCTCCGACCACGTACATTTTCCGCTCGCCAACCGACAAATCGCGCACCGTGAGCTGGGCAATAGAGAGCTCGCCGGCGGACATTCCGCGACGCAGGAAGGCATGGCCCTCATTCGCCTGGGCCGCAGCCACCACCCAGTCTTCCCTCTGGCCGCTCGCGCCTGCAGATTCAGTGGAGGAGATTACCGTGCCGTCGGCAGTGACGAACTCAAACACTTCCAGTGCGTGGGTGCGGGCCGCGCCGCTCGCATCGTTGGCGTAAATGGAGTAGTCGGGCTGGGGACGGCTAAGATCGAGCGCCATGCGCAGCGTGGCTTCCGATTCGGCCACGAGACTAACGCGGCGCACCACATCCTCCGCGCCCCGGTCTAGTTCGCGGCGGACGTTTTCAAACGCCGCGGCCACCTGGCTCGACTCCAGCTCCGAAAAGGCGCGCCGCTCACCGGTTATGGCTGCAGAGAAAAGTAGGACGGCTGCCAGCGCAAAGGCGGCGACGAACGAGAGGAAGACCTTTGCGGGAAATGTCATCGCTCGCGCGAAATCATAGCACAGGCGCCCGAGGGTGCTGCCGGATCCGTTCGAGCGGCGGCACGGTGCCAGTCACTCTGTATATCCCCGCGGATTCCGCAGGCGCCATTCCCAGGCGCTGGAAATCATTTCCTCCAGGCCACGCCGCGGGCTCCAGCCGAGTTCGTCTGCCGCCTTGCGGTGACTGGCGATGAGCTGCGGGGGATCTCCGGCGCGACGGGGGCAATTCTCGACGGGAATCTTTCGTCCGGTGATCCGGGCAGCCGTCTCGATCACTTCACGCACGGAGTAGCCGCGATTGTTCCCCAGGTTGTAGATGCCGGACGACCTGCTCGTGCGGTCGAGCGCGAGCACATGCGCCTCCGCGAGATCTTCCACGTGAATGTAATCGCGGATGCAGGTGCCGTCGGCAGTGGAATAGTCCGTGCCATACAGCTCCACGTGTGGGCGCTCGCCCAGCGCCACTTCAAGCACGCGCGGAATCAGGTGTGTTTCAGGATGATGCATCTCGCCTGCGGCTCTTGTCGCGCCGGCAACGTTGAAGTAGCGGAGCGAAATGAAGCGGAGTGCACCGTCGCCCGCCGCCGCGTCGGCCAGAATGCGCTCTCCCATCAGTTTGGTTGAACCATAGGGGTTCACCGCGTGCGCCGGGCATTCTTCCGAAATCGGTACCTCCGCCGGCTCGCCATACACCGCCGCGCTCGACGAGAACACGATGCGGCGGCAGCCCCCGCGCATCATCGCTTCAAGAAACGACAGGAGATTCGCGACGTTTTCGCGGTAGTAGCGAAGCGGCTGCCGGACGGAATCTCCGACAATGGACACGGCGGCCATGTGTATGACGGCTTCGACAGTCCCGCCGCCAAATATGTTCCTGAGTGCGGCGATATCGGCCAGATCCGCCTGCACAACTTCCACGCCCGGCGGAACGGCCGTCCGGTGCCCCTGCGAAAAGTTGTCGAGAACGATCGGAACGTCGCCGCGCTGGAGCAGCCGCTCGGAGATGACGCTGCCGATGTATCCGGCCCCGCCCGTGACCAGGACCCGCACCTACTCCTCCGCCCCGATTCCTTGCGCGTCCGATTTTATGCGCTGCAGATGCCGGGGAAAAGCCGGGACCGCCCGCCTCATGGCACGATGATGCGGATTCCCATCCCCAGCAGAACGAGGGCGAGCAGTCCTTCGGGAATGTGCCTTGGGATTCGCCCATGCATGTGGCTGGCAACCCACATGGCCGGGAGGGAACCGGCGAGCAGGAAGCCGACCGCCATCCAGGAGACGTTGCCGAAGCGGGCATGCGGAAGCGCCGCGACCGCGGCCAGAAAGGCGCTGGCGAACAGATTGCTCCCCACGAGTGTGCCCAGATCCCGGCGGTAACAGAGCACCATCACCGGCATCAAGGCCGCGCCCGCTCCGATCGAGGTGATGCTCACCAGCCCGCCAACAACAAATCCGGAGATCATTATCACACTCCGCTGCAAGCTCGGATGCAGAATCAGGTCCCGCGACACGATTTCCAAGCGCAGTTTTTCTGGAAAGAGACGGAGAATCAGAATCAGAGAGACAAAGATCAGGGCGAGGCCGATGGAGCGCAGCAGGAAGCTGTCCAGGGTCGCGGGCCGGCGCACTCCCAGTTGGTGTATCAGGAGGACTCCGATCAGGACTCCCGGCAACCCGCCTAGGGCGAGGTCACGCACAATGTCGTACCGCACCATCCCGCGGCGCATGAACTGAATGCTGCCTCCGAATTTTGTGAGGCACGAAAACACGAGACTGGTGCCCACAGCGGAGGCCGGCGAGAACCCCCCAACGAGGATCAGAAGTGGAGTGAGGAGTGAGCCGCTGCCCAGTCCGGTGAGGCCGATCAGAAAACCCACTCCCGCGCCGATCGCGATTTCGAGCAGCTCCAGGCTCATACCGGTGAGATGGACCGATCCCGTCATTTTTCGATATAACCCAAGCGGGCCAGCCGCTCCCGGATTTTATCCGCTTCCTCGGACGAGTAGGCAGGTTCGTGCGGCGGCTCGGCCAATGCGAGCTGTTCCAGGCGGGCCAGGATCCGCGCTGCGGACTTTTCTTCCGGCTCCGCCGCAGCGTCAAGGGTAAGTTCGGGCGAGACCGGGGGCTCGTAAGGATCGTTGATGCCGGTAAACTGCTTGATCTCTCCGGCGAGCGCCTTCTTGTACATCCCCTTCACGTCGCGGCGAATGCAGACCTCGAGCGGCGTGTTGACGAACACCTCGATAAAACGCCCGGCCTCGTGTCCGGCTCGCACTTCATCACGCACGGCGCGATAAGGGGAGATGGCGGCGGCGATGGCGACGGCGCCATTGCGGCTGAGCAGCCGGCAAACGTATCCGATGCGCCGGATATTCTCGTCCCGGTCTTCGCGGGAGAATCCGAGGCCCTTCGTCAGGTGTTTCCGCACTTCGTCGCCGTCCAAAATTTCGACGAAATGTTCCCGCCGCTTTAATTCCGCGGCCACGATCCCCGCCAGCGTGGACTTTCCCGAACACGGCAATCCAGTGAGCCAGAGCGTAAAGCCTTTATGTTTTCCAGTCCGAGTCATGGTGTCCTCGACTGCAGCCTTTCACTGATGGATTTGCGGCAACTTCTATTGCACCTGCGCCTGATACGCCTCGCGCAGAATCGCAGCGACCTCCGGACGCGTGTACTCGCGCGGAAGGTCCAGGCCCTGCCGGAGCATCTCGCGCACCCTGGTTCCGCTCAGAATCAGGCGGTCTTCGGGAGTGTGCCGGCAGGTTTTCTCTGAGGCCATCTCGCCACACTTGCGGCAATAGAAGGTGTGATCGAAACAAATGGGCGTGATCCCCAACTCGCCCGGCTCGAATTCGAAGAATTTGCGCTGTGCATCGTAGGTCCCGTAGTAGTTGCCCACTCCGGCGTGGTCCCGGCCGACGATGAAATGCGTGCAGCCGTAATTCTTCCGCGCGATGGCGTGAAAAATGGCCTCGCGCGGCCCCGCATAGCGCATCGCCGCGGGATACACGCTCAGCACGGTGCGGCTGGCCGGGTAGGCGGACTGCATCAGCGCCAGATAACAGCGCAGCCGCACCTCGGCAGGAACGTCTTCGTCCCGCGTGGCGCCCACGAGTGGATGCAAAAGAAGCCCGTCCACGGTTTCCAGCGCGCACTTCAATATGTACTCGTGCGCCCGGTGCACCGGATTGCGCGTCTGGAACGCGACGACCGTGCGCCAGCCCCGGTGTTCGAACAGAAAGCGTGTCTCCTTCGGATCCAGCAAATAATTTGCAAACTGGCCGCGGTCCGGGCGCCGCAGCAGGTGGATTGGCCCGGCCAGGCAGTGGTCTCCCGCACCCTTCAGGTACTGCACGCCGGGATGTTTGTCTTCCGTGGTCAACAGCACCTGGCGCGCTTCCGCCTCGCGGTCGTAGCGGAAGACCTCTTCTATGTCGAGAAGCGCATACACTTGCCCGTCTTCGCCCGTCAGCGCCACGCGCTCCACTCCACGAAGTGTTTTGGCGCGTTCCTCTGTGATGGGCAGCGTGACCGGGATGGTCCAAGGCAGGCCGTTCGCCAGGCGCTGGCTAGCCAGCACGCTCGCATAGTCCCGTTGGCTCATGAAGCCTTCGAGCGGGGAAAACGCGCCTACGCTGATTTGCTCGATATCGGAGAACTGGCGCGCGTGGAGCGGCACCGCAAACAGCGAGCGCGCCTGTTCGAGCAGGCGCTCCCGTTCCGTTCCCTCCACTACACGGTTGACCAGCTTTCCACCATGTGGCCGGCTCAAACTCATCGACTTGCCTCTGTCCGAGTCCCCGTCCTAATAGATAGTGAACGATGAGTGTAACACCCCTGGAAAGCGGTAGCAGGACGTCGTAAAATGGGGTTGCCCGTGAGGATTTCCCAGCTGTCGTACGGGCGCAGATCAACTATCGTGGCAACGGCAGGGAGAGCAATCTTCCTATACCAGCTCTTCCCGCGGGAACCTGCAGGACTCACCCACCGTTGCGGATTATCTCTGGCACTTTTAGAGGTTCTCATTCTATGACCATATATATCGGCCCGGATCAAGTATTGCCTCTTTCCGGCATTCTTGGCACGGCAATCGGCCTGGCCCTGATGTTTTGGGGAAAGCTCCTGGAAATCTTCCGAAAGTTGACCGGCCGTTCCTCGCCCAAAGATACAGAGAAACCCTGAAGGGCGCGAGGTTCCCGGTCCCGCTTGCTTCGATGGCGGAGGCCGCTGGTTGAGTTGGCAGGCCGCACCCGGGCTCTTCCCGAGGGGCATGCGGATGCGTCCGGCCGGGCAATCCGGAAGGTCGCAGGGCGACCAAAAGAGTTCCGCAAGTGAAGAAAAGAGCAGTTGTGATCGGCTTGGACGGCTTCGAGCCTTCCATTGTCGAAGCCATGATGGAGCGTGGCGAACTGCCGGCGTTCGCGCGGCTTCATCAAATAGGTTGTTACTCCCGGCTGGCCACCACGTATCCCGCGCAGACTCCCGTCGCCTGGTCTTCCTTCTCCACAGGCACAAATCCGGGCGGCCACGGAGTTTTCGATTTCGTTGCGCGCGACCCATCCACCTATCTCGCTGATTTCGCGCTCACTCGATTCGAAAAGCCGAAGAACATGTTTCTGCCTCCGCGAGTCCAGAACCAGCGCCGAGGCCAGCCGTTCTGGAACCTGCTGGCTGCCGCGGGAGTGCCCGCCGTGGTTCTGCGCTGTCCGTGCACGTTTCCGCCCGACGAGATGCGCGGGCGCATGCTCTCCGGCGTGGGCGTGCCGGACCTGCGCGGAAGCCAGGGAACGGGCACGTTCTACACGCAGCAACCGGGCGCGCAGGCAAAAGAGAGCGAGCAGCTCGTGCGGCTGGAGGGTGCGGGCGATTCGTTTGCCACGCATCTCGTTGGCCCACGCAACACGCGGGAAAAGCCGCCCGTAGACTCGCACGCGGAGATCCGCCTGGAGGTGGACCGCGCCGCGGGGCGCGTGCGCATCCACACGGGCGGCACGCCCGCGGTGGTCGAACTCGCGCGCGGGGAATGGAGTCCGTGGGTGCGCGTGAAGTTCCGGATTTCCGCGCTCCAATCCGTTCACGGCCAGATGCGTTTTTGCCTCTCTGCCCTTGCGCCTCACCTGGAGTTCTACGTCTCGCCCGCGAATTTCGACCCGGCGGCTCCGCTCTTCCCCGTCTCCGCGCCCGCGGGATACGCGAAGGAATTGGCGGGCGAGATCGGGCCCTTCGCCACACTCGGAATGGCGGAAGACCACACCGCGCTGAACAACGGCCGGATCGACGAGGCCGGATATCTGGCGCAGTGCGCGCTCGTGCTCGCCGAGCGCGAACGCATGATGGACCACGAACTGGCGCGGCTTCGCGAAGGCTTGTTCTTCGTGGTGTTCGACACGCCCGACCGCGTCCAGCACATGTTCTGGAGGTTCCGCGATATCCGCCATCCGTTCCACAATCCGGATGGCACCCGCGAATTCGCCCGCCAGATTGAAGAACATTACCGGCATTACGACGGGATTCTGGCCCGCGTCCAGGAGCATGCCGACTCGGAAACGCTCCTCGTGGTTCTCTCCGACCATGGATTCGGCACCTTCCGCCGCGCCGTCCATGTGAACACGTGGCTGTGGGAGCAGGGCCTGCTCGCGCTGAAGGGCGCTCACAAACCCGACGAAGGGCTGGGCGACGGCTTCTCCCAGGTGGACTGGTCCAGAACGCACGCATATGCCCTGGGTCTCTCCGGAATCTATCTGAACAAGCGCGGGCGCGAGCGCGACGGCATCGTGGGTGAGGATGGCGACGCCGAGCGAGTGCGCGCGGCAATCGTCGCGGGGCTCGGCGGACTGGCGGATTCCGCCGCTTCGGCGACCGCGATCCACAGCGTGTCGCGTGCCGAGGAGGTTTATTCGGGCGCGTACTCCGGCGAAGCGCCCGATCTCGTGGTGAACTATGCGCCCGGCTACCGCGTCTCCTGGCAGACCGCGCTGGGCGGTATGCCCCACGGCGTGTTCGAAGACAACCTGCGGCGATGGAGCGGGGATCACATCATCGATCCGCTCGCCGTGCCCGGAATTCTGCTGATGAACCGCGCCGCGGTCCGCGACCGGGCGGATATCCGGGACCTCGCGCCCACCATCCTCGCCCACTTCGGCGTTGCGCCGAACCCGGCGATGGAAGGAAAATCGCTGCTCGGCTGAGGCAGGCGCGCCGAAGGCTGGAGCCGAACGATGAAGATCTGCATACTCGGGCTGGACTGCTGCACCCCCGAAATCATCTTTCACGACGAACGGCTCACGAATATCCGCCGTCTGATGGATGCGGGCGTCTGGGGTTCGCTGGAAAGCGTAATTCCGCCCATCACGGTACCGGCCTGGATGTGCATGTCCACCAGCCAGGATCCGGGCTCGCTGGGCGTGTATGGCTTCCGCAACCGCACCGATCATTCCTACAGCGGACTGGGATTCGCCAATTCCAAATCCATCACCGCCTTTGCCATGTGGGATCAGGTGGCGCGCGAAGGAAAAAAATCCATCCTCATCGGCGTGCCGCCCGGCTACCCGCCGAGAAAAATCAACGGCATCAGCGTGGGCTGCTTTCTGACGCCCGACACCGTGAAGGATGAATTCACTCATCCGCCTGAAATCAAACAGAAATTGCACGAGCTCACCGGCCGCTATGAAGTGGACGTCGAGGGTTTCCGGACCGACAAGAAAGACTGGCTGAAAAATGCCATCTTCGAAATGAGCCGCAAACAGTGGACCGCGGTGAAGTGGCTGCTCCGCAACCAGCCCTGGGACTATTTTCATTACGTGGACATTGGCATGGACCGCGTCCACCACGGCTTCTGGGACAGCTACGACCCCAAGCACGTGCAGCACGTGCCCGGCAATCCCTATCAGAACGTGATCCCCGAGTATTACCAGTGGATCGACTCGCAGGTAGGCGAAGTCCTGGAAATGCTCGACGAGGAGACCATCGTGCTGCTGGTGAGCGACCACGGCGCCCGGCGGCTGGACGGAGGCTTTGTGGTGAACGAGTGGCTGGTGCGCGAGGGACTGCTGGTGCTCGACGAGCAGCCGCAGCAGGTCACTCCCCTCGCAAAACTCAAAGTCAACTGGGCGAAGACGAAAGTGTGGAGCGAAGGCGGCTATTACGCCCGCGTGTTTCTGAACGTCGAGGGCCGCGAGCCGCAGGGCACAATTCCTCAGGCCGAATACGAGCGGTTCCGCGACGAGCTGAAGGCGAAGTTCGAAGCGCTGGAAGACGACAAGGGGAAACCGCTTGGCTCGCTCGTCTTCAAGCCCGAGGAAATTTACAAACAGGTTCGCAACGTGGCGCCCGACCTCGTGGTGCATTTCGGCGCGCTGGCCTGGCGGTCCATCGGAGGCGTGGGCTACGGCCGGCTGCACGTGCAGGAAAACGATACGGGGCCGGACGCGTGCAACCACGCGCAGTTCGGCATGTTCTTGCTGGCTGCTCCCAATTGTCCTCTGCGGGGCGAATACACGGGCGCAAAGCTCCTGGACATCGCGCCGACGCTGCTCGATCTGGCGGGTTACGAAATCCCGCCCTCCATGCAAGGCCGCTCGCTGGTGGCCGGAGCGGGGAAAAAAGGTCCCGGTATCGATCCGGAAAGCGAAAAGATTGTTCATGACCGGCTGGCCGGCCTTGGCTACGTTTAGCATGGCGTTGATGCAAGTGTTGCTTCAGAACCGCTAGCCCAGGACCGGTTCGACGCCCCAGATTTCCTTGGAGTACTCAGAGACCGTGCGGTCGCTCGTAAACTTCCCCATTCTCGCGACCGTGAGGATGGTTTTCTTCGCCCAGCCCGCGCGGTCGGTATAGTCTTTCGCGGCGCGTTCCTGCGCCGCCAGGTACGACGAAAAATCAGCGAGGTGAAAATAGGGATCGGCGCCTTCCACCATCGAATGGAACAGGGGCTGGAACAGCCCGGGCTCAAACGGGCAGAACAAATTGCCGCCGAGCGCATCCATCACGCGGCGAATCGCCGCATCCTTTTCGTATAGCTCGCGAGGCCGGTAGGTGCCGCCGCGGCGATAGGCTTCGATCTGCTCCGCGGTCAGCCCGAAGATGTACATATTCTCCGCGCCGACCTCCTCCAGAATCTCGATGTTCGCGCCGTCGAGCGTGCCGATGGTGAGCGCGCCGTTCATGGCCAGCTTCATATTGCCGGTGCCGCTGGCTTCCATTCCGGCGGTGGAGATCTGCTCGCTCAGGTCGGCCGCGGGCATGATCCGTTCCGCGAGCGTCACGCGGTAGTCCGGCAGAAAGGCCACGCGCAGCAGGTCGCGCACGCGGCGGTCGCGGTTCACCACGTTCGCCACGTTGTGGATCAGCTTGATGATCAATTTGGCCGTCTGGTAGCCGGGGGCCGCTTTTCCGGAAAAGACAAACGTGCGCGGCACTTCCTCCGGCCGGCGGTCTTCCGCCGCCCGCAGGTAGAGATGGATGATGTGGAGCACGTTCAAAAGCTGGCGTTTGTATTCGTGGATGCGCTTCACCTGCACATCGAAAAGCGACGCGGGATTCGTGGTCACCTGCAGCATGTCTTTGATGAGCGCCGACAGGCGGTCTTTATTCGCCTGCTTGACGCGCAGGAACTCGCGCTGGAAGGCGCCGTCGGGCGCGTAGTGCTCCAGTTCGCGCAGGCTGCCCAGATCGGCAATCCAGGCGTTGCCGAGGGCCTGCGTGATCAACCCGGCCAGCTCAGGGTTGGAATAGAGCAGCCAGCGCCGGTGGCTGACCCCATTCGTCTTGTTGTTGAAGCGTTCGGGATACATAGCGGCAAAATCGGGCACCAGATGGGTGCGCACCAGGTCTGAGTGCAGCTTGGAGACGCCGTTGACGGATTTGCTTCCGACAATCGCCAGGTGCGCCATACGCACCTGCTTCACGCCGCTTTCCTGAATCAGCGACATGCGGCGGATGCGGTCGCTCTCGCCGGGAAAGCGCTGCGACACTTCGTCCAGAAATTTCTGGTTGATGTCGTAAATGATCTGGAGATGCCGCGGGAGCACAGCCTCGAGGGTGGAAACCGGCCAGGTCTCGAGCGCTTCGGGCATCAGCGTGTGGTTCGTATAGCCGAACACGCGGTAGGCGATTTCCCACGCGCGGTCCCAGGGCATCTCGTGGTGATCCACCAGCACGCGCATCAGTTCCGCCACGGCCAGCGCCGGATGCGTATCGTTCAACTGGATGGCCACTTTTTCAGGCAGGTTCTCAAACGTGGTGTGCTGCCGCTGGTGGCGCGCCAGAATGTCGCGGATGGCGCAGAACACGAGGAAATACTCCTGAATCAAGCGCAATTCGCGGCCCACCTGCACCGCGTCCGAAGGGTAGAGCACTTTGGTGATGGTCTCGGCCCGGATTTTCTGCTCCACGGCGCGGATGTAGTCGCCGGCGTTGAAGATGGACATGTCGAACTCTTCCGAGCCGCGCGCCGAGAACAGACGCAGGATGTTCACGGTGCGCCCGCCGTAGCCAGCCACGGGAAAATCGTAGGGAATGCCGGCAATCAGTTTCCAGTCGAGCCACATGGGGTTGCGGCGCCCGTGGCGGTCCACGCCGTCGATCACCTCGCCGTAGAGCGGGACGTAGCAGGCGCGGTGGATGCGCTCCACCTGCCACGGCATGCCTTCGCGAAGCCAGCTGTCCGGCCGCTCGAGCTGATAGCCGTTGCCGATTTCCTGGCGGAACATGCCGTATTCGTAGTGAATTCCGTAGCCATAGCAGGGAATGCCGAGCGTGGCGAGCGAATCGAGGAAGCAGGCGGCCAGCCGGCCCAGGCCGCCGGTGCCCAGCCCGGCGTCCGGCTCGACGTTCAGAATGTCGTCCAGTTCGTAGCCAAATTCGCGGACGGCCAGCCGCGCCGTTTCGTACATGCCGAGGTTCCGCATGTGATCGCGCAGGAAGCGCCCGAGCAGGTATTCGATAGAGAGGTAGTACACGCGCTTCGCGTCGTTGCGCTCGTAGCGCTCCACGGTCTCGATCATGCGGTCGAGCAGATCGTGTTTGATGGCAAAGGCCAGGGCGAGGTAGATGTTCTCGCGGCTGGCCCCTTCGCGTTTACGGCCGAGCGAATACCGGAGGTAGTGAAAGATACGGTCCTCGAAGGCGTGGACGTCCTTGCGCGAGGGGATGTGGAGTTCAGTGGCGACGGGCTGCATTGCGGAGAATCCTTGGCTCGGGCAGTGGGACGGCCACGGAGGGGTCACCGGTCACGAGGAAATTGTAACGCGCGCGGGCGGGAGGGGAAAACGAGCGCGGTTTGTTCTTGCAACACATAGGTGCGGTGGATAGTGGCTGGCCGTTACCCGCTAGCGCCGCGAGAAGAATAGAGTGGAAATCGGATGGGGCGTCCCGAAGGACAGGGAGCACCCCCTGGGGTATTTTTCGGAACAATGTGAAAACACGCGGGTTTAAGTTGTTTGTTTTGCATCGATGTGATTCCACGACAGTTGTGGGTTGCGAGGCAGCGGAAAAGACCGGTGGCCGCCCGGGCGCGCGAAAGACACCCGCCCCCCTACGCCTTCTTGCGAAACGTTGTGATTCTAAAGGGACTTTAAGCCGTGTGTTTTGGAAGAGTGGCAAACAAAGAACTTGCGAGCGAGATTCGCGTAAGAGTTGCCAATAAAGGAGTTGCGGCGGAACGACCCGGTTTGATCCGGCGAGAAGCATCGAAATTCATCCACGTATATGATACCACAGCCACGCGGCAGTTGTCAATATGTAAATATTACACTGCAGTGTTTAGGGATTAGTGGTTAGGGGTTGGCGGGAAGAGGGAGAGATCAAATTGAGACGAGCGGGGTGAGAGAAAGACCCCAGACGCAACGACGGCGTGCGGGGCACGCGGCTATTTGGGAGGGGGGACGACGGTGGTGGCGGAGCCCCAGCCTTCCGGCTGCTGCGGAATTTGGCGCGTGCCGACATCGGTGAGCGTGAAGGCGATGAGCAGCAACAGCCAAAGGAAGCCGGCGGCGATGAAGACTTTCGTGAGGGCGGTTGAGTGCCGCACGTGCATGAAGAACGTGACCACGAGCAGCATTTTGATGACAGCGATGGTGAGGGCCACGAGAGTATTGAACGATCCCAAATCCACAAAGGCCACGCCTACGGTGGTGGCCGTGAGCACCATGAGGCACAGAAAGACGAGCACGTACAGCCACACGGGTTCGACGTGGACGGACATCAGTAGCGTCCTCCGATCAGGTAGAGCAGCGGGAACAGGAAAATCCACACGATGTCCACGAAGTGCCAGTAAAGGCCGGTGACTTCGACCGGCGCGAAGTACCCCTCGTCAAACCGTCCTTTCGCGGCCATGCGCAGCAGCACACACATGATTCCCAGCCCGATGACCATGTGCAGCGCATGCAGCCCGGTCATGAAGAAATAGAAGCAGAAAAACAGCCGCACTCCCGGGGCGTTCGGCGATTCCACGTGGAAGCTCATCCAGGGGACCAGGCCCTCGCGATAGTCCGCGCTCCACTCGTAATTGAGCTTAATGCCGATGAAGGCGATGCCGAGGATCATGGTGAGAATGATGAAGAAGATGATGGCCTTGCGGCGGCTTAACTGCGCGGCGCGCACGGCCAGCGCCATGGTCAGGCTGCTCCCGATCAGAACGGCCGTATTGAGCGCGCCGAAGGCGACATTGAGCCGGTGGCTGCCTTCGCGGAAGGCCTCGAAAAACTTAAGGCGATAGACCGCGTACATGGCGAACAGGCCGCCGAAGAACATGATCTCGGTGAGCAGGAAGAGCCACATGCCCAGCGTTCCCGACTCGTTCTGCTGCTCGATGTCGGTGAAGTGGTGCGCCAGATACGGCGGATGCTGGGAGGAGTGGGCCGCGGACGCGTCAGTCATGTGCGCCCTCCCGCCCGGACCCCGGAGGCCCGTAGGCGTAGGCCTCTTCCGTGACCACCGGAGGCACCTCGAAATTCTGCGTGGGCGGCGGCGAAGAGGTTTGCCACTCGAGCCCCTTGGCGCGCCAGGGGTTGGCCGGAGCCACGGGCCCGTAGCGGATGGACCAGAAGAGATAAATCAGCGGGATCATATAGCCGAGTCCCAAAATCGAAGCGCCCGCGGACGACATCACGTTGAGCACCTGGAATTCGGCGGGATAGGTGGCATAGCGGCGCGGCATGCCGAGATATCCCAGCATGAACTGAGGGAAAAAGGTGAGGTTGAAGCCGATAAAGACGATGGCAGCGGCGAGCCGGGCCCACGTGTCGGGAAACATGCGCCCGCTGATCTTCGGCCACCAGAAATGGATTCCGCCCAGATAGGCCATCACCGCGCCGCCCACCATGATGTAGTGAAAATGCGCGACGATGAAGTAGGTGCCGTTCAGGTGCACGTCGGTGGCGAGCGAGGCCAGGAAGAGGCCGGTGAGGCCGCCCATGGTGAACAGGCCGATGAAGCCCAGGGCATAGAGCATGGGCGCCTCATAGGAAATGGAGCCCTGATAGAGCGTGGCCGTCCAATTGAACACCTTAATGGCCGAAGGGATGGCCACCAGAAAACTGAGCACCGAGAAAATCAGCGCGGCATACACCGACATTCCGGTGACGAACATGTGATGGCCCCACACCAGGAAGCTGATTACGGCGATGGCCATGCTCGAAAACGCGACAAAGTGGTAGCCGAAAATCTTTTTGCGCGAGAAGCAGGTGATGATTTCGCTGATCACACCCATGCCCGGCAGAATCATGATGTACACGGCCGGATGCGAGTAGAACCAGAAGAGATGCTGGAAAAGGATGGGGTCTCCTCCCACGGCGGGATCGAAAATGCCGACGTGGAAGAGCCGTTCCAGTCCGATGAGGAAAATGGCGATGGCCACCACCGGCGTGCCCAGCACCTGGATGATGCTGGTGGCGTAGATGGCCCACAGGAAGAGCGGCATGCGGAACCAGGTGAGCCCGGGCGCGCGCATCTTGTGGATGGTGACGATGAAATTCAGCCCGGTGAGGATGGAGGAAAATCCGGAGACGAACACGCCGAGCGCCGTGGCCATCACCTGCGAATTGGCGTAGGTGGTGCTGTAGGGCGTGTAGAACGTCCAGCCCGTGTCCACGCCCCCGGAGACCATGGCGTAGAGCGTGAGCGACGCGCCGATGATGAAGATGTACCAGCTCAGCAGATTGATGCGCGGAAAGGCGAGGTCTTTCGCCCCCACCATGATGGGCACCAGGAAGTTGCCGAGCACGGCGGGGATCGAGGGAATGAGGAAGAAGAAAATCATCATCACGCCGTGCATGGTGAACAGCTTGTTGTAGGTGTCGGGATGCACGAGGGCGCCGGCCGGATCGATCAGGTGAATGCGCATCATCACGGCCATGGCGCCGCCGACGAAGAACATCAGCGTGATCGAGGCGAGATAGAGCAGCGCGATGCGCTTGTGGTCGGTGGTCAGCAGCCACGATTTGATCCCGTAGTTCGCGTTCAAGTAATGGACGCGCGTTTCGGGGGGCGCTTCTGCAAGCGCGGCGCTCATTGGCCCTTCGCCTTCCTTTCTTCCCCGCCCAGCGATTTCACGTAGGCGATGAGCTGCAAAATCTGTTCTTCATTGAGCTGCCCCTGGAACGTGGGCATCACGGGAGCGTAATTGGGAATGGGCATGGAGTTGGGCTGGGTGATGGCGCGCCGCAGGAACGCCTCGTCCACGGTGAGCGATTGGCCGTCGCGCAGCTTTTGGGGTTTGCCGAATTGTCCCACCAGCGAGGGCCCGCGCCCGGTGCCGTCGGCCACGTGGCAGGTGACGCAGCCGTACTGATGGAACAGGCGCTCGCCCGCCTGCGTCATGGTCTCCCCGCGGTTGGTCCCGGCGAGCCACGCGGCGTAGTCGTCGGGCGTCATCACGTGAACCCAGCCGATCATCGCGGCATGTCCTTCGCCGCAATACTGCGCGCAGAAGAAATGGAAGGTGCCCGTCTTGGTGGCCTGGAACCACAGCGAGGAATACCGGCCCGGCGTGGCGTCGCGCTTTACGCGGAACGCGGGGATGAAGAAATCGTGGATCACGTCCTGGGAAGTCATGGTGAGCTTTATCGGGACGCCCACCGGAACGTGCAGCTCGTTGATCTCGCGCACCCCCTCCTGGTGCTGGATGTGCCACATCCACTGCTTCCCGATCACGATGATTTCCGTCGCCGCGTTGGGAGGATTGGCGTTGCGGAAATAGAGGCTCGCGCTCCATGCGAACACCACGACGCAGATCAGCGTGGGAATGAGCGTCCAGGTGATTTCCAGCGGCATGAGCGTGACCGTTTCGGGCGGCTGCTCGTCTTCCGACCGGCGGCGGTAACGGATCATGAAGTAAAAAATGATGGTGAAGATCACGAAGGTGAAGAAGAGCGTGAGGACGGTGAGAAAATAGTGAAGCTGGTCCACGCCCCCCGCTATGGTCGAGGCCCGCGGCGGGAAAATTGGAATTCCCGGCGAGGTCTGGAGGGCCGCCAACAGTCCCGATTTTGCGCCCTGTATCAACATGCAATTGTTTCGCGCGAACTCATCCCTTCCGGCCGCGTTCCTCCGCCGGCAGCTCGTAATGTTCCTTGCGGCGGAGCACGAACACCATTCCGCCGATGGCCAGCACCGTGGCAATCCCCGCCAGCCGCACCACCCGTGAAATCACCAGGCCGTACTTTCCCGTCATGGGGTCATAGCGATAGCAGGTGAGCAGGATCTGGTCCACCGGACTGCCGACTTTTCCGCCCGATGCTTCCACCAGGGCGAGCCGCAGGTCGCGCGGCATGTAGGTGATGCCGTAGAAGTAGCGCGACACGCGTCCTTCGGGCGTCAGCACCATGATCCCGCTGGCGTGGCCGTACTGCTGCGAGACTTTGTCGTAGATGTAGCGAAAGCCGACCGCGTTGGCGAGCTGATGGATGGTGGAATCCTCCCCCGTGAGGAAGTGCCAACCAGCCACCGCGCCCGGCCTTTCGTAGAGCCCCGCGTACATGGTGTGCTTGGCTTCGGCGAGCGCAGGCGTTTCGGTGGGGTCGATGCTGACCGTCACCACGTCGAAGTCCTTGCCGATTTCGAGCGACATGTTCTTCGCGCTGTTGAGCACGCCGTTGAGCACAAACGTGCAGAGCATCGGGCACTGGTAGTAGACCAGCGTGAGGACCACGGGCCGCTTGCCGAAGAAGCTGCGCAGCGGAACCAGCTCGCCGCGCTCGTTGCGGAACTCGAGGTCGAGCGGAACCTGTGCGTCGAGCTTCTGGTCGATGCCGATCTGCTTCATCGCCCCCGGAGTGCCGGTGGGATTCTGCATCACGGGCAGCGGGTCGGCCTGCGCGCGCGCTCCGATGGGCGCAAGCAGCACGGCGGCGAGCGCGGAAGCCAGCATCGCCACTTTGCCCTTGAGCCGCGATTGTTTGCTGCCCGTCATTGCGCGCCTTCTCCTTGCCCTGGTTTGGCTTTCGCAGGCGCCTGCGGCGCGGCCGCGCCGGGAGCACCTGCGTTCGCCCTCGCAGGCAGCCCGCCGCGCTCGAGGATCAGCTGCATCGCGTCGCTAATCGGGATGTGCACCACGCCGTGGTCGCGGTCGACCCAGCCGTACTTATCGATCTGAGCGCTCTGCTCGGCGCGGACGTCGCCCAGGTCGCGCATCGGTTCCACCTGGATGCGCGGAAGCGGCGGAAGCTGGCGTTCGCGGAGCGCCCGGAATGGTGCCGCGGGCGGCCCCTGGTCCTGCGTCTGGCCGAAATAGCCGAGGAGCCACCACATCCCTGCCCAGGCGACCACGAGCGTGAGGGCCAGCCCGATGGCAAACTTCACCAGGCTCGCCGGATTCGCGTCGCGAGTCTCGTAGCCGGGGGCGCCACCGCCGGACGGGTTATGCTCCGTGCTCAACCGCTTCCTCCATTCGCGGATCGTGCAGCGGCACCAGCGGCCGCCCCTGCGCCTGTTTGGCAAACGCCCACAACCACAGCCCGCCAATCGCCGCCACCGCGAGCACATCCGTCAGGTGGATCGTGGGCGCCGGGAAAAACGACGGCGTGACGATCCAGAACACGTCGAGGGCGGAGACGACAATCAATACGAGGGCCACCTTCGCCATCAGTTGCTTGCGGCGCTTGATCGGCCGGTTCAGCAGAATGAAAAAGGGCACGAAGAAATGAAATAGAAGCAGCAGCCCCGCCACCCACGACCATTCGCCCAGGCCGCGGTGGACGTACCAGGTGATCTCCGCCTTCAGATTGCCCGCCCAGATGATCAGGAATTGGGAAAACGCAAGGTAGGCCCACAGCATCGTGAACGCGAACAGGAGCGTGCCCAGATCGTGGAATCGCGAGGGAGTGGCCACCTTCGCCAGGGGCTCGTGGTCGGCGAACCGGCTGGCCATGAAAATCAGGAAGGCCATGGCCGTGAACACGTGGACCACCACGAAAATGAGCCCGTACATCGTGGACATCCAGTCGGGATCGACCGACATCACCCAGTCGATCACCGCGAATGTGGCCGTCAGGCCGTACAGAATCAATCCGGGCGCGCTCAGGGCTTCCATGCGGTTGTGCATGCCCGGGTCGCCCGTTTGGTCCTCCTCCATCGACCATTTGCTGAGCAGGTAGCCGAGGCCGATCCAGACCACAAAATAAATCACCGCGCGCGTGAAGAAAAACGGCTGCGAAAGGTAGGTGGCTTTGAAGGGAGCGTGCTTTGCCGCCTCGGCAGCCCATCCGGCGCGGGTCCAGGGATACAGACGCGAAATTCCCACCGCCAGCGGCAGAAACAGCACGGCCATCAACGCAAACGTGCGCGCCCCCGCCTCGCACAGCCGGCGGATTACGAATCCCCAGCCACCGCCCGTGAGGTGATGCAGCATCAAGAGCGCCAGCGAACCCAGCGGAAACGCGAGCCAGAACACGTAGCCGAACAGATAGGACCGGAAAAACTGGTCGCGGTCTGCTCCCACAAAAGCCATGGCGACAAGCAATACGGCCGCGCCCACGCCCACGATCAGCGCCGGCTTTTGTGCCTGCTCGAGCTGCACGTCGGGTAGATCGCTAACGCTCATTTCGGCAGCTTCTCCAGGTATTCCCGCTCATCCGGCGACACATCCGCCAGCGTCGCCGACTGGCTCAATTGCAGCGCGCGGATGTAGGCCGCGATCCGCCAGCGGTCTTCCGGATTCACGCGCGAATCGTAGCCGTACATGTTTCCCAGGCCGTTGGTGATGACGTCGAAAAAGTGGCCGACCGGCGCTTCGCGAAGCCGCTGGATGTGATACGACGGCGGCGGAGGAAACCCGCGCAGCACAATCATGCCGTGGCCGGTGCCCGCGGCGTCGTGGCAGGGCAGGCAATAGATGTTGTATCGCTGCTGGCCGCGTTCCAGATCTTGCCGCGTGATCGGGAACGGAAACGTGGTGGCCAGCTGCCCGTTCACTTTTCCCGTGTACAGGTGCTCGTCGAGCCGCAGGTGGCCGCGCGCCACCGTGCCCGGCACCACGGGCCGCGCCGCGCGCCCGTCGCCGAAAAAGTCGGTCTTCGCCAGCGGGTTGTAGCGCGGCTGCTCGTGCATGTCGAGCCGGCAACCCGAGAGGCACACGGCGAGCGCGGCGGCGGCAATGCGCGCCGCGCGGGGCCCTGCACCGGATTTTCCTGGCTCACGTCTCAACGTTGCTCACCTCGACCGGTCCCAGCCCTTCCAGGAATTCGCGCGTCGCGCGCGCGTCGAATTTGGGGTCGCGCGCCTTGATGCACAGGAAGAATTTGTCGCGCGAAGCCAGCGCGAAATTCGGCACATTGAACACGGGATGGTAGGGAGTGGGCAGACCGTTCATGGCCAGCATTCCGAAGACGCACGTGAGCGCCGCGAACAGCACCGTCAGCTCGAACGTGATGGGGATAAACGCCGGCCAGCTATTCAGCGGCTTTCCGGCCACATTTTGCGAGAAGGTGAATACGCTCCCGTAATACTGCATGCCGAATCCGGTGATACCGCCCAGAATCCCGCCGCACAGCACCACCAGCGGCAGCGAGGTGTGATGGAACCCGACCGCCTCCGCCAGTTCCTCGATGGGCATGGGCGAATACGCGTCCATGCGCCGGTAGCCGGCAGCCGTCGCCTTGTGCGCGGCCGCGAGCAGCGCGTCGGGCGAATCGAATTCGGCCATCAATCCGTAGAGTTTCGGCCGGCTCATAATCCCTCGTTCATCCCTCCATTTCCGGATTCGGGTTGCGCACGCGCGCCAGGTACGTGGTCCGCGGCCGCGTGTTCAAATCTTCCAGCAGCGCGTAATTCCGTTCCTGTGCCTTCAAGCGGGCCACGCGGCTCTTTGGGTCGTTGATATTTCCGAAAACGAGCGCCTCGGTGGGGCAGGCCTGCTGGCATGCGGTGAGGATCTCGCCGTCGCGCAGTACGCGGTCATTTTCTTTGTCCGCTTCGATCTTCGCCGCCTGGATGCGCTGCACGCAGTAGCTGCATTTCTCCATCACGCCGCGGCTGCGCACCGTCACGTTCGGGTTGCGCGCACCGTAGAGGCTCGGCGTCGTCCAATCGGAGAACAGCAGGAAATTGAACCGCCGCACTTTATAGGGGCAGTTGTTCGAGCAATACCGCGTGCCCACGCAGCGGTTGTAAACCATCTCGTTGAGCCCCTCGGTGCTGTGCACCGTCGCGCCCACCGGACACACGCCCTCGCAGGGCGCATTCTCGCAGTGCATGCACAGCACAGGCTGGTAATACACCTCCGGATTCTTCAGGTCGCCAGCGGCCTGGTCGCGGTAGTACGTGTCCACGCGGATCCAGTGCATCTCCCGCCCGCGCGACACTTCCGTCTTCCCCACCACAGGGATGTTGTTTTCCGCCTGGCAGGCCACGACGCAGGCGCCGCAGCCCACGCAGTTCTGCATATCCACGGCCATGCCCCAGGAGTAGCCTTCGTACTTGAACCCGGGATAGAGCGTCAGCCCCGCCGTCTTTTCCGGCTCCTCGTCTTTCGCGAACGCGGGGTTCTTCCGAAACTCCTCGAGTGTGGCTACGCGCACCAGGTCGCGCTCGCCGGCGGCTTCGCTCTCTTCCTCCAGCCTGTGCCCTTGTTTGTCGATCACGTGGTGGTGCTGCGTGGAAGCCAGCAGGTGCGAATCGCCCGTCTTCTCGATGCGCATCCCCGAGGCAACCCACATGGCTGCCGAGAGCCGCACTTCGCCCGCATCGAATCCCTGCAAACTGCCCACGCGCCCCGCGCGTGTGCGTCCGTAACCCAGATGCAGCGTTATGCAGTCGTCCGGCTGTCCCGGAAGCACCCAGGCGGGCGCGGTCACGGCGGCCTCCCGCGTCGGAGTGACCAGCTTCAACGTCTCGCCATTCGACACGCCCAGTTTGCTCGCCGTGGCGGGACTCAGAATTGCCGCGTTGTCCCACGTGAGCGTGGAAAACGGTTTCGGCAATTCCTGCAGCCAGCCATTGTTGGCGAAACGTCCATCGAACACCGTGGGGTCGGGCCGGAACATCACTTCCACGCCCGTCACAGCCGCAGGCGCGGCCGGCAGGCTGGAGAGGAACGTGGCGGATATAGGCGCAGGCTTCGCGGAAAGGGCCGTGCCCGCAGCCACTCCGTCGTGCAGCGACGTCTCCCAATACGCCTCGAACGCCTTCGCGTCCTTGATCCCGCTCTGCGCCTGCCAGTAC
>JASHRU010000414.1 GCA_030037225.1 Candidatus Acidiferrales bacterium | reverse complement strand
TAACCACAAAACAGATTCCCGCGAAAATCGCCATGATGAACTTCTGGTCCCACCCCGTCTGCTTCGGAATGCGGTAAACGCAATAGCCGGTTACGCCCAGCATCACGAGCGGCGGCGCGAAATCCAGGAAGTCCATCGCATGCGTCCCCGCGAATGGCCGCAGCCACCCGCCCAGAAACAGCGTCGTCGCCACCGACCCCACCACCACCATGTTCGAATACTCAGCCAGGAAATAGAGCGCCCAGCGGAATCCGCTGTACTCCGTCATGTAGCCGGCCACCAGTTCCGACTCCGCCTCGGGCAGATCGAACGGCGCGCGGTTCGTTTCCGCCACCGAGCCAATCAGGTAAATCACGAATCCCACCGGCGCGACGAACACCAGCCAGAAGCCGCTGTGTGCCTGATACTCCACAATGTCTTTCATGGAAAGCGTGCCGGCCAGCAGCAGCCCGCTCACCATCGCCATCCCCACCGCCACTTCGTAGCTCACAAGTTGCGCCGAACTGCGTAGCGCGCCCATCAACGAGTAGTGGCTGTTCGACGCCCACCCGCCCAGCACAATCCCGAAAATGCCCATCGAACTCACCGCAAAAATAAACAGCAGCCCGATGTTCATGTCCGCAATCAAAAATCCCGGGCCAACTGGAATTGCCGCAAACGACAGCATCCCTGCGAACACCGAAAGAACCGGCGCCAGCCAGAATATCGCCCGGTCAGCGCTCTCCGGAATGATGTCCTCTTTGATCATCAATTTCACTGCATCCGCCAGCGGCTGCAGCAGCCCGTGCGGGCCCACGCGCATGGGGCCCAGCCGCGCCTGCATGTCGGCCATCACTTTTCGTTCCAGCAGCACCACATAACCGGCCAATAGCGGAAAAATCGCGACGATCACCAGCCCGTCCACGATCTGCCAGATGTAGTTGCTCAGTAGGAAGTACGCTTCCTGAAGCACCCGCCGAATCCCCCTTCTTCCTGCTCTGCCCGCCTCGCTACCTGCCCGCTTCCCTCATCCTTCGTAGGGGCACGACATGTCGTGCCCCATGTCCGCAACCAACCACGCTCCACTGCCTCTCTACCGGTCCACTTCCCCCAGCACGATATCCAACGTCCCGATAATTGCCACCACATCCGCCACCAGATGCCCTCGCGCCATGGTGTCAAACGCCTGCAGATTGATGAACGACGGTGGCCGCACCCGCACGCGATACGGCTGCACTGTCCCGTCGCTCACCACGTAGTAACCGATCTCGCCCTTCGGCGCCTCAATCGAGTGGTACACCTCGCCCGGCGGCGGCTTCAGCACTTTGCCCACCTTCGCCATGATCGGCCCCGTCGGAATGTTCTCAATTGCCTGCAGGCAGATCCGCCGCGATTGCCGCATCTCTTCCATGCGCACCAGATACCGGTCATACGTGTCGCCGTTCTGCCCCGTCGGTATCTCGAATTGATACTGCTCGTACGCCGCATAGGGCATCGCCTTGCGTATGTCCCATTTCACTCCGCTCGCCCGCAGCGGCGGCCCGGTCACTCCCAGCGCAATCGCCTGCTCTCCCGTCAGAATCCCGATTCCCTTCGTGCGCCCCACCCAGATGCGGTTCCCCGTCAATAGCTGCTCGTACTCTTCCACCTTTTTCTCAAAGTCGTCGCAGAACCGCTTCACGTCGTGCTCGAATCCGTCGTAGGTCTCGTATTGCAGCCCGCCGATGCGGAAGGCGTGCGTCGTCAGCCGCGCGCCGCAATATTTCTCGAAAATCTTCAGCACTTCCTCCCGCTCGCGTAGGCAATAAAAGACGGGCGTCAGCGCGCCGATGTCCAGCGCGTGCGTCCCCAGCCACAGCAGATGGCTCGCGATCCGCTGCAGCTCCGTCAGGATCGTCCGCACCACTTTCGCGCGCGGCGGCGCCTCCGCGCCCAGCAGCTTTTCCACCGCCTCGCAATATCCCAGCCCGTTCGAAACCGCCGCCACGTAATCCATGCGGTCCACATACGGCGCGAACTGCTGGTAACTGCGATGCTCCGCGATTTTCTCCACGCCCCGGTGCAGGTAGCCGATGATGCATTCCGAGCCCTCGATGCGCTCGCCGTCCAGCTTCAGCTTCACGCGCAGCACGCCGTGCGTCGAAGGGTGCTGCGGCCCCATGTTCAGGACGATTTCGTCCGCCCCGGGGATGGGCATCTCCACGGGCAGCGCGGCCGTGTTTTCCGTTTCGTCCATCGGCTATTGTCCGCTCTCAATTCCCAGATTTTCGTGCACCCAGGCCTCGTCCTGCTGCAGGATGTCGTAATCCTTCCGCAACGGGTGCCCTTGCCACTCGTCGGGCAGCAGGATGCGCTTGAGTCCCGCATGGCCTTCGAAGCCTATCCCGAACATGTCAAAGCATTCCCGCTCCAGCCATCCCGCCGCCGGCCAAACGGTGATGACGCTCGGCACCATCTCGCCGTCCCCGGCGTGCGCCTTGATCCTCAGCCGTTCGTTCTTCGGAAACGAATACAGGTTCAGCATCACCTCGAACCGCTTCTCGCGCTTCGGCCAGTCCACGGCCGTCAAATCGGTGAGCATGTCGAATTTTTCCTGGTCCCGCGCATACTGGCAAATGGCGCGCAGCTTCGCCGCATCCACCACCAGAATCGCCTGTTTCCGGTCCAGCCAGGCCTCGCGCACCGCCTCGCCAAACTTTGCCTTGAACCGCTTTACCAGTTCATTGTCGAGCGGTGTGGGACCCTCTTTCGGCTTCGGCGGGGGCGGGGGCGGCTTCGGCGGAGCCGCCGCTGCCGGCGTGGCTGGCTTCGCGGGCTTGTCCGCCGCGGCGGGCTTGTCCGCGGATGTGGACGCGACGGGTTTATCCGCCGTCGCGGACTTTTCCGCCGGAACTGATTCAGCGGGCTTCCCTTCCCGTTCTGGCGGTGTGGACTGCGCGGGATCTTTTTCCGGAGGTTCGATTCCCATAGCAATTAGCAGGCGCCTGAAGTTCTCCAGTTCGGATTTCCCACCATTCCCGGCTGGACGGTTTCTCGTTCCCCCTCTGTCCAACCTCTAACTTCTAGCCTCCACCTCTCTTCTCTACACCCACTCGAGCGCGCCTTTGCGGTAGAGCCAGACGTACCCAACGATCAGAATGCCCAGAAACACGAACATGCTGATCAGCCCGTAGATTCCCAGCAGGCGGTAATCCACGGCCCACGGAAACAGGAATACCGTTTCCACGTCGAAGATGACAAAAAGAATGGCCACGATGTAGAAGCGCACGGAGTACCGCCCGCGCGCGTCACCCTCCGGCGCAATTCCGCACTCGTACGGCTTCAATTTCGCCCCGATTGCGCCCGTCGAGGGCCGGATAAGCGCAAAAATCAGCAGGGTGACGGCCGGGAACGCCGCTGCCAGCACCGCGAAGATCAGCACGGGAATGTATTGCGGCGGCATGCTCAATCGCTGCGCATGCTATCACACCGTCTCCGGCAGTGTCATCCCGCTACCGTCTCTGAGCTTGGCGTCTTCACGCAGCGCCGAACCTCAGGATGGCTCCTGTTCCGGACCCCAGCCCCTGGTCTGCACCTCTGCGCGCATTGACCCGCTTCTGTTCCGCAGCGCCCTCGGCGCGTCTCACGATAGCCCAGCGCGTCAGCGATGGGACGCGGCGCACTCTCGCATCGCCCTGCAATATCCCTGGAGCGCCGCCGCTGCCACCCGTCTCTCGGCCGTCAGTCCCTAACCTTCCATTTTCCATATAATTTACTGCTTGACAAACATATTAAGCTCTGTTATCATATGTAAGCCAAAATGTTGATGCCGCTGGGCGAACCAATTCGTGGCAGGAACGGGCGAATCCAGGCTAAGTGTACTAGAATGTGTACTTACACAACTTATGTCCGTCTCGTTCCTCTAAGCCCTTTGAACGTGCAGTTACGAAACCTTCTCGCATCTGCACATTCTACAGCTACTTAAAGTCCCGTAGTTTCAATGCAGTAGATTCCGGAGGCCGCTAACTCTTTTGGAATGTGCAGATACAAGATGTGGGGGGTGGGGGGGTAGTTTCCGCTACAAAATGAGACGGCCTCTCCACTGTCTCTGAGTCCCCGGTCATCTCGCCGCGTTTCGGCCATTAACCGTTTCGCATGTCTCGTCCCGCCGCCACGGCGGACGCGTCACCGGGTGCTATGCTCATTTCTTGCTCGCGGGGGAGGATGTGGTCGAGCAGAGCA
>JASHRU010000413.1 GCA_030037225.1 Candidatus Acidiferrales bacterium | reverse complement strand
GCGCTGGGAGGGAACGGAGCGGTGGTCACGCTGACGCCCGGAGAGTCGGCGATCTTCCCGCTGGTGATTACGCCGAACACAGGATTCATCGGGCCGGTCACGGTGGCGTGCGGGACGGTGACGCCGGCGACGAATACGGTGCTGTGTACGATACCGACGCCGACGGTGACCATCACGACGAGTCCGAGCGCGGCGATGACGGTGTATCTGACGTTCCAGACGAACTGCACGGTGAGCCTGGTGGGGCCGCGGGCGCCCTCGACGGGCCCGCCGTGGACGGCGCCACCGGTAGGTGTCGTGCTGCTGCTGGCGGTGCTGCTGGCCATCCAGTGGCGCGGGCGCTCGTCGGGCTCGGGACGCGGATGGGCGCGGCGGATGGTTCCGGCATGCGCGATGGTGCTGCTGGTGCTGTTGGTGATGACCTGGGCGGCATGCGTGAAGGATCCGCCGCCGGCGATTCCAGGGGCGCCGACCACTCCGGCGGGGACGTACACGCTGCCGGTGACGGCTACAGCACCGGGCGGAGTGGTGAGGACGTTGACGCTGACGATCAACGTAACCTGAGCGAGGGAGAGCGAAGGAACGGAGCAAGCGAGGCGAGCGCGGGCTGGTGCCGCGACGGAGGAAGAGCATGAGAACGCGAACTCGAGGGTGGGGGCTGCTGGCCGTAGCCGTGGGGCTGGCGTTGGCGGCGGCGGTGGGGGCGCAGGAGCAGAGCGCCGGGCAGATTAGCCGGATGATTCCAGACGTGAACCTGCAGCACGGGACGAAGGTGCATCTGGCGAACGCGGGCGCCAAGGTGGCGTGGGGGGATCTGGTGACCACGGACAACGCCGGGCGGGCGCGCATCGTGCTGGACGACGGGTCGATCCTGAACGTGGGGTCGAACTCGCAGATCCGGGTGGTGGAGCATGATGCGGCGAATCAGCGCACGCAGGTGCAGTTGGCGTACGGGAGGCTGCGCGCCAGCGCGATCCGGCTGACGAAGCCGGGAGGGAGTTTCGAGGTGCGCACGCCGACGGCGGTGGCGGGAGTGGTGGGGACGGACTTCGCGGCGGAATTCGCGAACGAAATTACGAGCATACATGTATTCGAGGGCTCGGTGAACCTGTGCAATCTGACGGGGCAATGCGTGACGATCGCGGCGGGGTTCACGGCCGCGGTGCGGGGCAGCGGGACGCCCTCGGCGCCCACGCCGACGCCGCCGAGCGCGTCGGTGGCGAGCGTGCAGAACACGTCGGTGGGCGGGGGAGCGGGAGGCGGGGCGGGAGCCGCAGGGGCGGGAGGAGGAGCGGGCGGAGGCGGAGCGGCCGCAGGAGCGGGAGTAGCGGCAGCGGTGTCGCACAGCGCGCTGATCATCGCCACGGCAGTGGTGAGCAT
This sequence comes from Candidatus Acidiferrales bacterium, assembly GCA_030037225.1. Lineage (GTDB taxonomy): Bacteria > Acidobacteriota > Terriglobia > Acidiferrales > UBA7541 > JOPF136. Next base: position 16,389 of record JASHRU010000413.1, on the reverse strand, counting down.
CGTGGTACCGGCGGTGGTAGTGCCGATAGCGACGAAGACCACCTCGTGCAACAACCCGTCAGTGGCGCCGCGCGCGGGCCCGCGCACCGGCGATGCTGCGGTGCTTCCCTGCACGGCGCGCCCGCAATAACGGGGACGGGCCGAATGGCCGGGGCGTAAGAACCCTGCGCGCGCCAAATTCTGGGCTGTGTTACTCTCCGCAGGCTTGCTGCCGGAGACGCACTCGTGCCAACCAGCGAGATTCACAAAGTTGCCGTGCTCGGCGCGGGCACCATGGGCAACGGTATCGCTCATGTGTTCGCCCGGTCGGGATTTCAGGTGATCCTTCGCGACGTCGAACAGCGTTTTCTGGATCGCGCGCTGGAAACCATCAGCAAGAACCTGGACCGCGAAATCAAGAAGGGAAAAGTGGCGGAGTCCGACCGTCCCGCCATCCTGGGGCGTTTGTTGCTCACCACGGAGTTCGCCTCCGTGGCGCCGGCCGACTTCTGCGTCGAAGCCGTGCCGGAGTCTGCTGAGTTGAAAATGCGCGTGCTGAAGGAAGCGGATGCCGCGCTGCGGCCAGGCGTCATCCTGGCCACAAACACATCATCCATTTCCATCACCCAGCTTGCCGCGGCCACCTCGCGACCCGTGCATTTTGTGGGCATGCACTTTATGAATCCGGTTCCCGTAATGGCGCTGGTCGAGGTGATTCGCGGGCTGGCCACCAGCGACGAGACGTTTCAAACCACAATGGAGCTGTGCGAGCGGCTGGAGAAGAGGCCGGTGGCGGTCAACGATTCTCCCGGCTTCGTTTCCAACCGGGTGCTCATGCCGCTCATCAACGAGGCTATCTTTGCGGTGATGGAGGGAGTGGCCACTCCGGAAGCCGTGGACACGGTCATGAAGACGGGCATGAGCCATCCCATGGGGCCGCTCGAACTGGCGGACTTTATCGGCCTGGATGTGTGTCTCGATATCTTGGAGGTCCTCTACAAAGGGATCGGCGATCCGCGCTTCCGGGCGTGCCCGTTGCTCCGGAAGTATGTGGCGGCAGGCTGGCTGGGGAGGAAGACCGGGCGCGGCTTCTACCGGTATTCCTAGGTGTTTCGAGGCAGGGAACGAGGGCGAAAATAGCCTTTGCTTTTTCTTCGCCTTTTGGCTAGGATGCCCCCTGTAGATTCCCGAACCGGGAAGGGCCCCTTATAGTACACTCCGGCCTCTAGACCTTGGGGACGTATCCGGCCGGTAAACACCTGGATCACGAGGAGCAGCCATGGCGGACGAAAAACAGAAGATGTTGGATTCGGCGATCAGCGCCATCGAGAAGCAGTACGGCAAGGGCTCGATCATGCGGCTGGGTAGCAAGGATGTGTTTGTGCCCGTCAGCGTGATCCCCACGGGTTCAGTTTCGCTCGATGCCGCATTGGGCGTGGGCGGCTTCCCGCGGGGGCGTGTAATTGAGATTTTCGGCCCGGAATCGGGCGGCAAGACCACCATGGCGCTCCACGCCATTGCCAGTGCGCAGGAACTCGGGGGCCAGGCGGCCTTTATTGATGCGGAGCATGCCTTGGATCCCGTCTATGCCCGCAAACTGGGCGTGGACGTGGACAATCTGCTCGTTTCCCAGCCGGACAATGGCGAGCAGGCCCTGGAGATCACTGAAACGCTGATCCGTACGAATGCGGTGGACATCGTTGTGGTGGACTCGGTGGCTGCGCTCGTCCCCAAGGCCGAGCTCGAAGGCGACATGGGCGACCCCCAGATGGGACTACAGGCCCGGCTGATGTCTCAGGCTCTACGCAAGCTCACAGCCATCGTTTCCAAGTCCAAGACCTGCCTCATCTTTATTAACCAGATTCGCGAGAAAATCGGGGTGATGTTCGGCAACCCGGAAACTACCACGGGCGGCCGGGCCCTCAAGTTTTACGCCTCCGTTCGCGTGGACATCCGGCGCATCCAGGCGATCAAGGAAGGCGACAAGGTAGTCGGCTCGCGAACCCGGGCGAAAGTAGTGAAAAACAAGCTCTCCGCCCCGTTCCGCGAAGCCGAATTCGATATCCTTTATGGAGAAGGCATATCCCGGGAGACCGACCTACTCGATATCGGCCTTGAGAAGGGAATCCTGGAAAAGTCCGGCACCTGGCTATCCTTCGGCGGCGAACGCCTAGGCCAGGGACGCGAGAGTGCCCGGGTCTTCCTGAAAGAGAACTCCGATATCGCCGACAAGCTCGAGTTAGCCGTGCGAAAGTCGCTAGGCATCGCCAGCGGGCCGCAAGTCGAGCCGGAGCCGGCTAAACCGACCTTGGCTACGACGCACCCCAGCGTTGCTGTGAAGGCGCGGGCAGCTCGCTGACTCAGGTGATAGAGGTCACACGCGGTTAGGCAGCGCAGATACTTGCCATTACCACTTTTAATTAGGCACGCCTCCCAGTATCGCCTGGGTCATTGGGTCCTGGGGACGGCTGGCCATTCGTCCCGGCAACACTGTACGACGTTCTTCTTGCCATAGACCTCTTTCTTCTCTAGACTTTGCCGAGGTCAGGGGCCATGCGTACGGCCTCCGACCGGGGCGAAGAATGAACGCGCTATCACGCCAGGGTCTGACTGCCGCGGTGCTGCTCGCCAGTGCCGTGTTTGTTCCCGGCACAGTTGTCGCGGCCCCGGGCGGCACTCCGGCCAAGCCCACAGCTACGGGCGTCAATTCAACAGTCCCTGTGCACCACCGCCGCCCCGTCCTGATTGACCCCAGCAAGGACGACGTGGCCACCTTCGACGACCCGGTGGTCCGTCAGGCCGTGGTCGAAGCCCTGGGCCACGAGGACGGCGGGGTCGTGGTCGTGGACCCGAACACCGGACGCATCCTGTCGGCCGTCAACCAGCCCCTGGTTTTCGGCGCCGATTACATCCCCTGCTCCACCATCAAGCCGGTGATTGCGGTCGCGGCCCTGAACGAGGGGATCCTGACCCGCGACTCCATGTTGAGAGTCTCCCGCCGCCGCTACATGAACTTGACGGAAGCCCTCGCGCATTCAAACAACACCTTTTTCGAGTCGCTGGGCAGCCAAATGGGTTTCGACACAGTGACAAAGTACGCCCGTGAGTTCGGGCTGGGCGAGACGGTTGGCCGCGACATCCCCCAGGAGCGCCCCGGGGAAGTGCCGCAAGTACCTCCCGAGCGGGGTGGCGTGGCGCGTATGTCGAGTTTCGGCGAGGGATTCCGGATCACCCCGCTCCAACTCGCCGGCGTAGCATCTACGCTGGCCAATGGAGGCACCCTCTACTATCTCCAATACCCCCACACGGACGAGGAGCGCAGGAACTTCACCCCGCTCGTTCATCGGAAACTGGATGTGGAGCACCTGTTGCCCGACGTCCGCGAAGGGATGCTGGCCGCGGTGCTGTACGGCACCGCCAAGCGGGCATTTGATCCTGAAGGTGATGAAATCCTGGGGAAGACGGGTACCTGTTCTGACGACGGCCGGCGGCTCGGCTGGTACGCTTCCTATAGCAACCCCGAGCATCCCCGGCTAGTGGTGGTGGTGCTGCTGCGTGGTTATCGCCACCGCATCAACGGGCCGACGGCCAGCGCCGTAGCTGGAAAGATCTACCATCGCCTGCATGCCCTCAACTATCCCGCCCCCGCTTTAGCCGCAGAAGAGAGACTCGCACCCGCGTTCACCGGCAACCAGTAAAAGGTTTGACCGCTTCCGGCGAAGGCTGGCCGGTGCTCGTTCCCTCTCTCGTATCCCCACCGCGCCGCCTGCCTGTGCTATCGTCCGGGAAGATTTCTCTGCTTGTACTCGTGGAAACAATCGGGGCAAAACGTGTGGCTGAACTCGGCGTCTGAATGGCGGGAAAGGTACTGGTCCAGCCGCTGCCAGGCTCCCTCACCCTGGGCTCCCCCGTCGTCATTGCGAATCTTTCCGCATACGCAGCATACGGGCAGCAGCTTCTCGTACACTTCTACGCGTTTTCTGTCCGTCAGGTCGCGGATTACCACCAGGCTCGCCGGGCGGCCGTCGAAAAACGTTCTTTCGGCTTCGATCTCCGTCAGTAGTTCGGAGCCATCCCGTCGGCGCCGGCGGACTTCGCAGCGCCTGGGAACCGGTTCGCCCGCTACCCGCCTGCGGTGCAAGTCCGCCAGCCGTTCGACCTCCTCCGGCGCCACCTGACCGCTCGGATCGAGCCCGAGTTCCTGTTCCGGGCGGGAGTAACCATGCAGGTGCGCGTCGGCCAGATTGGCGAAAACGAGTTTGTCGTCCTGCACGATCCGCACAGCTACGGGCAACCCCTCGAGCAATTCGCGGAATCTCCGCTCGCTGGCGCGCAGTGAATCCTCCGCCTGCTTCCGGACGGTCACATCCACGCACAAGCCAATGAACCCCGCCAGATTTCTCTCCGCGTCCCACAGCGGAACACCGCGGTCCAAGAGCCAGCGGTATTCTCCATCGTGCCGGCGCATTCGGTATTCCATCTCGTAGGGGGTGCGCGTCTTCACCGTCTGGTCGTACGTATCCAAACAGCGCTGGTAATCATCCGGATGCAGCCCTTCCGCCCAGCCGAAATTCAGCTCCTGCTCCAGCGTGTGCCCGCGAAAATCGAGCCACCCTTTGTTCAGATAGTTCAGTTGGCCTTGGGCGTCAGCCATCCAGATGAAGGCCGGAGCCATGTCGGCCAGCGTGCGGAACAGGGCTTCACTCTCGCGCAACGCGGCTTCGCGGCGTTTGCGGGCAGTGATTTCCCGGAGGATCGCGACGAACTGAGGTTTTTCGGAGGGGTTGAGCGCGGGAAGAGAGTTCCAGGTGATTTCCACCGCAAACTCCTCTCCCGAGGCCCGCAGAGCCGTCCCTTCCTTCGGCCCCTGGTTCAGCAACGTGCCCGGCTCGCCCGCCAGAAATGCGGCGATGTCTGCAGCGCGAGCTTCGCGATAGGAACTGGGAGACAGATCTCCGGTTCGCCGGCCTTTCATGGAATCCAACGGGCGCCCGAGCAATTGGTGCATGGCGCGGTTGGCAAATAAAATCGTGCCTTCGAGGCTGCTTACGACCACGCCGTCGCTCACCGATTCCAGAATGGCCTCGAGGCGCTTTTGGGCCCCGCTCTCCGCTTCCGCGGCCACCAGCTTCACCGCCGGCAACACCACTTCGATGAAGAGCAGCGGGAGCGCAATCAGCAGGGAAGCAATGCCCGTGAGCAATGAGTCGTAGTGAACCGTTCCCTCTCGGAAGTAGTCGAGAGTCATATCGGAGAGGGTCACGGAAAGGAACATGACCAGCAGCGCCCTCCAAAGCAGATGCCGGGTGATGGTTGTGGCCTGATTCGGCGGCAGGCCTCCTCGCGTACGAGCGGTATTGTCGAGGGAACTCACAGACTCTCCCTCAGACATATCGGCAACGCGCGCGGAAATATCAGCGGTCTTCCCCGACGTTATCGGACGTTATGGAGAGGAACGCGCGCCTATTCCCGACTTTTTTACCGCATCGGAATCGGGTTAGCCTAAGGTGCCCCGGGGGACACACACTGGCCGTCGCCGGGAGACTCATGGGGAAATTGATCCGCGCAATTTTTGTTGTGGTTGTCGCCGCCGCGCTCGGCGGGCTCGCTTGGTCCGCTTCCATCCGGCGAGCTGCGGAGCAGGATGTTTCCCGGCAAGCGGCGCTCGCCGCGCAGCTTGCCGTGGAGATGCAACGCGACGTGGTGCTGTATTTCCACGGCCGCGCGCGCTCCGGCCAAATCTTTTCGGGCTCGCTGGCTGAGATGGGGGTCGCACCGGAGGCCATCGGCCCCATCCTCGTTGCGGCTCAGCCGGTCTTCGACTTCCGCCATTTTCGTGCCGGCCATGAACTTTCCATCGGCCGCTCCGTGATGGGCGAATTGCGCGCGGTCAGTTACCGCATCGACCCGGAACACGATCTGTGGATCGCTCCTTCGGCCGGCGAATTCCATGCCGAAATCAAGCCGATTCCCGTCATCAGCGAGAGCTCGGGAATTGCCGGCCGGGTGGAGGATTCGCTGTTCAACGCGGTGACGGACGCCGGCGAGCGCCCTGAGCTGGCGCTGGCTCTGGCCGATATTTTCGGCTGGGACATCGACTTCAATACGGACCCCCGTCCCGGCGACACCTTTCGCCTGGTGGTGGAAAAAAAGAAATACGCGAACGGCGCGCTCGCGGTTTACGGCCGCATCCTGCTGGCCGAATACGTCAACGCGGGACGCCGCTACCAAGCCGTGCTGTTCCACGACGCCGAAGGGCACCCGGCCTACTACGCCGAGGACGGCAAGGCGATGAAGAAGGCCTTCCTGCGTTCTCCGCTCCAGTTCCATGCGCCCATCACTTCACACTTCAGCTACAGCCGTTTTCATCCCATCCTCAAAATCTACCGGCCGCATCTGGGAATTGATTACGCGGCGCCGGAAGGGGCGCCGGTGCAGACCATCGGCGGTGGCCGCGTGATTTTTGCGGGGCGCGGCGGCGGCGAGGGCAATCTGGTGCGCATTCGCCACACCAACGGCTACGAAACCATGTACATGCACCTCTCGCGGATCCTGGTGCACACGGGACAGCAAGTCGAGCAAGGCCAGCGCATCGGCTTGGTCGGTCACACGGGTCTGGCCACCGGGCCGCACCTCGATTTCCGCATCAAGCAGAACGGCGTGTTCCGCAATTTCGAAACGCTGAAGCTGCCGCCCGCCGATCCCGTTTCCGGCGCGCAGCTCCCGCAATTCCTCGCCGAGCGCGACCACTGGATTGCGTTGCTGCCGCCCGCGGGGCCGCAAGTGGCCCAAGCTCTCGCGCCCGCGGTCCTACCTTCGGACCGCTCCCCCCGTCGCTAGCCGTCCTCGATTGAACAATCACGCACTCTGGTGACGCGCGTCACAATCCCGTCCTCCGTGATTGTGCTATTCTTATTTTTGGCACTGCAGGTTTTCCCGGCGGGCAATCCTCACCGGATTTTCCTTCGTGCGGCTCTGTGCCGCTGGGTCTGCCGAAGTTCTGCCGGTGCCACGCTCCCGGCCGGGAAACCATTCGCGGCAGGCGGGAGTCGAACGGAACTAGGGGAAGAGTGACGCCATGTCCACATTCGTAGAAACCGTCGCGGCAAAAACAAAGCGAGAAGTGATCGACCGCGCGGTAATCCGGTTTGCGGGTGATTCCGGGGACGGCATGCAGGTGACCGGAAGCCAGTTCACAAACACCGTGGCCCTCTATGGCAACGACATCGCCACGTTTCCCGATTATCCCGCAGAAATTCGCGCCCCGGCCGGCACGATTCCGGGCGTAAGCGGATTCCAGCTCCATTTCTCGTCGAACGAGGTGTACACGCCCGGTGACGCCGTGGACGCGCTCATCGCCATGAACCCCGCGGCGCTCAAAGTGAATCTGGCCGACCTGAAAGCCAACGGCATCCTCATCGTCAATTCCGATAGTTTCCAGGACACCGATCTGCGCAAGGCGCAGATGGAATCCAATCCGCTCGAGGACCACTCGCTCGACAAATACCGCCTGTTCTCGGTCGAACTCGAGCGGCTCACGCGCCTGGCTCTGGAAGAGGTGAAGATCGACGCCAAGGCAAAAGACCGCTGCAAGAATTTCTTCGCTCTGGGAATGTGCTATTGGCTCTACAACCGTTCGATGGAGCCCACCGTTCGCTGGATCGAGGAGAAATTCCACAACAAGCCGCTGCTCGTCGAAGCCAACAAGCTCGCTCTCCGCGCCGGATATTCCTATTGCGAGGCGACCGAAGCCTTTCAGATCAGCTACGAGATTCCTCCCGCGCACCTGAGCCCGGGGCTGTATCGCAGCATCAGCGGCAATCAGGCGCTGGCGCTCGGATTTGTGGCCGCGGCGCAGAAGGCCGGGCTCACCTTATTCCAGGGCAGCTATCCGATTACGCCCGCCTCGGATATCCTCCACGAGCTATCGCATTACAAGGATTTCGGCGTGGTCACGTTTCAAGCCGAAGATGAAATCGCGGCAATCACCTCTGCCATCGGCGCGGCGTATGCGGGCGCGCTCGCCATCACCACGACTTCCGGCCCGGGAATGGCGTTGAAAACGGAGGCCATGGGTCTGGCCGTCGCGGTCGAAATCCCGCTGGTGATTTGCGACATTCAGCGCGGCGGCCCTTCCACAGGCCTTCCGACAAAGACGGAGCAGGCCGACCTGCTCCAGGCGCTGTTCGGTCGCAATTCGGAGGCGCCCATTCCCGTGCTCGCTGCCTCCACTCCCGCCGATTGTTTCTGGACTGCGCTCGAGGCCAGCCGCATCGCCATCAAGTACATGGTCCCGGTGGTCGTGCTCTCTGACGGTTATCTGGCCAATGGCGCCGAGCCCTGGAGAATTCCGACCGTAGAGGAAATACCTGCGATCCCGGTGAAGTTTGCCGATAACCCTGCCGCGTTCCAACCGTACAAGCGCGACCTGAACACTCTGGCGCGTCCCTGGGCCGTTCCCGGCACGCCCGGACTGGAACACCGCATCGGCGGCATTGAGAAGCAAGACGTGACCGGCAACATCAGCTACGAACCGCTGAACCACGAGAAGATGGTGCGCACTCGCGCCGCCAAGGTGGCCGCCATCGTTCAAGACATTCCCGACGTGAACGTGGAAGGCGACCCGTCAGGCGATTTGCTCGTGATTTCCTGGGGCTCCACGGCCGGTTCCATCGCCGCCGCCGTCAAGGCTCAGCGCGCCCGAGGCAGCAAGATTGGCCACGTCCATTTGCGGCATTTGAATCCGCTGCCGGGCAACCTGGGCGACGTAATCAACCGCTTCCGGAAGGTGCTGGTTCCGGAGCTGAATCTGGGTCAGTTGCTCTGGGTGCTGCGAGCCAAATATCTGGTGGATGCGGAGGGCCTGAACAAGATTCAGGGCCGGCCGTTCCGCCAGGACGAACTGGAAGATAAATTCGTCGAGATGTTGTCGAATGGGGAGAAAGTGCAATGAGCACCGCTACGCTGCCGCCTCCGCTCACTCGCAAGGATTTTCAGACCGACCAGGAGGTGCGCTGGTGTCCGGGCTGCGGCGACTACGCCATCCTCGCCGCCGTGCAGTCCGTGTTTCCGGAGCTGGGCATCCCGCGCGAGAAGTTCGTCATTGTTTCCGGCATCGGCTGCTCCAGCCGCTTCCCCTACTACATGAACACTTACGGATTCCACTCCATCCACGGCCGGGCGCCCGCCGTCGCCACTGGAATCAAGGCTATCCGGCCCGACCTGGAAGTGTGGGTTGCCACCGGCGATGGCGATGCGCTTTCGATCGGCGGCAATCACACCATTCACATGCTGCGGCGCAACGTGGGCGTCAAGGTACTTCTCTTCAACAACCGTATCTATGGGCTCACCAAGGGCCAGTATTCGCCCACATCGGAATTCAACAAGAAAACCAAGTCCACTCCGTTCGGTTCCGTGGACCGGCCCTTCAATCCGGTTTCTCTGGCCATCGGCTCGGAAGCCACCTTTGTCGCGCGTTCGGTGGACGTCTTCCAAGCGCACCTCAAGGAGGTGCTCAAGGCCGCTGCCGCGCATCGCGGTTCCGCCTTTATTGAAATCCTGCAGAACTGCAACATCTTCAATGACGGCGCGTGGACCTCGCTGACGGAAAAGGATGCGCGCACCGATCACGTGCTCCAGCTCGAACACGGCAAGCCGCTCATCTTCGGCAAAAACCGCGACAAGGGCATCCGGCGCAAGCCCGACGGCGATATCGAGGTGGTTACCCTGGGCAATGGAATCAGCGCCTCCGATCTGGTGGTGCACGACGCGCATCACCCCCGGCCCTCCTATGCGTTCCTGCTCTCGCACATGGAGCACCGGCCCGGGTTCCCGACTCCGATTGGTGTGCTCCGCGCGTGGGACGACCTGCCGCGCTATGAAGACGTGATCCACAGCCAGATAGACCAGGTCATCGCCAAGCGCGGCGCCGGCGACCTCGACAAACTCCTGCACACCGGCGATACCTGGGAAGTCAAGTAGCCCAGGCCTTGCGGCTGCAGGCCGGCTTTCCTCCCATGCGCCTCAGCGAGGCATGCTTCGTCACCCGGCGCTGAAGGTCCGCCCCACTCACCCTGCAATCGTGTTTGTGGCAAGATAGCTTCTCCGGCGCGTCTCCTTGTGATTCGTCTGATGCCCACGCTGATTGAACAACGCGAACAAGTCTTTGAGCCCTTCCGCCGCTGGGGCTATCTGGAGGCGGACCTCGATCCGCTCGGCCTGCTCCGCTTGCCGCCCGTCCCCGAGCTCGAAGGCGACACGGAGGAGCATCGCGCGGCGCGCGCCTTCTACTGTCGAACCATTGGCGTCGAGTTCGCTCATATTCTCGACCCCGCGCGCCGGCGGTGGATTCAGGAGCGCATGGAAGCGGCAGCGCCCGTCCCGGACCGCGCGCACCTGCTCGAACGCCTGGTCTCCGCGGATCTCTTTGAGCAGTTCATTCAATCGCGCTATCCGGGCGCCAAGCGCTTCTCGTTGGAAGGCAGCACGTCCGTGATCCCCTTTCTCGATGAAGTGCTGGAAACCGCAGCCGCTTACGGCGGCGATCATGCGCTGATCGGGATGAGCCATCGCGGCCGCCTGAACGTGATCCTGCATACCGCCGGCCGGCAGGCGGCGGAAATTTTCGCCGGCTTCGCCGACGTCGATCCTCGCAGCGTGCTGGGAGCCGGCGACGTCAAGTACCACCGCGGCGCCACCGGAGAATTCCGCGCCCGCAACGGCCGCGCGCTGCACATCCATCTCGTCTCCAACCCCAGCCACCTCGAATTTGTGGACCCGGTCGTGATGGGCCGCGCCTATGCCAAGCAGACGCGCGCCGGCCGCGCCGGCAGACAGCAGGTGTGGCCGATCGTTCTCCACGGCGACGGCGCCTTTTCCGGACAGGGCGTGCTGGCCGAGACGCTGAATCTGGGCGGCCTGCGCGGCTATTCCGTGGGCGGCACGATTCATGTGATCGTCAACAACCTGATCGCCTTCACCACATTGCCCGAGGATTTGCAGACTTCCCCGTTCGCTTCCGATGTGGCCCGCCGCGCGCCCATCCCCATCTTCCATGTGAACGGCGAAGATGTGGACGCGGTGGCCCGCGTGGCGCAAATGGCAGCCGAATATCGCGCCGCGTTTTCCAGCGACGTTGTGGTGGATCTGATCGGCTATCGCCGCCACGGTCACAGCGAAGTGGACGATCCCACCATCACCCAGCCCGTTCTCTATCGCCACATCAAGGAGCACCCCCAGCTCTGGCGCATTTACGCGGAACGCTGCGGGCTCGACCCCGAGCCGGTGGCCGCGCGCGTGCGTGCATCGCTCGCTGAACAACAGAAGGAAGCCGTCAAATTCGCCAAGATTCCTTCCATGCGCAAACTGCCTGGCTATTGGGCGCCTTTCTTCGGCGGGCGCTACAAGCCGGAATATGAAGTGGCCACGCCGGTCAAAGCCGAGGAGCTGCGCACCGTCGGGGAATTGCTCACCAAAGCCCCCGAAGGCTTTCATGTCCACCCGAAGGTTCAAAAGCTGCTCGAGCAACGCCTGGAGATGACGCGCGGCCAGCGGCCCCTGGATTTCGGCATGGCGGAAGCGATGGCCTTCGCCACCCTTTTGCGCCAGGGTGTTCCCTTGCGGTTTTCCGGGCAGGATTCGCGCCGCGGCACATTCAACCAGCGGCATGCCGCGCTCTTCGACACGGAAACGGAAGAACCCTACCTCCCGCTCGAGCACATCGGCACGGGCGACGCCTGGTGCGAAATTATCAACTCGCCGCTCTCCGAGGCCGCTGTGCTCGGTTTTGAATACGGCGTCAGCCGCGATTTTCCGGAGGCCCTGGTGCTCTGGGAGGCGCAGTTCGGCGATTTTGCCAACGGCGCTCAGGTGCTTATCGACCAGTTCGTCGCCGCCGGCGAAGACAAATGGGGCCTGCTTTCCGGCCTCGTCATGCTGCTGCCTCACGGCTACGAGGGCCAGGGGCCGGAGCACTCCAGCGCGCGCATCGAACGCTTTCTGCACCTCGCCGCGCGCGACAATTTCCAGATTTGCCAGCCGTCCGACGCTGCGCAGTATTTCCATTTGCTGCGCCGCCAGGCGCTCCGCAAGTGGCGCAAGCCGCTCGTCGTCTTCACTCCCAAGAGCATGCTCCGCCATCCCGACGCCTCGTCGCCCATTGAGGCGTTCACGCGCGCGCATTTCCGCCCCGTGCTCCGCGACGCGGAAATCAACAACGCTCGGCGCATCCTGCTCTCGACCGGCAAAATCGGCCACGAGCTTCGCGCCGAACGGAAACGCCGCGCCGATTCCTCTACCGCCATCATCTTTCTCGATCAGCTCTATCCCTTCCCGGAGCAGGATCTCGCCGACGCCCTCGCGCAGCATCGCGACGCACACGAAGTCGTGTGGGTGCAGGAGGAGCCGGCGAACATGGGCGCGCTCTTCTTTGTGCTCCCGCGGCTCGAGCGCCTGGCGGCTGGAAAAGCGGTTCGCTCGGTGAAGCGTTCCGCCAGCGCCACTCCCGCTACGGGATCCGCCAAAGCCCATGAGATGGAGCAGGAGACGCTCCTCACTCTCGCCTTCACCACCGGCCAGCCGTAAAGGCATCCGTCGCGGGGGGCGCGCATGCCTGCCACAGCCAGGTCGTGCACCTGCCAAGGCGCCTTTGCGGTAGAATCGCGACCTGTCTTGAGCGAGTCCTAGGAGCTTTCCATGGCTGAACCGACCAAAGAAGAATTGATGGCACGTATTGCGGAACTCGAAAAACAGCAGGGCACGCGGAGGCGCGGAAGCCTCGAATTCCGGGTCGGCGAAAAGGGTGGCGTGAGCGTGTACGGCCTCGGCCGCTTTCCCGTCACGCTCTATTACGAGCAGTGGATCCGCCTGCTCGACGCCGCTCCCGGCCTGCGCGAATTTCTCGAGGAAAACAAAAGCCGGCTGAAGATGAAGGACCAGAAGTAACGCGAACCTTTGCTCGCGCCCTCCGGTGACTTAAATCATTCGTGTGTTAGCGGCATGTTCCGCCGCGCTGATCCCGCGTCAATACGAATACTTCAGAGAGAATTGGACCAGCCGCGGATTGCCCACCGTGGACGTGATCTTCCCCACCGTTTCCGGGCTTTCGATGTCCACAAGCGACGGGTTGGCGAACGAGGGATGGTTCGTCAAGTTGAAAAAGTCCACGCGGAACCGAAGATTCTGGCGTTCCGCGATCTTGAAGTTTTTGTTCAGCGTAAAGTCCAGGTTCCCTTGCCCGGGGCCGATTACGCAGTTCCGCGGTGAATCGCCATACCCCGTAGATCCGTCGGGTCCTACCACAGGGGCGGGCATGTAGGCGAGTGGGTTTACCCAGTTATCCAGCCGCGTTGCCAGGCTGCCATGGTTCAGCGCATTGCTGCAGCCGAATCCGGGCGCGAAACTGGCCGTAACGGCCGGACTGGCCAGGGCGACGGCCGAACCTCCCCCGGAATCCATGATGCTGAACGGCTCTCCGGACTGGATCAACAGCACGCCCGAGATCGACCATCCGCCCAGCGCCGTGCCGGTAAAGTCATGCCGGTCCTTGTAGAAGGGGAGATCGTACACAAAGCTGGTGACCCAGCGGTTGCGGCGGTCAAAATCCGACAGGCCCGTGGAATCGGCGGCGATGTCCTGATTGTTGAACCGCGTGAGAAATGCCACGCTGGCCGTGGAGACGTCGTCGATGGACTTCGAGAAGGTATAAGCGCTCTGGAAATACAAGCCCTTGGAAAAATGATGGGAGACGGTGAGCTGCAAGGCCTCGTAGTGGGAATCGGAAATCGGCGAGAACGCCTCGAACGCCGAAGGTCCGAGGGGCTCGAACGGCGCCCGCGCCGGGGCGTTCGAAGCAGTGTTCTGCGTGATCACATAGGGCACACCGGCCGGAGTGGTCAGTGTGATGGACTGGCCCGGCTGCAGGATTGTGGCCCCGTCGGGATCGTAGGTCACCCGCAAATGTGTTCCCTTCGTTCCCACGTAACCAAGCTCCACGAACCAGTTCTTCAACAGCTCGCGCTGCACCGTCAGGTTCCACTGCTGCGTGGTCGGCGCGATCCAGTGAAACGGAACGAACAGGCCGATCACCGAGTTCACGTTTCCGGAAAACACCGGTGTCTGAGTCGTGTCTGTAGTCGGCGCTCCCGTGACGTTGTTCACGAAACCCTGGAAGAACGATGGAACGGGCACGTAGTTGGCGCTGATCACGCCGGGAGGCGGGACGAGCGCCGCATTCGCGCAGTTCTGTCCCACGAACAGCAGGCATCCGAGGCTGTCCGCCGGCGGAAGGAACGGCACAGACACCGGGAAGATTGGGGCCGTAAACGACAGGTTGTCCACCGCGCCCAGATCCTCGCGCACGCCGTAGATTCCGTAGCCAGCGCGAATCACTGTATTGTGGTGGCCGAACACGTCGTACGCCAGGCCAATCCGCGGCTCCCACACCGATGCGTAGTTATTGTCCAGGCCGGAGTGCGCCAGCGTTCCCGCAAAGCCCGGAATGTTGTAGCTGTTCACACACTGCGGATAAACGAAGGGCTGCCCGTCTATCGCCAGCTCCGGGTTCACATTTCCAATATGGCAGTCTTTGTCGTATGGCGCGCCAATGAACTCCTCCCGGAATCCGATATTCAGGGTCAGCTCCCGGCTCAGGCGATAATCATCTTGAGCGTACAAGGCGAAGCTGGGGATCCGGTAATCGTGATTGCTGGCCCCGCCACCCACTTCGCCGAAAAACGGAGCGCCCAGCAGGAAGCTCTGAAAATCGGTGTTGTATTGCGGTGGCGCAAAGTAAAGCAGGCCGTTGTTGAGCACGGGAAGGTCCCGGCGCAGGCTCACGTGGTTCACCTCGCCGCCAATTCGCACCGTATGCTTCCCATGCGTCCAACTCACTGTGTCTGTGAGCACCAGCGCGTCGGAAAGCGCGCTTTGGCCAGAAGTCGGATAGGGGCCGAACTGCCAGGTCCCGAATTGGAAGCGGTAAATTGCGGCCGTTCCGCTGGGATTGTCGATTCCCACTTCTGAATTCGTCACGATGTTCACGTTGTTCAGCGAATCGCTGATCACGTTGACCCCGAACCGCAGCTCGTTCACCACGAAGTTCGAGAACTGATGCGTCTCGGCGATGCTCCCGAACCGCCCGCGCAGAGGAATATCCAGCGGAAAATTCAGGTTCGCGGGAGACGGCAGACCGCCCGTTTGCACTTGAAGGTTATCGGCGCCGAACGGCTCATAGGTGTCCGAATCGGACCAGAAGAAACGCCACACAAGCTGGTCCTTCCCTCCGCGGAACGGCCGGTCCCAGTCAATTACGAACTGGTTGTCCTTAAACTTGCCCGGACTGCTCAGCACCAATGGCCCATAATTCAGCGCCCCGTCGGCATTAAACCCCGGAGTTCCTGGAACCGTGGGGAGCAGCCATCCGCCGCCCCCGCCGCCAAATTGATCGCTTTTCTGGTTCAGAAGGCTGACGGCAACGGGATCCAACCCCGCCACGCCTGCCGGCAGCCCGGTTGGGAAGAACGTGGCCGTCAGCGTGGCCACATCGCGCGCTGTCGGCAATACCGGAATTTCGGTGTCGATGTAGGTTCCCGGCGAGTAGCCACTGCGCTGCCGCGTGCCCTGATAGTTCACGTAAAAGTATCCAAGGAAGGCTTTCTTGCCCACCGGCCCGCCAAGATCGCCTCCGAAGATGTTTTGCTGATCCCTCGGTCTTGATTCGTCCGCCGCGTTCAAAAAGAAGTTGTTCGCGTCCAAATCCGTATTGCGGAAAAATTCCCACAGGTCGAAGTGATAGGCGCTGGTGCCGCCTCGCAGCGAGGCGTCAATGTTGCCGCCTCCATTGCGCCCCTGGCTCGCGTCGTAGAGGCTTGTGCTCACTTTGAACTCTTGAACCGCCTCGGGGTTGGGCACCGGCGTATAGGTCAGTTCGCCGAAGGCGTAATCGGCGGCCGAAATTCCCTCGATTTCGTAGTTGTTGTTGTCCTCGCGCCCCCCGTTCACGTGAATGTACGGGATGCCGCGTCCCAGGTTTAGACCGTTATTCAAATCGGCGGACGCGCCCGTGGAGAGCGTCAGCAACTGCTGGAAGTTCCGCGTCTCCAGCGGCAGCCCGGTCACTGCGTCGCTGCCGAGCGCCTGACCCGTCGTGGCGTTTTCGGTGTTCACCGTGGCCACCGCTGCCTCCACGGTGATCGTTTGCGAGGTTTGCGCCACCTTCAGCACCGCAGTCACGCGCGTGGTCTCCGTCACCACCACGACCACCGCCGTGTACTTCGTTGTGGCAAACCCGCTCGCGCTCACCGTGACCGAGTAAGACCCCACGGGGAGAAGCTGCGCCGTGAACGCACCCGCAGCGTCCGCCGTCAGCCGGCGCGCCACCGCGCCGGTAGCTTCATTCACAATTTCTACTTT